>NZ_JBFBCI010000008.1:0-228227 GCF_040683095.1 Sphaerisporangium sp. NPDC051017
TTCTGCCTGGTCATGCTGGGAGACGCGATCAACGAGAAGAAGAACAACGGCCAGGCCAAGGAGACGCTGGAGGTCGTGGACGTCGCCCAGCTCCTGATCACCTCGGTGAAGGGCGAGCGGGACCAGCACGGGCAGATGGGCGAGCCGGTCGGCGCCTGAGCGGTCCGTCCGGCGGGGCGTCAGAGCCGGGCCGGAACCGGCCGTCGCGGTGGAAAATCCGCGCCGGCCGGGCCCCGGCTCCGTCCCAAACCCACCTGCGAAAGTCAGAACCCGAAAACCTTTCTCCACATAACGGAGAAATCACGGTAACCTCAACGACGCGCGGCTCAATCGACGGGGAGGGGGCGCGGTGCGCGTTGTCGTTACCGATGCCGAGGTGACGATGGCCGATGTCCTCTCGCTCCGGCTCGCCATCGCCGAGCCGCTGGCCGACGGAACCCGGCTGGTCCTGCGGCAGAGAGGCGCCGGCACCGAGGCCCGGGTGGTGCTCGGCACGTCCGGCGCCGAGGTGCGCGAGGCGTCGGTCGCGGTGTCGCTCGCGCCGCTCGGCCTGTCGGCGGGCCGCTGGGACGCCTACCTCGAACATGACGAGCCCGATCCGCGCCAGGATGATCCGGGCGATCCGGGCGACGACGGGAAGCCCCCGGACGGCGAGGCGGCCCCGCGTCGTCCCTCGTGGGAACGGTCCGGGCGGCGGGTCAGGCGTACGCGGGTCCAGTGCGTGGACCCCGGTTTCTCGCTCGACCGGCTCGACGCCTACGCGCTCAGCCGGCGCACCTTCGCCTATCGCGCCTACCGTACGCGGGGCGGCCACCTCGCCATCAAGATCTCCGAGGTCGAGCCGGTGGCCGACGTCCGGGCGGTGTGGTTCCGCGAGGGCCGGTTCGAGGTCACCGGACTGCTGGCCTACACCGGCTTCGACGACGACGACTCCCACCACACCGCCCGCCTGGCCCTGCGCCGCTCGGCGGGGCCCGAGACCGCGGTGACGGCCACCGCGACCGTCAAGGGCGTGCGCTTCCACGCCGCCCTGTCGCTGGTGGACGTGCTCGCCGCGACGCCGGAGTACGAGGGGCTGTGGGAGCCGTCGCTGGAGGTCGACGGCCTGGACGTGCCGTTGCCGCTCGGCGCCCATATCGACGACGTGGACGGCAAGGGGCGCCGGGTCCAGTACCCCGACACCCGGGTGGACGGGGTGCCGGTCCGCCCGTGCTACACCTCCGACGACGAACTGCGCCTCGAGGTGGGCGGATGAAGATCTGCTTTCTCGTGCCCTCGGTGTACGGCATGCGCGGCGACACGCGGGCCGTGCTCAACCTGGCGGCGGCGCTGGCGTCCCGGCACGAGGTCGGGATCATCAGCGTCAGGCGGGTCCGCGAGAAC
This sequence comes from Sphaerisporangium sp. NPDC051017, assembly GCF_040683095.1. NCBI lineage: Bacteria > Bacillati > Actinomycetota > Actinomycetes > Streptosporangiales > Streptosporangiaceae > Sphaerisporangium > Sphaerisporangium sp. NPDC051017. The sequence goes on from NZ_JBFBCI010000008.1 coordinate 1,384, forward strand.
CCGTTCTTCCCGGTGGACCGCCGGCTGTCGGTGCGCTTTCTGATCGACGCGCGGCCCGGCGTCCGGCACATCCTGCCCGGCGGGCAGATGCGCATCGAGATGGCCCTGTGGCGCGCCCTGCGGGGGATGCGCGCCGACCTGCTCGTCACGACCCGCGCGAGCCTCAGCGTCCAGGCGGCCCGGCACGTCCCGCGCGAGACCCTGCGCGTCGCGCGCGAGTGGAGCCGGCCGCCGGTCCCGGACCCGGTGCGCCGCTTCTACCCCAAGCTGGACGCCGTGGTCACCTCGACCGAGACGGCCAGGGACGACTTCGACCGCCTCTTCCAGGGCTCCGGCGGCCCGAGGCTGGAGGTCGTGCCGGACGCGCTGACGCAGGGCCCCTGGCCGCGCTCGCGCATGGACAACCGCATCGTGTCGGCGGGCGGCCGGTGGCTGGCGGGCAAGGCGTTCGACCAGCTCGTCCGCGCCTTCGCGATCGTGGCGGACAAGCGCCCTGACTGGCGGCTGCGGTTATACGGCGGCGGGCCGGAGGAGAAGCGGCTGCGCGCGCTGGTCGGCAGCCTGAACCTGCACAACAACGTGTACTTCATGGGCACGACGCCCGACCTGCCGGGCGAGTTCGCCAAGGCGTCGCTGGTCGCGGTCACCTCGCTGGCCGAGAGCCCGGGCATGACGGTGATCGAGGCGCTCGGCTGCGGTGTCCCCGTGGTCGGGTTCGAGGGGGCGCGCGGCGCGGGGGAGTTCGTCACTCCTGGCCATGACAGCGTGCTGGTGCCGAGGGGCGGGGACGAGGTCGAGGCGTTCGCGTGCGCGATGCTGGGCCTGATCGACGACGAGCGCCGGCGCATGGTGCTGTCGGCGGGGGCGCGTAAGTCGGCGGCCCGGTACGCCGCGCCGGTCGTCGCCGCGCGCTGGGAGGAACTGGCCGAGGATCTGCGCGGGCGCGGCGCGAAGGCGGCCGGGGCGCGCTGAGGCGGCGCTGAGGGGCGCGGGGGCGCTGGGCCGACCCCGGGTGCGGGACGCGCGCGCCGCTATGGTATACCCCGAACCGGTATTGTAGACGCTATGCATGGGTACAGCGGAGACAAGCAGGCTTATCTGACCAGGCTTCGTCGGATCGAGGGGCAGATCCGCGGCCTTCAGCGCATGGTCGAGGAAGACTCCTACTGCATCGACGTCCTCACGCAGGTGTCGGCGGCCACGCGCGCCCTGCAGGCCGTGGCGCTGGGGCTCCTGGAGGACCACATCGGTCACTGCGTCGCGGACGCGATCAACAACGGCGGTCCCGAGGCGGAGGCGAAGGTCAAGGAGGCCTCGGCGGCGATCGCGAGGCTAGTGCGCTCGTAGTCGTGTCCGGCCGTTTCACGGCCCGCTCGGACTAGTCACGCCGGGGGGTAAGCCGGAGGTAAGAGGCCTTTTCACAAAACCGTCCCGAACCCCCGAGGAGTCCGGGACCAGTTCTGCGACCTTCTTCAGTGACTCACCGAAGTACGCAATCCGAGCGCGTTGTCGAGCTCATCCAACGTGAGCTGTCGTTCGCTGACGGCGACGGCGCTGAGCACCTCCGCGTAGAGCGCGATCTCGTCCAACGCGACACGGTCATGGACTCTCAAGTCCAGGTTGTCGTGCCCCACCGCGTCGTCCTTCCTTTCGCAGCCCACACCCTCTTCGAGGTTACGGCCGGGTGGCTTTCGGCGACATGGCCCATCGGGACCATTCGCCTTGGCCGCCCGTGTACCCGTGGAACCATTTCCAGGATCGTAGATCACAATTCGGCCAAATCCCCAGATAGGGGGACCGGGAATGATATACGCGAGGTAAGTATGAAATGGCCTAATTTAACGTTTAGGTCACGGCGGGCCGGTCAGCTGTGGTGTATCCATTCATCTGAGGTGTCTGAGGCGTCCGGCAGCGGGTCGTCGCGCTCGCCGATCAGGCAGCTCACCGTCGCCGCGGACGAGGGGAACCCGCGCGCGGGCGGCGCCGTCCCGGTGAGCGCGCACCACGCCAGCCCCGTCGCGTACCCCGCCCCCAGCAGCGCCGCCGCCGAGGCCCGGTCGGGCGGGCGCAGGGCGTCCGGCGGCTCGCCGTCCCGGGGCCAGCAACCCCGCAGGGGATGGCCCGCGTCGGCCAGCACCGCGTAGTACGTCCGCCGCAGCTCCGGGTCCAGCAACGGGTACAGCCGCGCCGCCTCCCCGGGCGCCACCTCGTGGACGTCCGCGGCCAGCAGCGACGCCGCGACCGCCCGCGGATCGGCCCCATGGGACGCGACGAACGACAGCGCCTCCACCAGGTCGTACAGGCGATGCCGGAAGTGGTCCTCCGGCGAGGTCTCGGCCAGCACGGCGGCCCTCAGGGGGCGCGGGCAGCGCGCCAGCCAGGCGTCCCTGAGCGCCCGCGCGCCCCGGGCCCGGTGGTCCAGCCACGGACGCGCCAGCAACGGCTCCACCATCGCCAGCAGGGCCCCCGCGCGGGGAGAGAAACGCGGGTCGGGGGCCAGGACGCGGGCCGTCCCGGCCATCAGCCCGGCCAGGCGCAGCCCCTGCCCCTGGGCCCCGTGGTCCAACCGCTCGGCGTACAGGCCGGTCAGCGCCTCCAGCGGCGTCGGCGGCAGCCACCGCACCCAGTCGTCCCCGGGCAGCGGGCGCGCCAGGAACTCGCCGAACATCGACAGCAGGATCTCGTTGCCGTCGAACGCCGGGGCGTAGGCGCACCACATGATCGTGCCCCAGATCGCCGCGACCGCCGCCGTGACGTCCGCGTAGAACGTCTCGCGCAGCGGCCCCGACACCGGCGGGACGTCCTCCTTCGGCCGGCACGCCTCCACCAGCAGCTCGCGCGTCCGCTCGGTGGTCTCGCGGGTCACGTCCGGCCCCACGAACGCCTGGGTGGAGCCCCGGTCGTAGGACATGTCGGACGGGTCAGGCAGCAGTTCGTCCGGGATCGGCGGGGGCGGCTGGGGAGCGCGCGCGGCGGCCCGCACGCCCGGGTCGGCCGGGGGCGCGGACAGGTGCCACGAGCCGTCCGAGGCGTCGTGGCGGTACCAGCGGGCGTGCGCGCCGAACAGCCAGCACGCGCCGTCCTCGGTGCGCAGCAGGCGGGCGGCCATCGCCTGGCCCTGAGTGGGCGCGGGGACGTCCGCCCACCGCGGGTCCGCGACCATGGCGCGGACATCCCGCTCGATCGCCGCGAAGGGGTCCCACTGCACGGCGGCCATGCTACTGGTGACGCATATCACCGGTCCCGGCAGCGCGTCCCCGCCGGCCCCCGGCGAGGGCTCCGAGGGGTCAGGCGCCCGGCAGGGGCATGGCGGCGCGGTGGCGGGCGGCCTTGGCGATGTAGTTGTCCGCCTCGGGGTGGATGGACGGCGCGCCGGCGTCCAGCGCCGCGACGTACGGGGCGGGCAGCAGGGGCTCACTCATGTGACCGAGGATCTCATGCGGCCATGTACCGGTTTCCCCGCCTTACAGGGTGGTAGGCGCTATAAGACCGCATGAGGCCATGCGTTCGGGTTGCGGACTCCGGCAGATGGCAGGAAAGTCGTGTCCTGACGTGTCGCCACCCGATGCACGACCCCCACTCGAATCCAGACCCCCAGGGCTCAGCCATGACGAACCAGCATGAAAGCTTTCCCGACATGATGCACGAGGACCTCGGCTTCGAGGTCGTGATGCGCGGATACAGCCGCCGCCAGGTCCACGACCACATGGTCCGAACGCGCAATCAGATCCGTGACCTGGAGGAACGGCTGGCGCGGGCGATCGACCAGGCCGAGCAGGGCCGTATCGAGCTGGCGGAGGCCCGCCGCCGCCTGGCCGAAGCCCCCCAGGACTACGACGAGCTGGGCCAGCGGCTGAGCGCGATACTGAAGCTCGCCGAGGAGGAGGCCAAGTCCAAGCGCGAGGCCGCGGACGCCGACGCGGCCAAGACGCGCGAGGAGGCCAACGCCGAGTCCGAGCAGATCCTCTCGTCCGCCCAGGCCGAGGCCGAGCGCCGCGTCCACGAGGCGACCGCCGCCGCCGAGCGCCTGCTCGCCCAGGCCGGCTCGGACGCAGAGGAGACGCTGGGCACGGCCCGCGCCGAGTCGGAGGAGACGCTGCGCAACGCCCGCGCCGAGGCCGACCGCACGGTGAAGGCCGCCCAGCTGGAGGCCGAGCGCCTGGTCACCGAGGCCGACGCGCAGGCCGAGTCCACGCGCGAGGCCGCATCCGCCGAGGCCGAGGCGACGCTCAAGTCCGCGCGGGCCGAGGCCGCCGAGACGCTGTCCTCCGCCCAGCAGCGCGCCACGTCGCTGGACGACCACACCGGCCGCCGGGTGACGTTCCTCACCGACACCCACACCGAGGTCATGCGCCGCCTCAACGAGATGGGCTCGGTGCTGACCGACCTGCTCCAGCGGGAGAACGCCGCGGGCCCGCTGATCGACGAGGCCGCGGTGCTGCCGCCGCGTCCCGTCTTCACCCACGTGGACGAGCCGCGGGACGCCGCGGTGGCCGGCGAGCAAGACTCAATGCGGCAGGACTCAATGCGGCAGGACTCGGTGCGGGTCGTGCTCGGCGGCGCGGACGGCGACGCCGCGCATGGCGTGGACGACGCGGACGGTACGGACGACGGGCGGCGCGCGGAGGCCGACCGCGACGCCGAGCGGAACGCGGCCTTCGGGCCCGGCGCGGCGGTGGGCGGGCCGGCGACCGGCCTGGAGGGCGGCGCGCGCCCGGAGGGCCGCGACGAGGACGGCGAGGACCGCGAGGGTACGGTGCTTCCCGTGAGTGCCGCCGCCGCGCACGACGCCTCCGACGACCACGAGCAGTACGTCGAGTTCGAGCGGCACGACGGGGCCGGGCAGGGTCTCGCGGGCCGGCCGATCCGTCCCGACGACACCGTCGAGGTCGCCGGCGACGCCCGGCGGCAGGGGGCGAACGACGCGCACGGGGCCAACGACCACGAGGCTCCGGCGCAGGGGCACGTCCGCGGCTTCTTCGAGGCCACCGACGTCCACGTGCCGGCGTCCGGGAACCGCTCCGGCGAGGACGGCCTCTCGGCGCGCCGTCAGTAGCCCGCACCGCCCGAAGCCCGCACAGCCCGTAGCCCGCACGCCGACAGTAACCCGCGCGCCGGTGCTCGCCGGACGCGGAAACCTCCGCCCCCGATTGGGTCGGAGGTTTCCGCGCTTCCTGCCGCCGGCGTCGCGGGCGTCAGGTCTCGGGATCGGCCGGGGGCGGCGGTTCCCGCCACTCCGGCGGTTCGTTCGGGCCTTCGGCCGGAGGCAGCGGTTCCCGCTGTTCCAGCAGCCGTTCGCGCAGGCCCTTGGAATCGTCGGCGTCGACGGTCATGGCACCGCCCGCGTCCCGTTCCTCTTCGGTGAGCAGGCGGTGCCGGGTGGCCCACCAACGCCCGGCGTCGCTCCTCCAGATGGTCCAGTCGGGGAACTCCCGGGCGATTTCGGCGAGGTGCCGGTCGAACGACATCCCGTCCATCCTTCCCGCGAGGTGCGCCAGGTTTGTACCTTTCACCCTCACGGTGAGGGACATCTCTAGAGAAATCAATGTTCGGTGGGGACAGGTCAACCTAACGCTTGACGTGACTCTTGACTCATGCGTCGAAGTCGTACTGAAGTACGTACGAGGCGGCGTCAATGATCATCTTGTTGAGCTCGACCGCCGTGCCCCCCGCCGCGAAGGCCGACCGGCACACCTCGATCACGGGCGTCCCGGCGGGAAGCCGCAGCATGGCGGCCTCGTCGGGGGACGGCATGCGGGCGCGCACCTCCTCGGTGAAGTGCACGGGCGCGTGGCCGAGGTCGCCGAGGCGCGCGTAGACGCCGCCGGGGCCGGTGTCCGGCACCGTGATCGGCGTCCCCTCCACCAGGTCGGCCGGGAAGTGCGAGGCGGCGAGTTGCACGGGCCGTCCGTCCACGGAGTAGCGCCGCCGCCGCACCCACACCTCCTCGCAGCCGAGCACGCGGCCGACGTCCTCGGCGGCCGTCTCACGCGCGATGACGATGTCGTCCACCGTGAACGGGCGGCCGGTCACGTCCGAGTCCCAGATCGCCTTCCCCGTGCCCCACTGCTCGCGCGAGAGGCGGCGCGAGCCGTGGCGCCGGATCGGCCGGAAATGGCGTACGTACACACCAGACCCGCGCTTGGGCACGGCCACCCCTTCGTTGATGAGAACCGCCAGTGCCTGCCGCGCCGTCGCCCTGGCGATTCCGTACTCCGACATGAGGGCGTTCTCGCCCGGCAGCCGATCCCCATCCCGGAATTCGCCCGCGAGGATCGCCTGGCGCAGACGATCGGCGATCCGGCGATAGATCGGGGGTTCATGTGGTACCGGGGAAGATGCCATCACTCTCTATCACCCTCAGTCACCAACGCCGTCCGCGTCTTCAGAGAACTTGCCCCGCCTTGTCCACGATCGCACAGATACGGAGGTTGGTCCCGTGCTTCTTTTGTGCCAATCGTGTCTGTGTGGTGATCTCCGGGGTATTCTGGGGTCGCTATTGTGGACCGGTCCCGGCCGTCAAGGGTCGCGCGTGCCACCGCCGGGTGGCCAGGCTCGCGAGCGCGGCGCCCGCCGAATTGAGCAGAACATCGTCCACGGACGACACCCGGCCGAGGTGCAATCCATACTGCAACACCTCGACGGTGATCGACAGAAGGGCCGCGAGAAGGGCCACGCGCCACGTCCCGGCGAAGCGCGCCGACCGTACGGGCAGTAGCGCGCCGAGGGCCGCGAAGACGAGAAGGTTGCCTCCCACCTGCGCCAATACCGTCCCCGGTGGGGCCGTCGCGAGCTCGGCGAGATCGCTGAGGGGCAGCAGCGTGACGCCGGAGGCGGATCCCGGCGTCAAGATCATCCAGATCCACGGGATGGTCCCGGCGACGGCGAACACATCGGCGTACGCCGTACGGAATGGATGCGGATGGCTCCGATTGGAGCGCCAGGTGGCCAGTAAGTGTGCCGCGAGCACGGCCGCGGGGAGGGATAGAACTGTAGCTATAACGACATATCCCCAGAGGTGCCATTCGAGGCGCATGAGGGACATCTTTCCGGATAGCCACCGGCCCCGCGAAGAAATGCCCCCCGGTGCCGGACCGGGCCGAGTAATACAACCCTGCCCCCGGGGAAAGCCTTCGTCTCTCGCCGGCGCCACTTCATGACGACTACACCCTGTGCCCGTGAGGGCGGCTCGCGCGCGTATTGACAGGCGGCTCACCTGGGACGCAGTCTGTTGCGCATAGCGCGATGCGTTTCGCCATTCAGAACCCGAGGGGTAGTCGTGGTGACCTCCAGCCTGATCGCCACCCTGGCGGGCGGCCTCTACACCGACGAGTCCGTCTTCGCCCTCGAACAGGAGCGGATCTTCGAGTCGATGTGGTTCTGCGTGGCCAGGGCCGCCGACCTCGACGGTCCGGGAGCCTTCCGCACCGCGCAGGTCGGGCGCGAGAGCGTGATCATCAGCCGCGCCCGGGACGGCTCGGTGCGCGCGTTCCTCAACGTCTGCCGGCACCGCGGCGCCCGCCTGTGCACCGAGGAGTCCGGCCGGGTGCGCCGGGCCTTCACGTGCATGTACCACGCCTGGACGTACGACCTCGACGGCACGCTGATCGCCGCCCCGAACCTGGGCAAGATGCCCGACATCGACCGCACCGAGTACGGCCTGGTCACCGTGCACGTCCGCGAGTGGATCGGCTACGTCTGGGTCTGCCTCGCCGCCGACCCGCCGCCCTTCGAGCGGGACGTCCTCGGCGCCGTGACCACCCGGCTCGGCGACCTCGCCTCCATCGAGAACTACGGCATCGAGAACCTCAAGGTCGGCCGCAGGATCGTCTACGACGTCAAGGCCAACTGGAAGCTGATCGTCGAGAATTTCATGGAGTGCTACCACTGCGCGACGATCCACCCCGAGCTGACCGCGGTGCTCCCCGAGTTCGCCGAGGGGTACGCCGCGCAGTACTACGTCGGCCACGGCGCGGCCTTCGGCGACGAGATCGAAGGGTTCACGATCGACGGCTCGCCGGGCGTGAACCGCATTCCGGGCGTCAGCGACGACCAGGACCGGCGGTACTACGCGATCACCATCAGGCCGCAGGTCTTCGTCAACCTCGTCCCCGACCACGCGATCGTGCACCGCATGTTCCCGCTGGCCGCCGGCCGCACGATCGTGGAGTGCGACTGGCTGTTCCTGCCCGAGGTCGTGGACGGCGGCAGCGACCTCGGCCCGTCCGTCGAGCTGTTCCACCGGGTCAACGTGCAGGACTTCGAGGCGTGCGAGCGCTGCCAGCCCGCGATGGGCTCGCGCGCGTACGCGGCCGGGGGCGTGCTGGTGCCGAGCGAGCACCACATCGCCGACTTCCACGAGTGGGTCGCGGGCCGCCTCGGCATCGCCCGCTGACCGGCGCCGGCGGTCCGTCCCGGAATCGCCCGTTGCCTGGCTTCGGCGGGCCGCCGCGGCATCGCCGCCGGGTTCAGCCCGCGTAGCCCAGGCGGTGGCTGATGTCGGCCGCCCCGGCCATGAGGACGGGCACCAGCTCGTGCATGCGCGCCTCGGTGAAGCGGTACGCCGGTCCCGAGGCGCTCACGGCCGCCACGACCTCCCCGTCGTAGGCCCGCACCGGCGCGGCCATCGCGTTCAGGCCGATCTCGTACTCCTCCAGCGTCACGGCGTACCCCCGCGCGCGGGCCTCGTCGAGCTGCGGCAGGAGCTCGGCGGCGGTGGTGAGGGTCGCGGGCGTGAACCGGGGAAGGCCGGCGGCGGCCAGTAGTTGGTCGCGGTGCGCGTCGTCGAGGTGGGCGAGCAGCACCTTGCCGCTGGAGGTGGCGTGCAGGGGAGTGAGCTGGCCCACCCAGTTGTGCGCGGTGACGGCGGACGAGCCGCGCACCTGGTCGAGGTTCACCGCGTAGTGGGACCGGACGACGGCGATGTTGACGGTCTCGCCGACCTCCTCGGCGAGGCGGCGGCAGACGGGACGGCCCTGCTGGGTGAGGTCGAGGCGGGCGGAGACGCCGCCCGCGAGGCGGATCACGCCGAAGCTCAGCCGGTATTTCCCGCGGTCCTCGGCCTGCTCGACGAGGCTTCTCGCCTCCAGCGCGCCGAGCAGCCGGAAGGCCGTGGACTTGTGGACGCCGATCTCGGCCGCGATCTCGCTGACGCCGGCCTCCCCACGCTGGGAGAGGATCTCCAGCACGCTGATCGCCCGGTCGACCGACTGAACGCCGGCCGACGAATCGTTGCCCATAGCCCCGGACTGTAGGCGGTCGGCGATGGCCGCGTCCATTTGGGTATTCGTTACCTAATGGTTGCGTCTACCGCAACCTTGTGCGTCAATCGCTACAAAGCGAACGTCGATCTCCGTCCGCGCGAGCGCGACGACAGCGAGACGAGGGCAAGAATGTACGACTTCGTCATCGTCGGTGGTGGATCGGCCGGCTGCGTTCTGGCCAACCGACTGTCCGCCGACCCCTCCGTCCGGGTGCTGGTCCTGGAGGCAGGCCGCACGGACTTCCCCTGGGACGTCTTCATCCACATGCCCGCCGCGCTGATGTTCCCGATCGGCAGCCGGTTCTACGACTGGAAGTACGAGTCCGAGCCCGAGCCGCACATGAACGGCCGGCGCATCTACCACGCCCGCGGCAAGGTGCTCGGCGGGTCCAGCAGCATCAACGGGATGATCTTCCAGCGCGGTAACCCGCTGGACTACGAGCGCTGGGCCGCCGACCCCGGCATGGAGACCTGGGACTTCGCCCACTGCCTGCCGTACTTCCGGAAGATGGAGAACTGCACGGCCGACCCGGGTACCCCGTTCCGCGGCCACGACGGGCCGCTGGTGCTCGAACGCGGCCCGTCGTCCGGCCCGCTGTTCGACGCGTTCTTCCAGGCCGTCCAGCAAGCCGGGTACCCGCTGACCGACGACGTGAACGGCTTCCGTCAGGAGGGGTTCGCGGCGTTCGACCGGAACATCCGCCGGGGCCGCCGCCTGTCCGCCGCCCGCGCGTACCTGCACCCGGTGAAGGGCCGCCCGAACCTGGAGGTCAGGACGCGGGCGTACGTGACGAAGATCCTGTTCGAGGGGAAGCGGGCGGTCGGCGTCCAGTACGACGGCCGCACCGTACGGGCCGGCGAGGTGATCCTCTGCGGCGGGTCGATCAACACCCCGCAGCTCCTCCAGCTCTCCGGGGTCGGGAACGCCGCCGAGCTGGAGGCCGCCGGCGTCGCGCCCGTCCACGACCTTCCCGGGGTGGGGGAGAACCTGCAGGACCACCTGGAGGTGTACGTCCAGTACGGGTGCAGGCGGCCGGTGTCGATGCAGCCCGCGATGAAGTGGCGCCGGCGCCTGGACATCGGCGCGCGGTGGCTGTTCCTGCGGTCCGGACCCGGGGCGACCAACCACTTCGAGGCCGGCGGCTTCGCGCGCAGCAACGACGACGTCGCCTACCCGAACCTGATGTTCCACTTCCTGCCCCTCGCCGTGCGCTACGACGGCTCGGCGCCCGCCGGAGGGCACGGCTACCAGGTGCACATCGGCCCGATGTACTCCGACGCGCGCGGCTCGGTGAAGATCAAGGGCGCCGACCCGCGGGTCAAGCCCGCGCTGCGCTTCAACTACCTGTCCACCGAGCAGGACCGGCGTGAGTGGGTGGAGGCGGTCCGCGTCGCCCGCGCCATCCTGAACCAGCCGGCCATGGAGGACTTCAACGCGGGCGAGCTGAGCCCCGGGCCGTCCGTCCGGACCGACCAGGAGGTGCTCGACTGGGTGGCCCGCGACGGCGAGACCGCCCTGCACCCGTCCTGCACCGCCCGCATGGGCGTCGGCGACCACGACGTGCTGGACCCGGCGACGATGCGCGTCCACGGCCTGGACGGGCTGCGCGTGGTGGACGCCTCCGCCATGCGCTACATCACCAACGGCAACATCTACGCCCCGGTGATGATGCTCGCCGAGAAGTCCGCCGACCTCGTCCTCGGCAACACGCCCCTGCCCCCGGACCACACGGAGTTCTACCGCCGCTCGCCCGTCGGCACCGACTAGAGGTGGGGGCGCGGGTCGGCGGGTCTCACGAATGGGGTGGTGTCGTCGTGCGCGTTTCGGTCGGGAAGGGAAACCCGGCAAGCCTTGACGGGGCAGGCGTGAAGGTTGATTCTGTTCCTCATTAAGCATTCCGGTGCGCATTATGCAACCCGAGATGCGGTTTGGAATGGTCCTGGCAGGTCCATGTCCCGGTGGCGCGACCGGCCTTCACTCCCTCGACCCCCCGCGAGGTGACGATGACCGCGACGTCCCCGGCAGAAACCTCTCCGGCGCACGCGAGCGAACGACCGGCGATCCTCGACGTGCGCGGCCTGTGGAAGGTCTTCGGCCCGCGGGCGGCCGACGTCCCCGGCTCCCCGCTCGCCGAGTTGCCGCGCGCCGAGCTCAAGGAGCGCACCGGCTGCGTCGCCGCCGTCCGCGAGGCGTCGTTCTCGGTGCGGCGCGGCGAGGTGTTCGTCGTCATGGGCCTGTCGGGTTCGGGCAAGTCCACGCTGGTCCGCTGCCTGACCCGCCTGGTGGAGCCCACCGCGGGCGAGATCCTCCTGGACGGCGTGGACGTCCGCCAGGCGGCCGGCAAGCAGTTGCGCGAGCTGCGCCGTCACCGGTTCGCGATGGTCTTCCAGCACTTCGGCCTTCTGCCGCACCGCAGGGTGCTGGACAACATCGCCTACGGCCTGGAGATCCAGGGCGTGAAGAAGGCCCCGCGATACGCCCGCGCGACCGAGATGCTCGACCTCGTCGGCCTGACCGGGTACGCGGACTCCTACCCCGACCAGCTCTCCGGCGGCATGCAGCAGCGGGTGGGCCTGGCCCGCGCCCTCGCCGGAGACCCCGAGGTGCTGTTCTTCGACGAGCCGTTCTCTGCGCTCGACCCGCTGATCAGGCGGGACATGCAGAACGAGGTCATCCGGCTGCACCGCGAGGTCGGCAAGACGATGATCTTCATCACGCACGACCTCGGCGAGGCGCTGCGGCTCGGCGACCGCATCCTGGTCATGCGCGACGGCGCGCTCGTCCAGACCGGCACCCCGGACGAGGTGGTGGGCGCGCCCGCCGACGACTACGTGCGGGAGTTCGTCCGGGACGTCTCGCGCTCGCACGTCCTGACCCTGCGCTGGATCATGCGGCCACCCGAGCCCGGCGACGCGCTGGACGGGCCCGAGCTCGGGCCGGACGTCGTCATCAAGGAGGCCGTGCCCACCGTCCTGCGCGCAGACCGTCCCGTACGGGTCGTCGCGGGCGGCGAGCTGCTCGGCGTCGTCGGTGCCGCCGAGGTCCTGGAGGTGATCGCGGAGTGAGGCCGCGCCCCGGACCTCTCGCCGCGAGGCGGGCGTCATGGTGACGGCGACCGCGCCCGCCCGCCGTCCGATGTGGACGCGCCCGTACCTCCTCGCGGGCATCCTCGCCGCCTGGCTCGTCCTGTGGCTGGTCTTCCGGGGCCAGGCCACCCTGCCGCTCGGCGGCGCCGAGCTGACGCCCCTGCACGAGCGCATCGGCGAGGCGGCCGACGTCATCGACGACAGCAGGAACGAGAACCCGTTCTTCCTCTACTTCGTGAACTACATCCGCCTGTTCATCGACCAGTTCGTCACCTTCGTCCAGGCGCTGATCAGCACACCCTCGTTCGGCCGCCCCGTCCCGGCGGTCGGCTGGCTCGGCGTGACCGGCATCGCCACGGCCGTCGCCCTGCTGTACGGAAACCTGCGCGTCGCGCTGCTCACCGCCGCCGGGTTCGCCTCGTTCGGGCTGCTCGGCCTGTGGCGCGAGAGCATGGACACGCTGGCCCTGACGTTCGCCGCCGTCGTCCTGTCCCTGGTCATCGGCATCCCCCTCGGCGTGTGGGCCGGGCTGAGCGACCGGTTCGATCGGCTGGTGAGCCCCGTGCTCGACTTCATGCAGACCATGCCGACGTTCGTGTACCTCGCGCCGCTCACGCTCTTCTTCCTGATCGGCCCGGCCAGCGCCACCGTCGCGACGATGATCTACGCGGTCCCGCCCGCGATCCGCATCACGTCCCACGCCATCAGGGAGGTGCCCCCCGAGACCGTGGAGGCGGGCGCCTCGCTCGGCTCGACACCATGGCAACTGCTGACCAAAGTGCGGCTGCCGCTCGCCAAGCGGACCGTCATCGTCGGCGTCAACCAGACCATCATGGCCGCCCTGTCCATGGCGACGATCGCCGCGCTCATCGACGCGCCCGGCCTCGGCAAGACCGTCCTCAAGGCGCTGGAGACGCTCGACGTCGGCACGTCCTTCAACGCCGGCCTCGCCATCGTGATCATGGCGATCGTGCTCGACCGGGTGACCTCCGCCGCCGGTCGCCGCGTCGAGACCGCCCGACGCGCCGGGCGCGTCCGACGCCCGCTCTGGCGCCGCGTCCAGGTGACCGCCGTCCTCGCCGTCACCGCCGTGCTCGTGTACCTCTCCCACGTGTACGTGTGGGCGGCAGTCTTCCCGGGCGAGGCCGACCTCGGCGCCCACGTGCGCGGGGCCGCCGACGCGGCCGGCCAGTGGGCGCAGGCCAACCTGTACACCTACACCAACGCCCTGAAGAACGCCGTCACCTACGGCCTGCTGAACCCGTTCGAGGCCGTGCTGACCGGCTCGCCGTGGTGGCTCGTGCTGCTCGTCGTCACCGCGGCCGCCCTCGTGCTCACCACCGTGCGCGTCGCCGTCGTCTGCGCCGCCTGCCTGGCCCTGCTCGTCGCGCTCGGCCTCTGGCAGGACGGCATGGTGACGCTCGCCGCGACGCTCGTCGCCACCGTGCTCGTCATGGCGCTCGGCGTCGTGACCGGCGTGTGGATGGGACGGGACGGCCGCGCAGACCGGGTGATCCGTCCGATCCTCGACGCCGGGCAGACCATGCCCGCCTTCGTCTACCTCGTACCGATCCTCGGCCTGTTCGGCGCGACGCGCTTCACCGCGATCATCGCGGCCGTGGTGTACGCGGCCCCCGTGGCGATCAAACTCGTCGCCGACGGCATCCGAGGCGTGCCGGTGAGCGCCGTGGAGGCCGCCACGGCCGCCGGGTCGAGCCCATGGCAGGTCGTCTCCAAGGTGCAGCTCCCGATGGCGCGCCGGGCGGTCACCCTCGCCGCCAACCAGGGCCTGATCTACGTGCTGGCCATGGTCGTGGTCGGCGGCCTCGTGGGCGCGGGCGCGCTCGGGTACGACGTGGTGTCCGGCTTCTCCCAGCTCCAGCTCCGCGGCAAGGGCCTGGCCGCGGGCCTCGCGATCGTCGTGCTCGGCACCATGCTCGCCGCGCTCACCAAGGCCGCGGCCCGGCGCGCCGACGCCGCCGCCCACGGGCGGCACTGACACCCCCTCAGGAGGACCTGATGAAAATCTCCAGAGTCGCGCTCGCCGGAGCGGCCTGTCTTCTCGTATCCGCGTGCGCCGGGGCCAAGGTGGGCGAGACCACGGCGGCCCCGGCCGCGTCCGGCTCGGGCACGCCCCCGGCCGGGCAGGCGTGCGGCACGCTCAACCTCGCGATCAACCCCTGGGTCGGGTACGAGGCCAACGCGGCCGTGATCGCCTACGTCGCCGAGAAGCGGCTCGGCTGCGCGGTGACCAAGAAGGACCTCAAGGAGGAGGTCGCCTGGCAGGGCTTCGCCACCGGCGAGGTCGACGCGGTCGTGGAGAACTGGGGCCACGACGACCTGAAGAAGAAGTACATCGAGGACCAGAAGGTCGCCGTCGAGGCCGGCGCGACGGGCAACCAGGGCATCATCGGCTGGTACGTGCCGCCGTGGATGGCCGGGAAGTACCCCGACATCACCGACTACAAGAACCTCAACAAGTACGCCGACCTGTTCAAGACCTCGGAGTCCGGCGGCAAGGGGCAGCTGCTCGACGGCGACCCGTCCTTCGTGACCAACGACGCCGCGCTGGTGAAGAACCTGGGCCTGGACTACAAGGTGGTCTACGCCGGGAGCGAGGCGGCGCTGATCACCGGATTCCGGCAGGCCGAGGCGCAGAAGAAGCCGATGATCGGATACTTCTACGAGCCCCAGTGGTTCCTGTCCGAGGTCAAGCTGGTGAAGGTGAACCTGCCCACGTACACCGAGGGCTGCGACGCCGACGCCGCCAAGGTCGCGTGCGACTACCCGCCGTACGAGCTCGACAAGATCGTCAGTAAGAAGTTCGCCGACGCCGCCGGTCCCGCGTACCAGCTCGTCAAGAACTTCACCTGGACCAACGACGACCAGAACCTCGTCGCCAAGTACATCGCCGAGGACAAGATGACCCCCGAGGCCGCCGCCGAAAAGTGGGTCACCGCCAACCCCGACAAAGTAAAACCCTGGCTCCCGACGAACTGACCACACCCTGCCATTCCGGTGGATGGCCCGCGCTGTACCCGTAAATTGGCCTGACCTCCACGCTTTCTGCGGATACGGCGACAGGCTGAGCGTGGTAACCATGTACTTGGCTACCTAAGACTGCTGATAGGTGCACATGACTGGACACGGGTACATCCGGCGGCGGCCGTCATCGAAGAGGGTGATTCTCATTTCGTCCTGTGCGTTACTGCTGGCGGCATGCCGCCCTCCGCTAGGGGACGATCTTCCCCGGCCTGTCGGAGTCGGCCGCACGGGCGACGGTCAACTCAGATTCGTGGTTCCGTTGTGCGACGGTGAGACCATCTCCTCGTTCGAGGTGGCGGACTGGGAAACCGAACGACTCGTATGGAAGGTGTCAGAGCCCAACCGGCCAGACGAGCAGAAGGGAATGATCGTGCTGGGGGACGCGCGGGGTTTCTCGAAACAAGAGAACTCCTTGACGTCCCCCGTTCCGCCTCACCTTGACGTCGGAGTTCGACTTTCGAGCGAGCGTCCCACCGGCTCCGCATTCCTGCGGGACAAAGTGCCCGAGAATCTCGCCGACAGCACCCAGGTGGTCAACTGGATCGGAAAGGCGACTCCGCAATCAGAAGAGTCTTTCCGCCAGGAGGTCGACGCCGACTACTGCTGAGCCGGGAACGCGCATAATGCCGGTGATCGGCGACCCGATCGCCTGATCGAGCCCACTGGCCCGCCCGGACGATTCTCGGTCGTCCGGGCGGGCCAGTTCAGCGGTGATGATTCACCCTGGTCGGACGGCACGCAGACCGGCGTAGGGCGCGGCATGATCGCCTCCCTGTTACAGCACACCTCTAACGTCGGGGTTCGCGTCGAGGATCGCTTCCGCGACCTTCCAGAGGCGTGGGAGGAAGGTGAGGACGTCGGTCGCACGGCGGGTGAGGGCGGTCGGGGTTGGGATGTCGAGGTCCGTGCGGAGGGCGGCGAAGCCGGGGGTGAACGTCGCGTAGGTTTCCGGGGTGTCGTGGGCGAGGATCTTCAGGCAGCGGGCGTAGGTGGCGGCGGTCCAGAAGACGCCCTCGCGGTGGTCTCCTCGGTCGATCAGCGTCTGGCCGCCGTCCACGGCGATCGGGCGGGCCGCCGGGGTGATGTCGGAGGAGAAGGGGAACGGGGTCGCGGCGACGCGGGCGGCGGCGTCGAACGCGGCGGTCATAGCGCGCAGGTGCTCCCCGCCGCGGCGGCGGGTCATGTCCGCGCATCCGAGCAGGGCGAGAAGCTCCTCGTGGACGTCCGCGTGACCGTACTCCTCCAGCAGCGTCCGCGCGGCGAGGTAGCGCAGGCGGATCGTGGGGTTGCGCAGGCCCGCCGTGAGCAGGACGTGCGTGGTGACGCCGGTGGGGAACAGCCAGGCGGTCACCTGGTCGTGGGGCGGGTCGCCGACACGGAGGGCGCCAGGCCCGTCGGCGGTCCTCGCGCGCATGGTGCCGGGCCCCCTGGCCGTCCTCAGCGCGCCGAGCCCGTCGACGATCCTCGCGCGGGCGGCGGCGCAGCGCCGGAGCACCCACGGGCGCTCGGCGTACCGCGCGGCGCAGCGTTCGTGCAGGTCGGTGAGGCGGCCGGTGGGGTCGGCGAGGACGGTGTCCGTGCGGAAGCACCCCGCCAGGTGGTAGTCCGCCAGGACCGCCTCGGCGGAGGGGATCTCGTTCCAGGTCAGGTACGTGACCTCCAGCAGGACCCCGTCCCAGCAGAACTTCCCGAGCTTCGCCGGGGGCCGCGGGGCGGTGGTGACCACCATGACGTCAATGTCGGAGGCGGCGGGCAACTCGGCGTCCTCGGGCAGCCAGACGGACGAGCCGCTCAGGAACGCGCCGGCGAAATCCGGAGCCGTGGACGCGTGCTCCCTTACCCATCGGGCCGCCACCGCCCGTGCGTGCCGGACCTTCATCGCGGCCTGGGGAGGGTTCTGGTCATATTTCCCATCATCGCGTCCCGGCGGCGGTGCGCCTTGATCGCGCGGGGCGCGTCGTCCCTCGCCGGGCGTCAGGTTGTATGATTGACTTCCTTCCCACGCCTAAAGGCGGGGGAGTCCAACCTTCACAGGTCGGGGTTCCTGCTTCCCAGGCGACCGCACCCGGGCGGACCCGGAGTGTCTGACGTCACCTCCACAGGC
Organism: Sphaerisporangium sp. NPDC051017; assembly: GCF_040683095.1. Taxonomy (NCBI): domain Bacteria; kingdom Bacillati; phylum Actinomycetota; class Actinomycetes; order Streptosporangiales; family Streptosporangiaceae; genus Sphaerisporangium; species Sphaerisporangium sp. NPDC051017. Next base: position 18,882 of record NZ_JBFBCI010000008.1, read on the forward strand.
GGACACGGCAAGACCTGCCGCCAGGATGTTCTTCGCCGCGTTGACGTCCCTGTCGTGCAAGGTGCGGCAGCCCGGGCACGTCCAGCGCCGGGTATCGAGGGACAGTACGGCGAGCAGATGCCCGCACGCGCTACAGGTCTTCGAGCTGGGGTACCAGCGGTCGATCACGACCAGGTGACGGCCGTGCTTGGCCGCCTTGTACTCCAGCATGCGGCGGAAGGTGCCCCATCCGGAGTCGGAGATCGCCTTGGCCAGGCTCCGGTTACGGACCATGTTCTTGACCGCGAGGTCTTCGATCACGATCACGTCGTGGTCGCGGACCAGCCGGGCGGAGGCCTTGTGCAGGAAGTCGGCGCGAGCCGCTTTCACCTTCCGGTGGGCGCGCGCCACCTTCGCCTTGGCCTTGGCCCGGTTGTTCGACCCGCGCTGTTTGCGGGCCATGCGCCGCTGGTAGCGGGCCAGGTTACGTTCCCGCTTCGCCAATACACGCGGATTGGCGATCTTCTCGCCGCCGGAGGTGACCGCGAAGTGCTTGACTCCGAGGTCCACGCCGGCCACGGCACCGGTCGCCGGGGCCTGCTCGGGGTCGTCCACGTCCACGGCGAAGGACACGTACCAGCGCCCGCACGGGTCACGGGACACGGTCACCGTGGTCGGGTCGATCGCCGCCGGGTCCACATCCGGCCAGGACCACACGAACTCCAGCGGCGCGTCCATCTTCGCCAGCGACAGCCGCCCGTCACGGTAGCGGAAACCCGACCGGGTGTACTCCGCGCTCTGCCGCCCGGTCCGGGACTTGTAACGCGGGTATCTGGCGCGTCCGGCGAAGAAGTTCGTGAACGCGACCTGCTGGTGGCGGATCGCCTGCTGCAACGGAACCGACGACACCTCGTTCAGCCACGCCGTCTGGTCGCCGGCTTTCATCGCCGTCAGGTGGGCGTTCGCCTGGACGAAGTTCGTCGTGACCCGCTCGCCGTGGTAGCGGGCGCGCCGCCAGGCCAGGGTACGGTTCCAGACGAAGCGTACGCAGCCGAACGTGCGGTTCAGCACCGCAGCTTGTCCGGGTGTCGGGTAAACCCGGCACTTGTACGCCGTCCGCATAGATCAACCTTAACAGAACGGCACGGTTCCTATACACACCGTGACCGTACCGTCCGGCTTTCCTCCCAAGGGCTAAAGCCCGAGGTCTCCAGCCTTCAGGGGAGTTTCGGTGAATGAGGCAGAAGGGCACAGCATACGGATCTGGGAGAGCGTGGCGTATGAACGCTGAGGAGCCGGAGGCGGAGGTGCTCGCCGTCACACGGCGGTCGCTGCACGCGGTCGCGGAGCTGGTCATGGCGGGGCCGCAGTACCGGACGAGCGGGACGATCCGGCTGAGGGTCGTGCCGGGGGGTTTCCGGACGGTCGCCGCGCCGGAGCTGCGGGTCGAGGGAGACGCGCTGGTGGCGGGCGGCGGCGTTCGGGTGCCGCTCGACGGGCGGACGCCCCGGGAGGTCGGCGCGGCGGCCGGGGTGGAGCCGGGCGCGCCGGAGAACCTGTACCACGACGGGTCGGGGGCGTTGGCGGACGACGTGCTGGGCGTGGATTCCACGGCCGCCGGGTATCTCACGCGGTGCCTGGTATCGGGGGATGAGGCGCTGCGCCGGCTCGCGCCCGAGGCCACGCCGGTGCTGTGGCCCGAGCACTTCGACCTGGGCATCACCGTGGACGAGATCAACTATGGGGTCTCGCTCGGCGACGGCTACCTCGGCGTGCCGTACGCCTACGTCGGCCCGTGGGAGGTGCGGACGGGCGAGTTCTGGAACGCGCCTTTCGGCGCTGCTCGTCCCTTGAGCGACCTTCATGACCTTCACGGCTTCTTCGCCGAAGGCCAGGAGCGCGCCGCCACGGACGGACGAAAATAGCGTCATGAACCAGTGGCAGGAGACGCGGGAGCGTCTGCGCGAATTCGCCCTCGGTTTCCCCGCGGCGCACGAGGAGTTCCCCTGGGGCGAGAGCGTGGTCAAGGTCAACAAGAAGATCTTCGTCTTCCTCGGTCTGGAGGAGCCGACCGAGAAGTGGGGTCCCAAGCTGTCCGTGAAGCTGGGCGAGTCGAACGGGCACGCGCTCAGCGTTCCCGGCGCGGCCCCGACCAGCCACGGCCTCGGCAGGTCCGGGTGGGTGACCGTCCCGTTCACCGATGACATGCCGGACTTCGACGTGCTGTGCGACTGGGTGGAGGAAAGCTACCGGATCGTCGCCCCCAAGCGCCTGGTCGCCGAACTGGACGCGCCGGAGGGCGGGCGATGAGCCCGGCCGCGGCAGGTGGTCGCCGCCCACGTCAGCCCGGCGTAGGCGGGTCGGTGGGCGAGGGGATCGAGGCTCTCCTGCTGACGGGAGGGCTCGGGTCGGGCAAGGCGACGGTCGCGATCGTTCAGTAGTCGGTCGCGGCGTCGATGATCCAGGTGGCCAGGTAGCGGGCGAAGGACGCTCGGACCAGGATCCAGAACTCGTCCTCCTCGCGCACCATCAGGACGACCTGGGCGCGGGCCAGCATGGTCTGGGCGCACTGGCCGGGGCCGAAGACGCTCGGGTGCAGGTCAAGGGCGCAGCCGTGGGCCAGCAGGTCCCGGGCACCGGGGCCGGCCACGCGCACGGTCGTCCGCTGAGCGGAGACGTCCGTCAGCAGGACGTTGTCAGCGGTGGTGTGCCGGCTCGGGGCGTCGTCAGCGGCGATGTTGTGCGGGCGCAGGGGGGCGAGGGGGTCTCTTGGCGCAGGGCCGAGGTCGCCGATGGCGAGCCACTCGTCGGGGCCGAGCCACAGGATGTCGGCCTCCCCGGAGTGCCGCCACGTCCCCGGTTCGATCGGCAGCCGGTCCGCCCACGCGGCCGGGAGCCGGGCGGGGTCGGCGCGTACGTTCGTCTGGCGCAGGAACGGGATCTCGCGGACATCGAGCTGCGCGTCGGACACGCTCGCGAAGCCCGCGAGGGGACTGATCCGCTTCAAATACAGGTCAGCCGTCACAGGGGGTCCCTTCGGTCATGAGCGGGTAGGCGGGGGGTGGCCGTCGCGGTGGGTTGCTTCGGGGTCGTAGAGGACGTGGTGGGTGACGGTCACCGGGATGAGGGTGTAGCCGGAGAAGACGTACAGGCGCTCGCCCAGGCGGTCCCTGCCGCCGCTGACCAGGGCGAGCGCGAAGGTGCGGCCGAGGGCGGCGCTGCGGTAGCTCGATGTCACGTGGCCGAGCATGGGGACGGGCGGCGGCGGGAGGTGGTCGAGCATGGGGACGGGCGGCGGTGGGAGGTGGTCGAGCGTCGGGACGGGCGGCGGGAGGTGGTCGGTGGATATGACCTGGCCGCCTTCGGGGAGGAGGACGTCCGGGTTCTCGGGCAGGAGGCCCACGAGGTGCCTGCGGTCCGGCCGGGCGGTGTCGGCGCGGGCGTGTGAGCGCTTGCCGACGAAGTCGGGCTTCTTCTTCGAGACGATCCAGTCCATGCCGAGGTCGGCGGGGGTGACGGTCCCGTCGGTGTCCTGGCCGATGATCGGGTACCCCTTCTCGGCGCGCAGCACGTGCATGGCCTCGGTCCCGTACGGCGTGACCGCGCCCGTCGCGAGGATGGCGTCCCACAGCGCCTGCCCGTACCACCAGCTCACGTTGATCTCGTAGGCCAGCTCGCCGGAGAAGCTGATCCGGCAGACCCTGGCCCCGATGCCCGCGACCTCGGTGTCCCTCCAGGTCATGAAGGGGAAGCTCTCGGCGTCCACGGCGAGCGAGGGCGCGAGCGCGGCGAGCACGGCGCGCGAGCCCGGCCCGGCCAGGGCGACCGTGGCCCATTGTTCGGTGACGGACGTGCAGCGGGCCCGCAGGTCAGGCCATTCCGTCTGCAGCCACTCCTCCATCCAGTCGAGGACGGCCGCTGCGTTGCCCGTCGTGGTGGTGACGAGGAAGTGGTCGGGGGCCAGGCGGATGACGGTGCCGTCGTCGAAGACCATGCCGTCTGCCCGGCACATCACGCCGTACCGGATGGAACCGACCTTCAGGGTGCTCATCATGTTGGTGTAGAGGCGGTCCAGCAGTTCGGCGGCGTCCGGCCCCCGGACGTCGATCTTGCCGAGTGTGGAGGCGTCCAGCGCGCCGGCGGCCTCACGTACGGCGCGGCACTCGCGCAGGACGGCGGCCTCCATGTCCTCAACTGGGTGCTCGCCGGGGGCCGGGTAGTACCGAGGCCGCTTCCACTGCCCGACGTTCTCGAACACGGCGCCCCGCTCGACGTGCCGGTCGTGCATCGCGGTGACGCGTACAGGGTCGTGCAGCGCGCCCCGGTCGCGCCCGGCGAGCGTGGCGAAGGACACCGGGACGTAGGGCGCGCGGAAGGTCGTGGTGCCGAGGGCTCCCACGTCCACGCCGAGCAGTCCGGCGACGACCGCGCCGGTGAGCGTGCCGGACGTCTTGCCCTGGTCGTGGGCCGTGCCGGCGGTGGTGTAGCGCTTGACGTGTTCGACGGACCGCAGCCCGGCCGAGGTGGCGCGCTGGAGGTCGGCCACGGTGACGTCCCGCTGGAGGTCGACGAAGTGGGTCGTGTAGTCGTCGTGGGGCACCAGCCAGAGCGGATACGCCCACGCTTCGCCCGACGAGTACGTCGGCCCTCCATCCGAGGAAGTAGCGGAGGCGGCGGCCATGCCGTCGGCGACGCAACCGGCCGTCGTGAACTCTCCGCGCGCCGCGCCGGCCACCTGGACGGACTGGCCGCCCTCGGGCGGGCGTCCCGGGACGAACGCGGCGATCCGCTCGTCGTATCGCAGGTCGCCCCCGGCCTGGCCGAACAGGTGGAGGACCGGGTTCCAGCCGCCGGAGACGAGCAGCAGGTCGGCCTCGATCTCGCGTGCCGGGCCTCCGGGCCGCCCGACCAGCACCGCGCGCACCTCGCCGTCGCCCCGCACGCCCGTGACCAGCAGGTCCTCCCGCGCGTCGGCGATCTCGGCGATCTCCACGCCCGCCGCGGCGAGGTCGCGGGCGGCGTCGTACGCGGCGTCGCCCGTGGTGAACACCACCGCGCGGCGGCCGGGCGGCACCCCGTACCGGTTGACGTAGGCCCGCGCGGCGGACGCCAGCATCACGCCGGGGAGGTCGTTGCCGGCGAAGGCGATCGGGCGTTCGTGGGCTCCGGTGGCCAGGATGACGCGGCCCGCGCGGATGCGCCAGACCCGTTCGCGGGTGACGGCATGCTCGCCCCGGCGTTCGACGGCCACGAGGTAGTTGTGGTCGTAGTAGCCGATCACGCTGGTCCGGGTGAGCAGCCGCGTGTCCGGGAGCCACAGGAAGGCGTCGGCCGCCGCGCGCGCCCATTCGCCGCCGGGGCGGCCCTCGACCGTCTGGCCGGTGTCCGGCAGGCTGCCGCCGATCTCGGGTCGGTCGTCGGCGAGGATGACCCGGTTCCCGGCGCGCGCGGCGTTCAGGGCCGCGGTCAGCCCGGCCGGGCCCGCCCCGACCACGAGGACGTCGCAGTGCGCGTGCGTGGCGTCGTACCGCGCGGGGTCGGCGGCGAGGGACAGCCTGCCACGGCCCGCGAGGCCGGAGGCGGCCAGCCCGTCGTACAGCGGGGTCGTGGTCGCCTGCACCATGGGCTCGGGGAACGGGTGCTCGATCTGCACGACGGCGGTCGGGTCCTCGGTCCAGGCGCCGAAGATGCCGCGCGGGCGGCCGAGCGTGACGCTGGTCCCCACGCGCCGCACGCCGTTGGCCAGCAGCGCGGCGGCGAGCGTGTCGCCCTGGCGTCCCTCGTACGGGCGTCCGTCGAAGGTGAACGACAGCACCTCGCGCTCGTCCCGGCTCATCGCGTGGTCTCCCGGGTGATGGCGTTGGTCATGGTGTCCCTGGTGACGGTGAACCAGCGGCGGCAGCCGGCGGTGTGGTTCCAGCGTTCGGCGAACGGGCCCATGGGGTTGTCGCGGAAGAACAGGTAGCGCGCCCATTCCTCGTCGGTGAGCGCGGCCGGGTCGGCGGGGTACGCGACGTGCGCCTGGCCGCCGTAGTGGAACTCGGCCTCGTCGCGCGCCCCGCACCACGGACAGGGGATCAGCAGCATGGCTCCTCCAGCGAGGCGATCTCGGCGGTGCTGTGCCTATGGCTCCGCCTCGAACAGGTCAGTGGGCGACGGCCGCCGCGCCGTGTTCGTCCACGAGCGCCCCGGTCGTGAAGCGGTCGAGGGTGAACGGCGCGTTCAGCGGGTGCGGCTCCCCGGTGGCGATCGTGTGCGCGTAGCACCAGCCGACGCCCGGCGTCGCCTTGAACCCGCCCGTCCCCCACCCGCAGTTGACGTACAGGCCGTCCACCGGGGTGAGCCCGACGATCGGCGAGGCGTCGGGGGACACGTCGACCACCCCGCCCCAGGTGCGCAGGACGTGCGCCCGCGCGAAGCAGGGGAAGAGTTCGAGCGCGGCGGCCATCTGCCGTTCGATGATGTGGAAGGCGCCGCGCCGCCGGTAGGAGTTGGCCGCGTCGATGCCCGCGCCCATGACCAGCTCGCCCTTGTGGGCCTGGCTGACGTAGACGTGCACCGCGTTGGACATGACGACGGTGGGGTGGACGGGTTCGAGCAGCTCGGAGACCAGCGCCTGGAGCGTGTGGCTCTGGACGGGCAGCCGTACGCCGGCCGTGCCCGCCACCACGGACGAGTGCCCGGCGGCGGACAGCGCGACGCGGCCGGCGGCGATGCGCCCTCGCGTGGTCTCGACCGCCCGCACCCGGCCGCCGGAGACCTCCAGGCCGGTGACCTCGCAGTGCTCGACGAAGTGGACGCCGAGCGCGGACGCGGCCCTGGCGTACCCCCAGGCGACGTAGTCGTGCTTGGCGATCCCGCCGCGCGGCTGGTAGGTGGCGCCGAGCACCGGGTAGCGGGTGCCGGGGTCGATCGAGATGATCGGGCAGACCTCTTTGACCTGCTCCGGGTCGAGCCATTCGGCGTCCACGCCGTTCAGCCGGTTGGCGTTGACGCGGCGGACGCCGTCGCGCACGTCCTGGAGGCTGTGGGCGAGGTTGAGGACGCCTCGCTGGCTGAACAGCAGGTCGTAGCCGAGTTCGTCCTCCAGCCCCTCCCACAGTTTCAGCGCGTGCTCGTAGATGCCCGCGCTCTCGTCCCACAGGTAGTTGGACCTGATGATCGTGGTGTTGCGGGCCATGTTGCCGCCGGCGAGCCAGCCCTTCTCGAGGACGGCCACGTTGGTGACGCCGTGGTTCTTCGCCAGGTAGTAGGCGGTGGCGATGCCGTGGCCGCCGCCTCCGACGATGACGACGTCGTAGGCGGCGTCGGGCTCGGGGCTGTTCCAGAGCCGGTCGCTCATCGCACGCGGGCCGTTCGTACGAGGGCCGTTCGCATGGGGCCCGGTCATGCGCGGAGCCGCTTCATGGCGGGGTCGAAGAGCGGTTCCTCGGCCACGACGGCGGGCACGCGCCGGTCGAAGTAGCCGATATGTACCGTCTGTCCGGGGACGGCCAGCCGCGCGGGCAGCCAGGCGTAGGCGATGGCCTTGCCGATGGTGTAGCCGTACGCGGCGCTGGTGACGTACCCAGCGCACGCGTCGCCGTCGAAGACCGGCTCCTTGCCCATCACCACGCCGGTGGGGTCGTCGATCGTCAGGCAGGTGAGGCGGCGGCCGACGGACGCCCGCCGCTCCTCCAGGGCGCTCTTGCCGAGGAAGTCGCCCTTGTCCATCTTCACGGCGAACCCGAGCCCGGCCTCGAACGGATCGTGCTCGTAGGTCATGTCGGTGCCGAACGCGCGGTACCCCTTCTCCAGGCGCAGGCTGGTGAACGCGCCACGCCCGCCCGCGATGATCCCGTACGGCCGCCCGGCCTCCCAGAGCGTGTCCCACAGCTTCAGACCCATGTCGGCCGTGGTGTACAGCTCCCAGCCCAGCTCGCCGATGTACGACAGCCGCAGCGCCGTGACCGGCACCGCGCCGATGTACGCCCGCTTGGCGCGGAAGTAACGGAACCCCTCGGCCGAGAAGTCGTCGCGGGTGAGCGGCGCGAGGACGTCCCGGGCGCGCGGACCCCAGACGCCGACGCAGCACGTGCCGGGGGTGATGTCCCTGATCGTCACCGACCCGTCGCGGGGACGGTGGCGGGCCAGCCAGTCGAGGTCCAGGTTGCCGTTGGCCCCCACCTGGAACAGTTCGCGGCCGAGGCGGGCGACGGTGATGTCGCTGCGGATGCCGCCGTCGGCGTCCAGGAGCAGGCAGTACGTCACCGAGCCGACCGGCCTGGCGACGTCGCCGGTCGACATACGGCCGAGGAACGCCTCGGCGCCGGGCCCGGACACCTCCAGCCGCTTCAGCGCCGTCATGTCGTACAGCGCGACGCCCTCGCGGGAGGCCAGCGCCTCGGCGCCGACGATCGGCGACCAGTACCGCGCGGCCCAGTCACCCGGCGCGGGAACGTCCAGACCCTCGGCGAGCCCGGCGTTCGCGCCGTACCACTGCGGGCGCTCCCAGCCGGACGCCTCCAGGAAACGGGCGTCCAGCTCGCGCTGCCGGACGTGGAAGGGACTGACGCGCAGCGGGCGCAGGTTCTCCGGCGGCTGGAGCGGGTGGATGATGTCGTAGACCTCGACGAAGTTCTGGCAGTCCCGCGTCAGCACGTACTCGGGGGCGAGCTGGTGCGGCTCGAAGCGGTTCACGTCGCATTCGTGCAGGTCGAAGGACGCGCAGTGCCCGTCGACCAGCCACTCGGCCATCGCCCGCGCCACGCCCGCCGAGTGCGTGACCCACACCGCCTCGGCCACCCAGAAGCCCTCGACCTCCGGGGACGGCCCGAGCAGCGGCATGTTGTCGGTGGTGAACGAGAACAGGCCGTTGATACCCTCCGCGATCTCGGCGTCCCGGGTCGCGGGGAGCAGGGCCCGGGTCTCCTTCCACGCGTCGGCGAAGTCGGCGGGGGTGAACGGCGTGACGGACGGCATCACCTCGGCGTCGCCCACGGGCAGGATGTCCTCGGGCCGGACGGGCATCGGCCGGTGGCCGTAGTAGCCGACGGCCAGCCGGTCGTACCGCTCCCGGTAGTACAGGTCGGCGTCCTGGTGGCGCAGGATCGGCCGGACCGCCTCCGCCGTCTGGCCGCGCAGCGCGGGGACGGGGCCGGTCCAGGCGAGCTGATGCGCGAGCGGGGTCAGCGGCAGAGGCGTCCCGGCCATGGCGGCGACCTTCGGTCCCCAGATGCCCGCGCAGCAGACCACGATGTCGGCGGGAATGTCTCCCTTGTCGGTGACGACGGCGGTGACGCGGCCTCCGCTCGTGCGGATGTCCAGCACCTCGTGGCGGTCCAGGACGCGCACCCCGCGCTCGCGGGCGATCGCGAGCTGGACCTCGACCGCGCGCACGGCCTTGGCGATGCCGTCCGTGGGGACGTGGAAGCCGCCGAGGACGCGGTCCGGGTCGAGCATGGAGTGAAGGGCGACCGTCTCGTCGGTGGTGAGCAGCCGCGCGTCCAGGCCACAGGCGGTGGCCCAGCCGTGCCGGCGGTGCAACTCGGTCAGCCGTTCGGGGGTGGTCGCGACCTCCAGTCCGCCGACCTGAAGGAAGCAGTCGAGGCGCGTCAGCTTCTCGACGGTGTAGCGGGCCAGCTCGGCCATCGTCTTGGACGGGTTCGTCTGGAACACCAGCCCGGGAGCGTGACTGGACGACCCGCCGGGCTTCGGGAGAGCCCCCTGGTCCACCACGGTGACGTCGTCCCAGCCTCGGGCCGACAACTCCTCGGCGAGCGCCGCGCCGACCACACCCGCTCCGATGACGACGACCCGGGGGCCTGCCATACGCCCACCTCCGTTGCGCATCATGAGTCGCGGTGCGCTTACCGCAACAAGCGTGACCGGCGGCGCTGGGGGTGTCAAGAGCGGCGTGGGCGGCAGGTGACCGTCTTCGCGGGAGGATGGTCTGGGCTTCACGGGAGGGCGATCCCTGCTTTCATCGAAGCGCGGTCTCGGCTTCGCCGGAGGGCGGGCTCGGGCGGAATCGGCTCCCAGCGGGACCGTCCCGCACTCGCTAGGATCAGGGGCAGACGCGCCTGTTTCTTATGGGGGATGGTGACCGAGCACACGCCTCCGGACGGCCGCCCGCGCAGTTCGTTCGTGGCGGCCGCGGCGGCGTTGTGCCGCCTGGGACGGTTGCGTGACGTTCCCGTCGTCCTCATGCTGGCGTGGGCCGGGTGGCTCGCCATCCCGTGGCCGCTCAGCGGCATCGCCCAGGCCCGCAGCACGTCCGACCAGGCCCTGAGTACGGGCGTCGCCCGGGGCGCGTCCGATCAAGCCGTGAGCACGGGCGTCGATCGCGGTGCGTCCGATCAGGGCCTGAGCACAGGCCTTCGGGCGAGCCCCCCGAGGAGCGGCGCCGAGGCTGCCTCACTTTGGTCGCCCGCTGACACCGCGCAGGCGTCGATCGGTGCGCGGGATCCGATCGCCTCTGAACGCGCGCGCATCGCGGCCGAGGTGCACGACGCCGCCGGGCACGGCCTCGCCGTCATCGCCATGCAGGCGGGGGTCGCCCTGCTCATGCTGGACGAGGATCCGGAGCAGGTCCGCGCGTCCCTGGAGGCGATCCGCTCGACCAGCATGCAGGCGCTCGGTCACCTCCGCTCCGCGCTCGACGGCATCGACCCCGCGACCCCGGACGAGGGCCTGGCCGGGCTCGTCGGCAGGGTGCGCGCGGCGGGGCTGCCCGTCGTCCTCGTACCGGCGGAACCGTCCGTGCCCGCACATCTCGCGGGCACGGTCCACCGCGTCGTGCGCGAGTCGCTGACCAACGTCCTGCGCCACGCGGGCCCGACCGAAGCCGTCGTGAACATCACCGGCGACGCGCGGGAGTTCGTCCTGGAGGTCACCGACCGGGGACGCGCGCTCTCCGCCTACGGAGAGGGACGCGGGCCGTCCACTCCGGCAGAGGGACGCGAACTCCCTGGGCCGGCAGAGGGAGCCGGGCTTTCCGGGCCGGTGGAGGGCCGGGGGCTGGCCGGAATGCGGGCCCAGGTGCGAGAAGTCGGCGGCACGTTCGGAGCCGGGCCTCGCGAGGGCGGCGGCTTCCGCGTCGTGGCGCGCTTCCCTCTGGAGACCGTGTGACCTCCCCTCGAAACCGCGTGACCGAGAGCCGGATGAGCGAACACGATGCCCCGCCCCGCGCGGGCGGTCCCACGACCTGGGCCGCGGCGTGACCGGCTCGCCCGGCCCGATTCGCGTGGCGCTCGCCGACGATCAGGCCGTCGTCCGCATGGGGCTCAAGGCGCTGATCGACCGCGAGCCCGACCTGGAGTTCGCCGGCGAGGCGGCCGACGGCGCCGAGGCCCTCCGGCTGCTGGCCGGCACCCGCCCCGACGTCCTCCTGCTGGACATCCGCATGTCGGGCATGGACGGCATCGAAACGCTACGGGCCATCGCCGCCGACCCCGCGCTCAACCCCACCCGGGTCATCGTCGTGACCACCTTCGAGCTCGACGAGTACGTCTTCGCCGCCCTGCGGGCCGGAGCCAGCGGGTTCGTCCTCAAGGACAGCGCCCCCGAGGAACTCGCCCACGCCATCAGGGTGGTCGCCTCGGGGGAGGCGCTGCTTTCCCCCGCCATCACGCGGAAGGTCATCGGCCGGTTCGGCCGGCACGACGTCGCCCCCGTGGAGGGGCTCGACACCCTCACCCCCAGGGAGCGTGAGATGGCCGCCTGGGTCGCCACCGGGCGGTCGAACGACGAGATCGCCAAGGAGCTCGTCATCAGCCCCGACACGGTCCGCACCCACGTCAGCCGGGCCATGGTCAAGCTGCACGCCCGCGACCGCGCACAGCTGGTCGTCTTCGCGGTGCGATCCGGGCTGACGATCCCCTGAGGAAGCCCTTGTAGGTGCGCTGCTCCACCTGCGCCTCGATCTGTTTCACCGTGTCCAGCCCCACCCCGACCATGATGATGAGGGTCGTCCCGCCGAACGGGAAGTTCTGCTGCGTCGACGGATCCCGCAGGATCACGAACGCGATGATCGGGATCAGCGACAGCGTGCCGAGGTAGATCGCTCCCGGCGCGGTGAGCCGTGACAGCACGAACCGCAGGTACTCCGCGGTGGGCCGCCCGGGACGGATGCCGGGCACGAACCCGCTGTACTGCTTCATGTTCTCGGCCACCTCCTCGGGGTTGAAGGTGATCGACACGTAGAAGTAGGTGAAAGCCGCGATGAGCAGCAGATATGCCGTTATGTACACCGGGTGGTCGCCCGAGACGAGGTAGCGCGCCAGCCATTCCGCGACCGGCCCTCTGCCGTCCAGCAACTGCGTCGCGAGCTGCGGGAGGTAGAGCAGGGACGAGGTGAAGATGACGGGGACGATCCCCGCCTGATTCACCTTCAGGGGAAGGTACGTCGAGGTCCCGCCGTACATCCTGCGCCCGACCACCCTCTTGGCGTACTGCACCGGGATCCGCCGCTGCGCCTGCTCCATGAACACCACCGCGGCCACCAGGAACACGCCCGCGACGAGCATCGCCGCGACCGCGAGCGGGCTGACGGCGAAGATGTTCGACACGTAGGAGGGGAACACGGCGATCACCTGCGTGAAGATCAGGATGGACATGCCGTTCCCGATCCCGCGTTCGGTGACCAGTTCGCCCAGCCACATGACCACGGACGTCCCCGCCACCATCGTCGCCACGATCACCACGACCGCGAGCGGGCTCTGATCGTGCAGCAGCGGGCGGGCGCAGTCGGGGAAGATCCGGCCCGCGCGGGCCAGCGACACGACCGTGGTGGCGTTCAGCACGGCCAGCGCCACCGTCAGATACCTCGTGTACTGCGTGATCTTCGCCTGCCCCTGCTGCCCCTCCTTCCTGAGCGCCTCCAGGCGCGGGATCATCGCGGTGAGCAGTTGGACCACGATGCTCGCGGTGATGTACGGCATGATCCCGAGGGCGAACACCGACAGCTTCAGCATCGCCCCGCCGCTGAACAGTTGCAGCAGGTCCTGGAAGCCGCCACGAGTACCGCTCAGGCACTCCCGCACCGCGACCACGTTCACCCCGGGCGCGGGCAGTACCTGCCCCAACCGGAACAGCACCATCACCGCCAGCGTGAAGAGCATCTTCTTCCGCAGTTCGGGCACGCGGAAGGCACGAACGAGAACGGTCAGCATGCGCCGAGTCTCGCCGCGCGGCCCCGTTGGGACATCCGCTCACCAGCGGCCTCACCATACGCAGATCCGCGTACCTCCGAGACCGGGACGGCGCCGTCTGAAAGCACTCCAGCAGCAGCAAGAGCGCGGCAGGGCCGTGTAGAGCGTGATCGATGAGGCTCAGGGCCACGGGATCGGGCACCCGCCCCAGTGGGTCGGTGCTGGTTCGCATGGTCTGGGCCAGGCCCGCGTCGTGCGCTGCCCGGTGGCGGGCATACTCGCGCAGCCGGAAGATCAGGCCATATGGCGGGACGCCAGGGCGGCGGTCAGGCTGGACTTGCCGGTCGCCGGCGGACCGAGCACGCTCACGGCCACAGGCCCCTGCCGAGCCGGTTGCCGGGTCACGAGTTCCTCACGCTTCTTCGGGCGCGTCTGCGGGAATCCGTGCCTGCGCGCCGCGGGTGCGGCATGATGCGGCGTGCCGATCCGATCTCCGTCTACATGGAGCCGATATGACCTCTCGCGCAGCCCGGCCGAACGGCCACACCCGGCGTTTCAGCATCGGTGGCGCCCAAGGCCACCTGATCACCTCTGCCCATGCGGACGGCTCGTTGGGGCACGTGGCGGTGCACTTGGGCAAGCACGGGTCCACGCTGCGCGGACTCACCGATGCCCTCTACACCATGATCAATGTGGCGCTCGATCACGGTGTTCCTCTCGTGAAGATCGTCAACGACCTGGTGGGCGTGGCGTACGAGCCGCGCGGCCTGACCAACGACCCCGACATCCGCATCGCGGCCTCGATCACCGACTACATCGGCCGCCGCCTCGCCCTGGACTACCTGCCACGCGACGAGCGCGCCGAGTTGGGCCTGCTGACCGTTGAGGAGCGGACCGCGCAGGCCGACGAGCAGAAGGCCGGTGCCGCTGTGCCCCAGCCGCGCAGCGACGCCCTGGTCACCGCGTAGCCGGCAGCCGCGCCCGGGCGAGGATCTGGCGCGCGCGCTCGCGCGGGTGGGTCCATCCATCCAGGACCTGCACCGTAATCCTGGCCGCGCGCCACTCGCCCGGGTCGGCGCCCCGGTACAGCGCCAAGTTCTGGCAGGTGGTGAAGGTGCATGACGGGTAGAGGGAGGCATCTGCGCGTAGGGGTGTGCTTGTCGTTGTCGGGCAGATATGGCCGGTTTGGCGGGCAGGCGCGGGCGGGGTTGGAGGTCTGGCGGGCCTGGGCCGGTGCGGTGGAGTTGGTGGTCGAGGACGATGAGAGTCGTCCAGACGTGCTGGAAAGCGGGCTGCTTCGGCTTGCGGAGCAGTGTGACATTCTGCTCGGGCCGTACTCGACGCAGCTCATGCGGCGGGCGGGGGATGTGGCCGCCCGTCTGGATCGGCTGATCTGGAACCACGGTGGGGCAGGCGATGATGTCGAGGCCGCCCATCCCGGCCACGTCGTCTCCGTGCCGACCCCGGCCAGCCGGTACGCCGAGCCGTTTCTCCACCACCTGGCCTCCGAGGCGGGCGGCGTGCCCCTATGGATCGCGCACGGGAAAGGGGCCTTCGGCCGGCAGGTGGCCGCCGGGGCCGAGGTGACGGCCCGTTCCCTCAGCATTCCCGCCGTCCGTGTCGCGACTGGACGGCTGTCGCCCCCGGCGGGCACGCGGCGATGGGCCCTGATGTGCGCGGGCTCTTTCGAGGAGGACGTGGAGACGGTCAGGAACGCGCTCGCGCTGGCGAATCCCCCTTCGAGGTTGTGCGCGGTGGCAGCCGGAGTACGCGAGTTCGGTCAGGTGGTCGGCGACCCTCGGGGGATCTACGGCGTGGGCCAGTGGTCCCCGGGCAGCGGAGGGAAGCCCGAGCTGGGCCCCGCCGAAGCCGACTTCGTTGCCGCATACACCGAACGGGCCGGTGTGCCGCCGGACTACCCGGCCGTCCAGGCGGCGGCCACGGCCGCCATCGCCGTCCACTGCGCACGCGCGACCGGCAGCACCTCACGCGACGCCCTGTGGTCGGCGGCCACGCGGTTGCAGACGACCACCATGTTCGGCGATTTCCGGATCGACCCGCTCACCGGAACCCAGACCGCCCACCGAACCGTACTCGTCCGGTGGGACGCGGACGGGCCGTCGCCGGTCCGATGACGACGACCCAGATGTCCGCTGCACGGTCGCGGGGAATCGGTTGCGCGGGGTTAGCCCTGAGACGCCAAGTCGGCCCCGGGGCCTTGCCCGGCGGCGCTGTTCGCGGCGGTGTGCAGATCAGGAAACCACTTCAGGTGATTTCTTACCGTTATGGGGCTTTTCCCGATCTGCTTGGCCGCCTGCGCGACGGACAGCCCGGCGGCCAGGAGCGGCGGCAGCCGAGGGTGCCAGGAGGTGTCGGGGGCCGGACCGTGCAGGCGGCGGGCGCGCCCGCGTCTGGCCCTGGCGTGGAAGGCATGGTCGGCCTGGAAGTGCTTGTTGAGGGTGGCAGGGCTCACGCCGAGCTTGCCGAGCGCCGCCTTGAAGGTCAGGCCGTCGTTCACCAAGCGGAGAAACTCCTCGTGCCATGTGGTGTCACGACGCCGCGCCATCACCGGGCACGTCCCAGCCAGATCAACTCCCACAGATCCGCCACCTGCACGTGCGGCATCCGGGCAGTCTGAACCGTCATCGGGCCGGAACCTGTCCGTTCAGCCGTCGTCAGATCGGGGCCTGTCCCTTGAACCGCACCCGCGCCGGGACCTCTTTGTTGAACGGCCGCTGGGCCGGGACCCGTCCGTTCGATGTAGCCCTGTCCACCGGCCGCGACCAGGTAGTACACCACAGGCCTGCACTCACACGTCCACCGCAGCACCCTCCGCCGGTCCTCGGCTTGAGTCGCGGCCTGCCACTGGACTTGTACGCAATCCGGCTGCGGCTCCAGCACATGAGGCCCGTGCCCGGCGCTGCCGTCCGTCGCGCTGAGCGTCACAGCACTTCACCCCGCCTCGCCCCACCGACCACCACGGCGCAGTCGCCGCACATCATCACGCCCGGCATCCAGATCACCCGCGACCCGGAGATGCCGGCCACCCTGACCTGAGCCGTGCACGCCGCAGTGGCCACCGCTCCGGGAACGGCAGACGACCAGGGCACGGCGTGCTCGGTCCTGGACGGGACGACGAACGCGACCGCGTACAACGGCCCGTCACCTCCCGTCGTGCAGGAGCCCGACAGTTCCCCCGGCCGCCCGGTGACGCGCGGGAAGTAGCCGCCCACCGAGATCCGCGCGTCCGGCCCCAATCCGTACGGGTCACGCCACCCGGCCTCGGACGCAGCGGCTTCGACGGGCTCGACGGACTCGACGGACTCCACAGACCGGACGCACTCCACAGACCGGACGGACTCGACGGGCTCGACGGCCTGGACAGGCGGGACGGACTCCACAGATCGGACCGACTCCAGAGAGTGGAGAGGCTCCCGAGAGCGGACGGATTCGACGGGCTCGCAGGCGTGCGTGCCGGAACCGCTCACGCCACCCACGCCCACGATCGCCCCAAACCCGCCATCGCCCCCAACTCGGCCTCACGCATCAGCTCGCGCAGTTCCTCGACCGAGCCCGCCTCGACCCTCAGCGGCTGCGGAGCCCGCCACGTCGCAATCGCAACGAACCGCCGACTCCCCACCCCGTACGACACGAACCACCCCGGCTCCATCTGGTCGACCTGCGAGGCCGCCGCCTTCTTGGCCGGATCCCAGCTCCGCGGCTCCACCCGCACCTGCGGCCCACCGACCCTGTGCCGCCCCGGTTCCCGCCCGCTCACGCTGCCGCTCCATGCCGGTACGGCTCAGATCGGAACGGCACGCGTTGGTAGGGCTCCGGTCGATATGGCGCGGGTTGGCAGGGCTCTCGTTGGTACGGCTCGCGCCGACTGGCCGTAGGTATGGCCGGGAAGCGGCCGCCGTCGGGCGAGGCGGCAGCCAGGACGGGCCGCACATGCCTGCCGGGCCGTGAACTGGCGGGCGACTCCGTGACCAGCGAACGTACGGGCGCGGCCGCCGGAAGGGAGGCGCACAGGCCCAGACGTCGCCGCGCGTCCAGCCGAGCGCGCGTCTGGGCGAGGGTCGGCTGCTCCCACTGGTGGTGACGGCGGTGCGGGAGGCTGGAGGCGTCGTGGGCGTACGGCGGATGTCCACACCAGCGGCACCCGAGCGGCAACGGCGGAGCATCCGCGCCCCAGCGGACGCGGATGACGCGAATGTCTCTAGTCATGGACATGGGTCAGGAGGACCTTCCCAATCAGGGGTGCCCGCCGGGCGTTCGTACCATCTCGGCGGCTTTCCGCTTCTTTGGCGGGGGCGAGGATTTCGCCTATGGCATTGCCATCATTAGGGCTGACCGGGAGTGCCTGAAGAGGTTTAATTCTGGAGAGTGACAACCCAGATACGCCCAGGAATCGGAGGCCCGCATGCCGCGTCGTGCTGAACCGGTAGACCCGGCGGCTTCCTCATGGCATCTGCTGGGCGCCACCCTGCGGCACTGGCGTGACGATATGGCCAAGCTCACTCAGCAGGAAACGGCGGCACGGGCTTTGTGCGATGGCGGTGACCTGTCCAAGTGGGAGCGTGGGCTGGCACGTCCGCAGGCGGACACCGTCGCCCGTCTCGACGCTCTCTTTGGCGCAGACGGACAACTCGTCGCACTGCATGCAAATGCTGTCGAGCTAGAACGACTACGGGCACGTACTCTCGAAAAGGAAGTCCCGGTCCGGGATGAGGAGGGCGATATGCACCGACGTACCGCAATGCGGCTAATCGCCGCTATCAGTGCCGGAGTGGCGATCCCACCCGGGACGCTCGAAGCCCTGACCTCTGGTGTGGAACGTGCCGCCGTTGATCATCAGCGCCTGGGTGTTGAAGATTGGGAAGAGATCGCTTGGGAGCACGCGCATAACTGGGTGGTCAGTTCTCCCGGCTCATTGATCGGCGCCGTGACGATGGACATTGCGGAGATCTCCCGCCTTCTCGAACGAAACCCGTCTCCGGTCATGCGCGACGGATTGCTACGCACGAGTGCCCAGCTCGGAACCATCCTCGCGGTGGAACTCGGCGACGTGGGAGAGAACAGCGGGAACTCGCTCACCATGTGGCGCATGGCCCGCCGTGCCGCCGACGCCTCCGGAGATCGCGGTCTGCGTGTCTGGGTGCGCGCGCGGGAAGCCTACTTCGGGGCCTTCGCGAACCGGCCCCTTGCGGTTGTCGACCGGCTTGCCGACGATGCCATACGGATCGCCGACGGCAAGCCCGGTGCCGGGCTCGTCAGGGCGACCAATGCGAAAGCTATGATCTCGGCCATGCTGGGTGACGCCGGTCGGACCCGTGCCGCGCTGGACGACCTCGACAAGGCGTTCGAGCTCCTGCCGGACGACGTCAACAGTGACCACACATCTCCCATCTGGGGCTACCCAGAACGTAACCATCACTGGCACCACGCATGCGTGTCGGCGCTCATCGGAGACACCCGGAAAGCATCTCAGGCGATAGAGCAGGCCCTCGCTCTTTTCCCCGCAGATCATCACGGTGACATCGCCAACGTTCACATGGCACGCGCCCTGACCCTCGTCCACGATCGAGACGTGGCGGACGGCCTTGACGATGCCCTTGTGGTAGCGCAGACCTACCCGCTCAGCGCGACCCGCCGCCGTATCGCGAACCAGATCGTCAATGCCCTGCCGGACAAGGCTCATAGCCTCCCCGCCGCCCAGGAACTACGCACCCTCACCGCGTGACCTTCCACAAGCGAAACGTCCAAGTGGCAGGGCACTGATCATTTCACCTAACGCCTGGTGGGACTTCCTCGCTGCCATCCGCTGAACGGCGTGGCTCCCCCCATCCGCGACGGAGCCACGCAATCATTTCCGCATGCCTCTCTGCTCACGTGCCTTCGCAAAGGAGCTTTTGGGAGCCCGGCTCGGCGGATAGTGCTGTGTGACATCGGCCACCCCCTGTCGGGTGCATCTGCCACGCCGGGGTTCGTGGAGGGGGAGCATCGGTGCGGATATGTATCTGCGGCATCCCCACTTCTGAAGAAGATGGAGACGCCGCAGTCACCCTGACCGGTTAGAGCCTATTTTGGCGCTTTCTTGCATAGGCGCGTTTCCCTGTCGCCGGGGGCGCACAAGGTCATGCCATGTGATATACGCAACGTGTAGAGCTGTGAGTTGCTGCGGTAATACATGACCACTCTGTCGCTAGAACCCGTCATCGAGGTTGTCCGCGCGATTTGCAAAACATACTCTGTTGCAGAGTCAGGCCCACAAACCTCGCTTACCGTCTTCACTATGGGTATGCGCTGACTGATCAGTGTCTGTCGCTGTCCTACGGGAATAATATCGCTCGGGTGATAGCGGAATGTGTAAGCGACAACGCTCAGACCGCCGCGCCCTCCTTCGAGGTCGATCTTCTCTACTGTTACGGTCCCCGGCCGGTCGAGACATACGGTGTCGGAACCGAATAGATAGGGGACGTTCTCCTTTGTATTATACAGTCCTATTCTGTCTTCTCCGGGCCCGCTTGCCAGTTTGGGCGGTGGCGACTGAGGGTTGTGGCGCGTTGAGCATGACAGAATGGAGATGCACAGTATCGATATGGTCACACATCGAAGGAGGATGCGAATGTTCACTTTTTCTCACGCAGGACGGGCATCGATGATGGAGGATTCTCTGACACTACGTCCGTTGCCGCAGATCTTGGTTCCAGGAAGACTAATGTCGAGCGTATATTTGGCATTAGCATTGAAGCCGTTTTGGGCCGATGCAGAGAAGCCTAGAATCTCCATTGCCCCGTTAACGGTCGCGCTACGGCCGTGTGACTTCTCGTAAGTGCCTTGCTCGCTATACAATATGCATTGTTTGCTGAAGTTGCGATGTGTCGCCCAGGATGTTAGGAGTATCGCATCGCCTATCGCGTATGGAACCAGCTTTCTCGTCGGATTGTTCTGGCAAGCCGACGCTTTCAGCGCTACGTGCACACCGCCAACCAGCCACTTATTGACAACACCCTTACGGGTGTCCTTGGCTTCTCCGCTCACGGTAATAGAGACTGAGCCGCTGGCGCTGTAATTTCCGCTTGCTGTACTCTTGTACCCTACGCTAATGGTGTGAGTTGATCCTAAATGCTGCTCTACGGTCGCCTTAGCGCCGAGGTAGTTATAGATTGGTGCGTAAACTTCCCCTTGGTTGTAATATTTTTTCAGTATCTTGGTCGCGTATCCGCAGTTCGGGCCAGGGTATCTTGCTGCGGCAAGCCGGCCGGCAGTTATCTCTGCGGTCGTAACTCCAGCGGATTGAATCGCATCGGCGGTAGCTTGGAACACGCTGCTCCGCGGTGCTGCCTCTACTGCCTTCGCCGCCAAGACTTCTGCTGCGCCGATCTCTGCGGAGACGGGCGGCATCACAGCGGGAGGGGGTTCGTCCTCGGAGGAAGCGGTCGGTCCTCGAGGTGCGTTGATCCACGACGCAGGATTATCGTTAGCGTCCTGAACTGTCGGGTGAGTGCCTAGATCGACTATGAGCTGAGCTGGCAGAGATGCGCCTGCTTGTTGTGCCTTAGCGCTCGACCAGGAAGGTATTACCGTCGCACCCTGGGCCGTTGCGACTACGACATTAAGTGGTTCGGTCTGATCTGCTGTGGTGCCCGCAACTATGTATACGGGATCTCCTAAGTCGCAGCCGTAGGTGACGTCTGGACCGCACAGTTCTTCACCGCCACCGACGGGTGTGGGGTATTGGGCGGGTAGTGCAGTGGTATCCCATCGTATTTCTTTTTGGTCGTCGGCGATAACGAGTTCGAGGTTGACTTCTCCGCCTGCGCCTATATATGCCGATGGCAGAGCAGTTCTGTCGACGTTGATCGAGAATCTGCCGACTGCGTTTGTGCTGGCAGCCGCCACAACCAAGGTGGGGAGGGTCCCGCCTTCGGGCGTACTCTCGATAGCTGCTGCATTGGAATGAGCTACAGCCACCACATCGGCGCCGGAGACGGCGGTGCCGTCCCGCCCGACCACGCCGCTTATCGCAGATTGCGTCGTCATGCCGATGTAGGGAAAGTTCACGGTGTCTGCCTGACTTGCCTGTGGAGGAATGATCACCCCACTTGCTAAGACCATTGCGCCGATAGTTGTGCGTAACCCTAGTTTCCTGCGCATCTCCATCTCCTTCCGTGGGTCGAATTGCAATTGGATGACATCAACTAGTAAATGTCAAGCAAGTCATCTGGAAAGTCGCAGTCCGCGTTTCTTTGGCAACTCCGCGTGATTTTTCTATCGGCATGTACGTGTTTTCCACGATGCACATCCGCAGACTCATCTGCTATCGCCGCCACGACGTAGACCAGAGGCACATGCCCTCCGAAATGCGGGCAGCGCAGGGGGCCGGTCGGTATTCGCCCGGATTGAACCCAAAGAACGATCATGGGCGTTGTGGCTCGACATGGTTTGGGTCCGTGTGTCTGAGTACGTGCTTAATGATCCGATTGTGCTCACTGTGGTGCCTGTTCGGCCGCACAAAGATCAGGAGCGGGTCTGGTGGTGTCGGAGGATGGCCTTCGCCAGGGCGGTGGGTGTGGCCCTGGTGGTGTCCAGCGTCAGGTCGTACGTGGTTACGTGGGTGTGGACGGTGCGGAGGTGGCCGCGGGCGAGGCCGGGTTCGGTGCCGCGTGCCGCCTCTCGTTGTTCGGCCACTTCCAGGGGGCAGGTCACGGCTACGAGCAGTACGTCCAGGTCGGCCAGCGCGTCCATCCATACCGGCAGCAGGTCAGGGGTCGGGAGCATTTCGTCGATGACGAGGTCGTCGCCGGCGCTGCAGCATGCGAGGCGTCTTCTCGGTGAGTACCCTGACAGGAGAGGTGACGAGGCCGGCCGCGTGCGAGCGCCGCTCGTTCGGCTGAGGCGAGCTGTCTGGCTGGCGATGAGCACCAGGATGGATGACATGAGCGCCCTCGCAACTTCGCGGCGCCTCCTCGCGCGCGATGTCCTTCGCGCGGCCGTGACGACTGGGCTCACGGTCGTGCTCGTCATGCTGGGGGCGTTCTCGCTGTCCGGGTCGGGCGACCGGGTGACCGACGTGCTCGCATCGTGGTGGCCTGTGCTCCTCCTCCTCGTGCTGCAGGGCGTCGCGCTGGTCTGGTCGACGAGGGCGCCCGCGGTCGTACTCGTGATCGTGGCCGTGACACCGTTCTGCACCGCGTTCCTCGACGTCGCACAGATCTCCACCGTGACGACGATTCCGATCATGGTGGCCGCGTACCTGGCCGGCACACGGAGCGATGGGGCACCGCTGCGAAGCGGCGTTCTCGCCGCGGCGGTCGCCGTGACCGCGAAGGCGCTCATCGGCGCCCTGCAGTCGATGCCGCCGTTGTTCGCCGTGCTCACCTCGATCGCGCAGCTTCTCCTCGTGCTCGGCGTGCCCCTGGTGATCGCGTTCGTCGTCGTCGCGCGCCGGCGCCTGGTGATCGCGCTCCGTGCCGAGAAGGAGGCGCTCGAGCGGATGCAAGAGGCCCTTCTGCAGACCGCGATCGCTCAGGAGCGCGCCGGGATCGCACGGGAGTTGCACGACATCGCCGCGCATCACATGTCAGGGATCGCGATCATGTGCGCCGCCGTCGAGCGCCAGGTCGACACCGAGCCCGATGCGGCCAAGGCCGGCCTGCGGCAGATCAGAACGCAGAGTCGGCTTGTGCTCGGTGACCTCCGGCAGGTGGTCGGCCTGCTTCGCGGGGGCGCTGAGCGCGGCGTCGAAACCCACCGGATCGACGCCGTCCGAGACCTCGTCGCCACCAGCGCGGCGGACGGTGAATCGGTGGATCTTCACGTCACGACGCGATCCAAGCACTCAGCTGTCGGAGACGATCTCGGCCCGCTCGCCCACCTCGCGGGCTACCGCATGGTGCAGGAGTCGCTCGCGAACGCCGCGCGTCACGCGCCCGGCGCCCGGCGCGAGGTGCATGTCGATGACACCGCACCGGCGTCGCTGCTGATCACCGTGGGTAACGGCCCCGCAGCGCATGCCCCCGACCCTGAACCGACCGAGGGCTTCGGCCTGCGAGGTGAAATCCCACCTGGCGCGCATGCTCCCCAAGATCGGGGTGCGCTCACGGCTCCAGGCGGTCGTGTGGGCGTATCAGAACCGCATCGTCCGGGTGCCCGACAGTGATAACCCCGCACCTGCATCGAAAGACGCAATGCCGTGATTTCGTCCTAAAGCCGCTCGTCTCGGTGAGATGCGATTTCTAGCATCGACGGCGGTGGGAGACGCCCACTGTTCGAACATGTGGAGATCGTGATGTCCGACCGCATCGGCGTAAGGCACCAGGACGCCGTATATCGGGACGCGCCCCAGTTCACCGCCGAGAGCGACCCGCGCGAGTTGCCGGCGTCCGCCCGCTCGATGCCGCGCAGACAGCAGATCACGGGTATCGCGCTGTACTGCCTCATCGCCTTCGGGCTCTGCTGGCTGGTCTGCCTACCGCTCTGGACAGGCCCTGGTCTCTCCGACCCGGCTCTCTTAACGATCTGCGGAGGGATCGCCATGTTCACGCCGGCGCTCTCCGCCATTCTGATCGTCCGTTTGGTCGAGCGTCGCTCGTGGCGTCGCAGGAAGTCGCAGATCTCGCGTCCCGACGGTCACGCTCCGGAGCGCGACACGGTGCTCGCGAGTCTCGGCTTGGGGATGAACGGCGGCTTGGTCCGACTTCTCGGCGCGCTCGCCATCGGCATTATCGCACCCGTCATCCTGCTGGTGGCGTCCCAGCTGCTCGCGGGTGTTCTCGGCACCTTCGATCTCGACCTCACCTTGCGGCAGGCCGCAGCCGATCTGGGACTCCCGGCAGGCACCTCACTTCCGCAGATCTGGCTAGCCTTCGGTGGCAAGCTGCTGACGGCGATGGTGCTCGGCGGCGCGATCAACCTGATCCTCGCTCTCGGCGAGGAGCTCGGGTGGCGCGGCTACCTCATGCCGCGGATTGAGCAGCTGTGGGGACTTCCGGCCGCCATCGTCGCCGGGGGCGTGCTGTGGGGGCTCTGGCATGCACCGTTGATTCTTCTTGGCTACAACTACCCCGATGCGGTGCCGTGGGCCGGGCAACTCGCGATGATCGCAGCATGCATCGGGGTAGGAGGCTTCCTCTACTGGCTGACCGTGCGCTTCGGCTCCCTGTGGCCGGCGGCGCTCGCCCACGGGGTGAACAACGCTACATCCGCGCTGATCATGACCTCGCTGCCGGCCCCCGGCGCGACGATCGACACCGTGAACGGCTCAGCCATGGGCTGGCCTGGATGGATCGTCTACGGCACGGTGGTCCTCGTCGGGTTCGCGCTCATCCGCCGTCGACGTCGTGCCCTCGTCACCGGTCACTGACCCCGAACCCCAGCCGGTGCTTCTCGGAGTCTTTGGATCGAGCCGCTTGACCATGCCCTGGGGGCAGGGACCAGACAACCGGGTTGTCTTGCCCGAACTCGACGTCCCGTTGAGGAAGATGACCCGTCCGGCGTGTGCGGCGTTCGGCATGCCGGCCACTGTATCCACGACGGCACTCACCTGCCTTGAGACAGGTGGCGGTACCTCCTTGCCTCTACCTCGGGATCCTTCTGGCCCCTGGAGAGGACGGCTGACGATCCGGGCGGGCAGTCGTTCAAGTGTTTCGCCCAGTAGATCCCCAGTCATATGCAAGTGGGCGTTTCTAGGTTTCTCATGCAGCCGCCGGGCCGTTGGAGAGCCTGCGGCGCCGGTCCTCTGAGGGAGGGCCGGGGAGTGAGGCCGCGATCACGCGGCGGGGAGGAACGATCATGTCGAAGATCACTATTGACGACCTGCCTTTCGAGGGTGCGGAGCTCGGCGACGCCGAGCTGGTTCAGGTGGCGGGCGGCGCGAGGCCGGAGAAGCACTGGGAGGCCAGCGCCTGGACCCTGAACGACGTGCCCTACGAGTGGTGGCTGGTCTGATCTAGCCGGCGGGCATCCGGATGCCATGGCGTGGTGGGACGCGAAAAGCGTTCCACCGCGCCGTCAGGGTGGGCTGGGTAGTGGGGTTTCGAGGCGGGGCCGAGAAGTGATAATGATCATGAGTTCGCGCGGGGACGGGGCCGCCGAGAGGGTCCTGGGGGCACTGCGCCGGCGTGGGGCCTATCTGGTGGGTTCGGACGAGCCCTCGGGCGGCGGGGCGCCGGGTTCGAAGGCCGGCGGGGCGCCGGGTTCCAAGGCCGGCGGGACGCCGGGTTCCAAGGCCGGCGGGACGCCGGTGCTGTGGTGGGACAACGGCGACTACCCCGCGCGCAGCCGGATCACCGCGTCGTTCACCGGCGGCGAGCGTCGGCTGCTCCTGGACACCGATACGGGCACCATCGACCTGTCCCAGATCACCGCGGTGTGGCGCAGCAGGCCGAGCGGCCCGCAGGCGGCCGACACCATCACCGAGCCGAGCCGGCGCGCGCACGTCAAGCTCCAGGCGGAGGTCATGCTGACGGGGTGTGGAGCCTGCTGAACGCCCGCTGGCTCCCCGGGCGCCGCGCGGACGAGCTGCGCGCCCACAACAAGATCTTCCACCTGGCCCGCGCGATCGACCTGGGCTTCTCCGTACCCGACACGACGTACACCAACGACCCCGCACACCTCGCGGACGCGTACGAGTCGGCGGCCGGGCGGCTGGTCGCCAAGCAGATCGCCTCCGACCGGTTCCAGATCGACGGCGCCCAGCACCGCGCGTACACGACCGTGGTCACCCGCCGTCACCTGACCTCCCGGCACCGGCTGCGGCACGAGCCGGTCATCCTGCAGCCGTACGTCCCGAAGGCCGTCGAACTGCGGGTGATCGTCGTGGGGGGGCGGGTGCTCGCCGCGGAGATCGACGCGTCGGCCTCCAGGGCGGCCAGGGACGACTGGCGGCACTACGACAACGACCGCGTCCGGTACAGCCCGCACGACCTGCCCGCCGAGGTGGCGCTGCGCTGCGCCCGGCTGGTCGCCGACGTCGGCCTCACCTACGCCGCCCTCGACTTCATCGTGACGCCCGGCGGCGAGTACGTCTTCCTGGAACTGAACTCCAACGGTGCGTGGGGGTTCGTCGAGCTCTGGGCAGGGCTGCCGGTCAGCGACGCGATCGCCGACCGGCTCATGGACGGAGAGAAGCCGTGACCGATTTCGCCGAGGCCCTGGAATCCGGGGCCGACCTGCTGCTCTCGCTGCCCCGCCGCCGGGCCGGCGTCGCCGCCGCACGCCGCGCGGCGGACGAGTGGGCCGCGCGGCACCCGCGGACCCGGGCGCGGCTGCTCGTCGACCAGCGCCCGGGAACGCCCGTGGTGGACTATGACCTGCTGCTCGACCATCCGGGCGGCGGCACGGTCGCGCTGACCGCTCCGCCCGAGGACGGGGTGCCCTGGCTGATCGACCACTCGACGCACTGGGCCGCCGGGTACCTGGTCAGCGTGGACGACGTGCACGTGTCGGTGCCCCAGGCGCTGACCATGCTGCGCTCGCTGTCCCGGCGGGACGCCTCGCCGTACGAGGACATCGTCGACCAGTGCCTGCTGTCCGCGGCCGCGTCCGAGGACGGCGCGCCGGTGAGCGCGGCGGAACTACAGGCGACGGCGGACGAGTTCCGCCGCGGCCGTGGCCTTCGCGACCGCGCGTCGACGCTGGCCTGGATGGCCGAGGCGGGTATGTCCGGCGAGCATTTCGAGGCGTACATCGCGGGGATCGCCCGCCGCCGCCGGTTCCGCCGTGACAAGGAGGCCGAGCTGGCGCCGGGCCATCTGGCCGCGCACCCGGGAGATTTCGCCCGCGTCAAGGCCGTCTGGGTCACCGGCGCGAACAAGACGATCGCCGACACCGTGGACGAACTGCTGACGAGCCTCGCGCCGGGCGGGCTTCTCACCGGCCCCGTGTCGGACGCGCCGCTCTCCGGCCCCGTGTCGGACGCGCCGCTCTCCGGCCCCGCCTCGTTCGGTGAGGCGGTGGTGACCGTCGCGACCCGCTGGGAGAAGGATCTGCCCGAGGCCCTGCGCGGGACGCAGCCCGGCCAGGTCGTCGGGCCGGAGAAGCTGCCCAGCGGCGGGTTCCTGACCGGCGCCGTCCTGTCCAGGACCCCCGCCGCCGGGGACCCCGAGACGCTTGACGCCGCCGGGCGCGCCGCGTTCGCCGTGTGGCTGGGGGAGCGCCGCACCGCGGCCACGGTCGAATGGCACTGGTCGTGACCGGCACCGACCACCCGCGCCCGATCCCACGGCCACGTCCCCCACAGGCGGCACCGGTCGCGGGGAGGAGCGGCGTGTACCGGGAGGAGGCGCTGCGCAGCCGGGCGGCCTCCCGCGCCGCGGCCCCGGTGCCCGTGGTGATCAGCAGCCCCTCGTTCCTCGCGTTGTGGCTGGTGGTGGCCGCCGTCGTCGCGGGCGGGGCCGTGCTGACCGCCCTGGCGCTGAGGGCGGTTTCCTGATGATGCGCCGCCCCCCGGTCCTGTTGCAGAACACCGACACCGAGTGCGGCGCCGCCTGCCTGGCCATGGTGCTCTGCCACCATGGTCACCGCACGACCCTGCACCAGGTGGCCGAACGGCTCCAGGTCGGCAGAGACGGGCTGAGCGCCAAGGCCATCGTGGACGGCGCCCGTGACCACGGCCTCAAGGCGCGGGCCTTCTCCCTCGCGCCCGAGGACCTGGCGCGCGTGCCGCTTCCCGCGGTCGCGCACTGGGAGTTCAACCACTTCGTGGTGGTCGAACGCTGGTCGCCCGACCGGGTGGACATCGTCGACCCGGCGCGGGGCCGCCGCAGGCTCACCGCGGAGGAGTTCAGCGCCGGGTTCACCGGCGTGCTGCTGGTCTTCGAGCCCGGTGAGGGATTCCGGCGCGGCACGTCCTCGATGGCGAGCGCCTGGCGCCGCGAGTTCGTCCGCACCCTGTTCCGGCGCCGGCGCGGCCTGCTCGCGCAGGTGATCGCGGCCTCGCTGCTGCTGCAACTGCTCGGGCTCGCCCTTCCGCTGTTCTCCGAGCTGCTGATCGACACCATCGTCCCGTCCCGGGCGGCCGAAGTGCTGTCCTTGCTGGGCGGGGCCGTGCTGCTGGCGGGGGCGGCGCAGTTCGTGATCGGTTACCTGAGGGCGGCGCTGCTGGTGGCGGTGCGGGCCCGGGCCGACCAGGAGCTCACCGAGAGCGTGGTCGGTCATCTGGTCGCTCTGCCGTACCGCTACTTCACCCGGCGCGGCAAGGGCGACCTGGTGACGCGCGCCGCGAGCGTCTCGACGCTGGGCGACATCCTGACCGGCCAGGTCGTGGCGGCACTGCTGGACGGGCCGCTCGCCCTGGGGTACATCGTGCTCGTCTACCTCTACGACCCCGTCTTCGGGCTGGCGCTGACCGGTCTGGCCCTCCTCCAGACGCTCCTGCTGCTGGCCACCACCAGCCGGATGGCCGCGCTCACCCAGCAGGAACTCACCGCACTGTCCGCGTCGCAGGGCAGCCTCATCCAGACGATCACCGGTATCGAGACGCTGAAGGCGTCGGGGGCCGAGCGGCGGGCGGTCGAGCAGTGGGCGGCCCACTTCGCCCGGCATCTCAACGCCGACGTGCGCACCGGCCTCACCCGGGGGCTCCTGGACTCCGCGTTGTCGGCGATCCGGGTGGTGGCCCCGCTCGGGCTGCTGTGGCTCGGCGCCTGGCGGGTACTGGACGGTCAGCTCACCGTGGGCACGCTGATCGCGCTGAACGCCATCGCCGTCGGCGCCCTGACCCCGCTCGGCTCGTTGATGACCGGCCTGCAGAGCCTGCAGCAGGCGGGCGCGCACTTCGACCGGCTGTCGGACATCCTGGCCTCCGAGCCGGAACCGAGTGACGGCATCGAGGTGCTGCGGCTGCGCGGCGCGGTGGAACTGCGGGAGGTGGGGTTCCGGCACGACCCCCGCGGTCCGTGGACGGTGAGGGACGTCTCGGTCTCCGTCCGTCCGGGGCAGAAGGTCGCCCTGGTGGGTCCCTCGGGGTCGGGCAAGAGCACGCTGGCCAGGCTGCTGCTGGCGCTGCACACCCCGGTCACGGGCGAGATCCGCTACGACGGCGTCCCGGCGTCCGAGCTCGACCTGCGCACCCTGCGCCGCCAGTTCGGCGTGGTCACCCAGGATCCCGCCCTGTTCAACGGCTCGATCAGGGAGAACATCTCGCTGAACGACCCGGGTGCCTCCTTGGACCGGGTGGTCGCCGCGGCGCGGCTCGCCGCGCTCCACGACGAGATCGTGGACATGCCGATGGGGTACGAGACCATGCTCACCGACGGCGGCGGCCTGTCCGGCGGCCAGCGGCAGCGGCTCGCCCTCGCCCGCGCCGTCCTGTCACGGCCGAAGGTGCTGCTGCTCGACGAGGCGACCAGCAACCTCGACAGCGCCACCGAGGCGGTCATCGAGGCCAACCTGAGCCGGCTCGTCCAGACCCGGATCGTCATCGCCCACCGGCTCAGCACGATCAGGGACGCCGACCTGATCCTCGTGGTCGACTCCGGCCGCATCGTCCAGCGCGGCACCCACGACGAACTGATGGCCATGGGCGGCACGTACGCCCGGCTCGTCGCCGCTCAGACCGTTCCGTCCGCGTGAGCCGCCGCGTTCGTCCCCATTGTCACCGGCTTCGAGGAGCGCCTCTGGGCGTGACCGCGGCCCCCGGCGGCGTGCGCGATGCCCGAAAGGGGGGCACAGGGGTGGGCCTTCAGTCCTTGCCGGTCGGCTTGTTCGCTCCCCGCAGCCGCCTGCGAGTCCACCGGACGGCGCGCTGGGCCACCGGGCCCGCGAGGCTGATCTCCGCGGTCGCCTTCCGCAGCGACGCCGTGGCCGACTTCGACTCGGCGACCGCCTGCTTGAGCTCCGCCGACGTGCGCTTGAGTTCGGCGCTCAGCTTGCGCAGCGTGGCCGCGTCCACCGGGGGATCGGCCGGCTTCTTCACCTCGTTGACGCGGAGCAGGTCCCGGTCGCTGAGCGGGTCGATGGTGAACCACAGTTCGGGCGTCTTCTCCAGCCACAGCCGCATGCGCTCGCGCAGCGGCCCGGGGTCGCCCCACGTCCCGTACAGCTTCTGGGTGCTGATGGCGACCGGCTCCAGCCCGAGGTTCACCACCGCCTCCCAGACCGCCATGGCGACCCCGGGCGTGTGCACGCTGCGGTAGTCGTCGAACACGACGACCCCGTCCGGCCTCAGCACCCGGCGCGCCGCCAGAATGTCGTCCTTCACGTGCACATAGAGGTGGGACGCGTCCACGTGGACGAACCTGCATGAATTCGGCGCCACATGATCGAGAATTACAGAGGTCGGCCCGTGAACGATCTTCGGAAGCCTCTCGTGGAATGTCAGGTAGTTCTGCTCGAACTTCTCCCGCGTCAACGAGGAGTACGAGCGGCTGGTCTCGGCGTTGTTCGCCTCTTCGGGGGCGTCGGACTCGAAAAGATCGCAGACGGTCAGCGTCTCACCGGCGCGCAGATGACTGCCGATCAGTATCGCGCTCTTACCGAGGTAGGTCCCGAGTTCGAGAAGATCTCCCGGGGGTTCGCCGACGGCCTTCTCCGACAGGATCCAGCTGAATAGCCGCTGGTCCGTCGCCCAGAACCAGCCGGGGATCCGGTCGAGATCCTTAGGAGTCAATGCTTCCCTAGCCGCCATTGGCGCAGCCTAACAGGGCGAACTCCCTGATCAACACGGGTACGGCTGAGCCGGTCGGCGAGCCGGTAGGGATCGCCTTCCACCTTCAGCAGTCGGTCGACGCCGCGTTGCAGGCGTAGCCGCATGGCGTTGAAGAGCGCGCCCGTGGCCAGCGCCGCGGCCGGCCCGGCGGACGGGTCCTCACCGTCCCGGCCACCGAACCAGGCGCCGAACAGCCAGGTCAGCCCGAAGTGAATCCCGCCGGTGAGCACCGTCAGCGACCCGTAGACGAGGACGCGGTTGACGACGACGTCCGCGCCGGGGAACCGGTGCCCGAGCGCCGCGGCGATGACCGCGCGCCGGTTGACGACCATCAGCGTGCCTCAGCGAAGCCGGGGCCGGCCAGCCCGCGCGGGAAGCCCCGATCCGCAGGCGCGGACCGGTGCGCGCTGGGAGGTCCCCTCCGCTGTCGGGTAGGTCCGCTTCGTTATCCCAACCGTGCCGCGCCTGGTCATCGGAGTGGAGCACGCAGATCGTCGCCGTCTTCACCCGTCCCGCAGCCGTCGAGGAGTCACCCATGTTCCTGCGTGTCGCGATCACCCTGCAGACCTTGGCCCTCTTCGCCGTGCCGATCACCACCGCACTGTTGCCGTCCACGGCCACCGGTGATCCTTGCTCGACGCGCGCAGTTCCGCCGGCCTGATCGTCCCGTCTGTCGTCGTCCGACCCGTCAGGCGAAGGCCCCGCCGGGCGACCGGCGGGGCCTTCGGTGGCCGACCTGCGGGGAGAACCCTCAGTTGAAGGGGTTGTCGTAGAACGCGGAATTAGTGTGGTACGTGCTGTTCGGGGGGTTGAAACGCACCCCGTCCACAGTGAGCGTCACGTTGTCGACGGTGCCGCCGGGCGTCACCTCGCCACCGATGAGGTAGGCCGTGTACGGGCACTGGGGGATGCTCACCGGGGTGCCGCCACCCGCGTACAACGTGGTTCGCGCGCCGCCGTTGACGGACGCGAACAGGCTGGGCCGGGTGTAGCTGGACTGCTGGCACATCGCGATCGAGTAGCGGTACTTGGCGTTGCCGTCGTCGAACGCGATCGACCCGTACGCCCCGGACAGCTTGACGCCTTGCCCCCACACCTCGATGTTCACCGTCCGGTCGGGCCCATACGTGGCATGCGCCGGGGCGACCGCCACCACGAGCGCGGCGACCGTCATCAGAGCGATCGTGAGAACCCTTGAAAAACGTGCCACCAATTTCTCAGCCTCTCTTCGGCGGATGTCACTTGGACGCGATTATTTTGGTGGGCTTTCGGGCTGTCCAGTGGCCAAATATTGAAGAAAATGTAACTTCTATGGATTCAGGATGTTTCGGGTAGAACGCGTTTCGCGACGTCCGCGAACTCCGAGAGGCGGCCCATCGGGTGGGTGGCCCCTGGTGGAGTTGCAGACACGGCTGGACACCGAGCGCGCCCAGCGCCGCGAGCTGGAGGACACCCTGGCGCGCGAACGCCGGGCGCTGGAAGACCGGGTCAGCGCCCAGGGGAAGCACATGATCCATTCGTCTACGTAACGCCTAGACATTCTCAATGTTACGGACGTAACTTGGCCTCGTGACGATCGATACGAGCAGCGGCTGGATGCTGATCAGCGTGACGACCGCAGGAGCGGCCGGGACGTTGCGCGTGCAGGTATGGAGGAAGCTGCGCTCGCTGGGCGCCCTGTACCTGCAGCAGTCGGCCTGCCTGCTGCCCATCCGGCCAGAGGTGGAGCGCGAGGTGCGCCGGCTTGCCGATCGGGTGCGCCATCACGGTGGCAGCAGCCGGGTGCTGCGCATACAGCTCACCGAACAGGCCGAGGAGGATCAGGTGATCGCGGAGTTCAACGCGGCCCGGGATGCCGAGTACGCCGAGGTGCTGGAACGCCTGCCCGCCTTCCGGGAGGAGTTGGCGCGGGAGCGCGAGCGTGGCCGGACCAGCTATGCCGAGGTGGAGGAGTCGGAAGCCGACCTTGAACGATTTCGCTCCTGGTTGGGAAAGATCGCAGCCCGGGACTACTTCGCCGCACCGACCGGCGCGGCAGCGCGGGCCGCGGTCGCGGAGTCGGCTGCGGACCTGGCCGCCTTCGAGCAGGCCGCGCTGTCGGCCGAGATGCCGGCCAGGACCGGCTCTGCGACGACCGGCGCGGAAGAAAGTGGGCGGCTGTGACCGGCTGGTGGGGATGGGACCTGTTGATCGGGGTCGCAATCGCGCTGCTGGTCGCCTGGGGCGTACTGATCGCGGCGCTGGCGATCCTCCGTCCGCGTGGCGGGTTGCTACGCGAAGCGCTGCGTCTGCTGCCCGACGTGCTGCGCCTGGTACGCCGCCTTGCCGCCGACCGCACGCTGCCGCGAGGGGTACGCGTGCGGCTCGGGCTACTGCTGATCTACCTGGCTACACCGTTCGATGTGGTGCCGGACTTCATCCCGGTCCTGGGGTACGCCGACGACGCCATCGTCGTCACCGCGGTGCTGCGTTCGGTGGTGCGCCGGTCCGGCCTGGAGGCCGTACGGCGGCATTGGCCCGGCACCGAGGACGGCTTCGCTGTGCTGTGTCGTCTCACCGGCCTGAGGTGACCTCGAAACCGCCTCACCTGCCCCGCTGCGTCGGCCAGGCGTGCGGCATCGCCCGCGGGTCCCCGTGGTTCTCCCTTGATCACCGCGGCATCGGGCACGCAACGCCGCACTGGAGATCGCGGCATAACCCCCGAAGGACTTACAAACGCGACCACTTAGCGATCTGCTGGTTGGTCGCTTGTGCTCAACCCTTGACGACTTAGGGTGATCAGCCTGTCCCCGGTGAGCCAGGGTGAGGAACGAATCCTGGATCTTCGACGGCCCCTGACCGCGCGCGGTGGCCGGCCGCAGGATGGCGATCGTCGCGTTGCATGTGTGCGGCGGCGCGTCCCCTGGTCGGCGGGTACGCGCGGTCTGTTCTGAACGGCTCTGTACCACCCTGAACTGCAACCCAAACTGCAACCCGGATGCCCGACGACCGCCACCCTTCGTGCCTGGTTGGCATCGCATCGCGGCGCACAAAGATGCATGCGTACGGTAATTGATAAACTACTGTCCGTTGTGGCATGGTGCTTGAGTCTTGATCAACTCTTCTGGGAGGCAACCATGCTTGCTCGCCGTCTGCTGGCCGCCGCCGTCATCTCCGCCGCCATGGGCGCGGTCACCCCTCTGCCTGCGCTGGCCTCTGATCACGAGCCCACCCGCACCACCCTGGTCAATACCCCGATGTGCGTCGACGTCAGCAACAACCGTGGCAACGGCACCCTGATGTACCAGTGGCAGTGCGATAGCAACAACACCAACCAGAAGTTCGTCATCGAGGACGGCCTTATCAAGGTGGAGGACACCATCGGCAAGAGCCAGGTGATGTGTCTGGACTCCTCCAACGGCCGAACCAACGGCACCCGGGTCTACCAGTGGCAGTGCGTGAGTAACGCTAATCAGCTCTGGGTCATCAAGAGAAACCTGATCATCCTCAAGTCCACCCTTAACTCAGCCAACCAGCTATGCCTGGACGCCACCAACGGCCGCGGCAACGGCACCCAGGTGTACTTGTGGCAGTGCGACCCCAACAACACCAACCAGAAGTTCGTGATCAAAGACGGCCAGATCGTGATCAAGGACACCCTGTCCTGATCTCTGGCCACACCCGGCACCTTCCCGATCTACCGCAGGGCATCAGCGGCAGGCAGGACAGCAACCCGGTTACCCGGTGGGCCGGGACTGAGGAACGAAGTCCCGGCCCACCGACCGCCCCAACCCCGTGTGATGGCCGGCCACAGCATGGCGATCGTCGTGCTGCATCTGTGCGGCGGCGCGTCCCTGGTCGGCGGGTGCGGCTTGGTACGGCGGGTGCTGCGTGGGGTGGACGGGCTGAGCGCTCATGGTGCCCAGTCGCCGCCACCCTGCTTTGCCGCCGCCGCGCCTCTGCTCCTCAGGTGCTGTCCCCCCCCGGACCTGGCCTCGCTCTACGGGCGGTCCTCGATCAGCACGGGCTCTTCCGTCACGGTGATGGTGTCCCCCGGCCTGACCTGCACGGTGGCGCCGTCCAGCCGTCGAACGACGTGAGCATTCGGGCCCGCGGTGGTGTCGGCCGTCCCGGAGATCGCCCACCGGATCGTCGCGGTGTACTCCCGGTCGGGCTCGATCACGGTGAACTCGCACTGCCACACGTTCTCGGGGAGATTGATCGCCAGGCCGCGTCCGCACGATCGACTGTGGGCGTGAGCGAGCCACCGCTGCAGTTGCTCGACGGCCAGCGCGGCACGGGTCGGAGCGCCTCCCTCGGCCTGAAGGACGATCGGGATCTTGGTGCCGCCCCAGTTGTAGAAGTACATGCGCTCGAGGTTGACGTTCCGCGCCCACAGCCCGGTGAGGAAGAAGCGCACCGCGTAGTTTCGCGCCCTGGTCTCGTCCAGCGGTCGTTCCAGGGGGATCGAGTAGGTCGTGCCCGTGCTCCACAGGCGCGGCTGTATCCCTACCTCGTGCATCGTCCGATCGACCATGGTCGCGAGCTCCAGCATGCTCTCGGGCGGATCGGACGCGGTGCGTTGGTGCAGCTTGATCCCCGCGACGTCGCAGTGGTCGTACCCTCCCAGCTCGGCGAACCGCCGCAGCACACTTCGCCCCTCAGGCGTCCATAACTGCCCCATCCCCGGACAGACCACCGTGGCCTTGGGGTCGGCCTTTCTGATGATCATGCTGGCCCGTCGCGTCATCTCGACCAGCGTCTCGACGGTGCCGGCGTAGAAGCGGCGGTCGTTGCCGAGCACCCACAGCTCGTACGCCGCGATACGCCCGCGGTAACGCCCGACCAGGGCGCGCACGAACGCGTCCCAGTCGGCGAGGTCGTCGGGCGGTGCGGCCTTGGACCCGTCCGGGTACGGCGCCGCGGGCCCTCCGGGGCTCGCCCACGCGGGTGTCCCGCCGAGCACGAACAGCACGGGCAGCCCGGCGTGGTGGGCGCCCGTGGCGAGACGGTCGAGGACCGACCAGTCGTACTCGCCGCGCTCGGGCTGGATCTGGGCCCAGCGGGTCTCGCTGTCCCACAGCCGCACGGCGCCGACCCGGAAGGCGGGCATGGTGCCGGTGGAACTGTTCATGGTGACGCCGAACAACGTGCGCGGCACAGGGGCTGGAGGCCTGGTCCAGGCGGGCCCGGTGATCCACTGCGGCTGCGCGGCCGGACGCGTGGGCGGGGGCGGTGTGCTGGCCGTGAGCACCGCCAAGCACACGATCGCGACCATCGTGCTCAGGAACGCGAGCCCTTGACGCGCCCCCGCCCACTTCGGCCACCGGGGCGCGGCGCCCGAACCGCCGACCTCGGTGACCCCCCAGCCGGGGCCGGGACCGATCTCGACGGTCTCGCCCCCATCGGTAACCGCCGTCTCCCCCACCGGAGGGGGCACGGAGACGACGAGCGTCTCCTCCGCGCGGGGCACCGCAGAGGTGATGGGGGCTTCTCCGCGGCGGACACCAGCGAGGTGACGGCAGGATCCCGCGTGACGGTCGCCGGTGCCGCGACCGCGCCGCCTTCACCGGCCGCGCCGCCCTCGCTCGATACGCCGCCCGGGCCGGTCGCGCCATCCTCGCCCGACGCACTGCCCTGGCCGGATGCGTCGCTCACCGCGGGCGAGCCGGATGTCACGGCTTCGGCGCTCGGGGGCGCGGCCGCCTGGGCCCACAGCCGGTACAGCTCGTCCAGCTCCGCCTTGTCCGCGCCGCACGCCCTCGCGATGCGCTCGAGCGGGCCGTAGCTGTCAGGGACGATCTCGCCGCGGCAGTAGCGGTGGACCGTGGACCGGCTCATTCCGGTACGGCGCCCCAGAGCCTCGTACGTGCGCCCGCTACGCAGCTTCAACTCGGACAGCAACTCGGCCAGCCGCTCCGCTGACACTTGCCACCTCATCTCGCATCGGCCCGGAATGCGTGGAGTATCCCAGGACGACATGAACGGCACACGTCAAAGCCTTGATCATTTCTCGCTGTCCCTGGACTGTCCTGACCCATTGCCGGAGCAGCACGCGTGTTGCCACTCTGTCTGGAGTCCGTCCGGGCCACGCCGCCGAAAGCCCTGGCGCAACGTGATCTCCGGCGACACCAGATGGCACAACCCCGACAGCCAGAAAGGCAGAAGGATGACCATCAGAAGACGCGTGATCCCTCCGCGCTCCTCGTCGGTCCTACCTCGAGGTGTTGATCTCGTAGGTGAGTTTGGTGCTGGGGCTTCGACCTGAAGGGTCGCTGTCTGTGCTCGGAGCACGCCGGTCAGAGGGCCGCGAGGCGGCGCGGAGTGCACCACCTGGCGCCGGACCGGCGCCCGGGAGGAGACGCACCGCAGACGCCCCTGGCATCCGTCATGCTCTGGCTCCGCCGCTTTGCATCGTCAGGCGGACATCAGGGGGACCGGTCGCCCGGGAGCGGGGGAAACGAGCAGGTGGTCGAGGCCGGCTTCGAAGAAGGCGGTGTGCACGTCGGCCTGGTTCTCGGTGAAGTGGCTCCAGCCCTCGACATGGAGCGGCACGACGTGCCGGGCTTTCAGCAGGCGCGCGGCGATCACCATCTCGGCGGCGTTCAAGGTGAGCCGCTCGTCGATCATGGGGACGCGAACGGCACCGCCGAACAGCAGCGCGACGTCGATGGCCGGGAACCGCCCGGCGATGAGCTCCACGTACTCCAGCGAAGCGTTGTCCCCGCTGACGTAGATGGTGGGCGACCCGGCGCCGGTGAGCATGAAGCCGGTGACCTGACCGACGATGGGCTCGCATCCCGGCGGGCCGTGCAGGGCGGGAACGGCGGTGACGCGAACCGGGCCGACGTCGTGGTGTTCCCAGGGGCACAGGGAAGTGACGCCGGTATTCGCGGCGGCCGCGGGTGTGCTCAGGGTCAGCGGCGCGGCGGCCATCGCCTCGCGGCCCAGCTTGTCCAGGTTGTCGGGATGCTGGTCGTGGCTGAGCAACACCAGGTCCACCCGGCCGATGTCGGCGGAGGAGAGGGCCGGGCCGATGGTCTTGGTGAGCGTGAGCGGCCCGACGGGGTGATCTCCCGGCGGATCGAAGGTCGGATCGGTGAGGATGCGCAGCCCGCCGAGTTCCAGGAGGGCCGTCGGGCCGCCGATCACGGTGATGGTGGTCGTCATGAGCACTCCGTTTGCCGCGCGCCGTCGGGCATCGTGCGAACCACGTTAACCGAACGGGACGCGGGCCGTCTCCGGCTTGTCATGGCCGCCGCCGGGCGGCGGCCATGACAAGCCGTCTTCACCACACCGCGCTCGCCGGCCTCGGGGACCGTCAGACGGGCAGTACCCGCAGGGCGGGATAGTTGACCGAGTTCAGGTACAACTTGTCGGTGCCGTGTTCCTTCTCCAGCTCCAGGACGAACCGATAGCGGTAGACCCCCGGCTTGGCGTCGCTCATCACCGCCCCGGCCCAGTAGTAGTAGACGGCGGTGTACTGGTCGCGCATCCGGTCGGGAGCGCCGTAGACCTTGAGTTCGGTCATGATCCGGCGCTCGGCGACATCGTCCTCGTCGCCCTTCTCGATGTCGAGGAAGACCAGGTTGTTGATCTTCGGCATCGGGGGCCAGGTGCCGTCCGGACGGCGGTGCATGTCGATCGGGCGGACGATCCAGTTGATCACCTGCCCCTGCTTGCAGATGGTCTCCAGATGGTCGCTGCCCTGCCCGACCCCGCCGACGCTGTTGTCCATGATGTAGAGGCAGCCGTCCAGGGACTTCGTCGCGGCGGCCTTCTCCATGTCGACGAGGGTCACCACGTTCAGCTGGACGGAGTTGAGCTGGCCACGATCGGCGAAGTCCGTGGCCGTGTACGCCTGGGTCATCGGCCTTCCTTTCCTTCGTCGGCGGGACCGGTCAGGGCCGGCCGGGCGGTGGAGGTGAACGGCGTGCCGACGGTGCCGAGCAGGAAGGAGAGCCGGTACGGTACCGGTTTGGTGAGGTCCTGCTTGACCTCGGCGGTCCAGAACACGATGTCGGTGCCGGGATACACCTTCCGCGTGGGCTCGGCGATCTGCGGGTCGATCTCGATGTCGGCGAGGGCCACGTAGGTCTCGCATTCCAGCGGGATCACGTTCCACAGCAGCGTGTCGCCCTTGCGTACCCGGCTGTGCAGCTCGGGAGTGCCGAAACCGGAGGACCCGGCGGCCTTGTTGGTGTCGTAGAGGTAGAGGTTGTCGTCCAGGTTCTCCGACGCCAGCGCGGCCACGGGGTCGACCACCGCGGTGATCGTCACAGGCCGTGCGGGCCGGTGTTCGGACTGTCGGTTCCTCGGGGGCATGTGGCTCCTCTGTTCGAAGATGCTCCGGTTCGGGCCGGGTCAGCCGGCGGGAGGGACGGCAGGGAGGGGGAGGACGCCCAGTCCGGCGCCGGTGAACGCGTTGCGCTTCGGGTCGTTGGTGATCTTGAGGCTGGACTCGCAGGTCAGATCCACGGACTGCCAGACCAGCTCGTTGTTCTGCTCGACCAGTTCGTGCAGCTGGACGTGCACCGTGTACGGGTAGACTCCCGGCCGGCTCGTGTCCACGGTCGCGGCCCAGTACCAGCCGTCGTAGATCATGTCGGGCGACCCGTACTGGGCCGGGTACATGATCTTCTCGCTGACGGCCTGGCCGGTGATATCGGTGATCACCGGAGCCGGATAGTTGTATGCGGCGGCGCTGTTCGTGGTCTTCCCGGTGACGTCCAGCAGCTTGGCCGCGGTGAGGCCACGCCCGCCGGCCTGCTTGCGGGGACGCTTACCGACCCGCTGCCGCAGCCGCGTGAGCTCGGCGCTGCTCGCCTCGCCCTCGCCGCTGAGCGCGGCCAACTGCTCCAGCGTGCGCCGGTCGTGGGCGCGTTCCTGCTCGGCCAGGTAGTTGCGCGGCACCGTCGGGGGGATCGCCCCCAGCGCCGCGGGCAGCCAGTTCAGCACCTGCTCGGTCGCCTGCGACCCGTCGAGGAAATAGGTGCCGGGCACGATCGTCACCAGTTGCCCGGTGCCCTCCCCGACCGAGCCGAGGAACTTCATGTTGTCGAACCAGTATGTGTTGCCGTCGAGCGACCGCGTCCGAAGCGCGTTCTCGACGTCGAACAGCACGATGATCCCGTGTTGCTGTGCCATGAAACCGCCTTTCGCAGAACGTGGCTCACACGCGCAGCAGCGCGGGCGAGTCGATGTGCAGCACGCTGTTGGGTCCTTCGTGGAGCTTGAGCGAGAGCCGGTACCGGTACGGGACACCGGGCACCATGGAGTAGGGCACGACGCCCTCCCACACCAGCAGGTCGTGGTTCTCGTGCCCGTCGGAACCCGTGGCGTCGGGTGCCGGAACGGCAGGGGGCTCCACCGGGTATGGCGGCACGCCCGGGTCGTCCGAGGGCGGGACGGCCGCGCCGGGCAGGAACTCGATGGCCTGGATCTCGACCGGAGTCTGCACGTCCACGTGGATGGGCGTCCACTGGACGACCTGTCCCGGGACCACCGCCGTGATGAGGTCGGGGGTCCCCTGGTGCCGGCTCCCCGCCGAGCTGTCGTCGACCAGCGAGATGTTGCCGTTGTGCAGCGTCCGGTCGGACAACGCCCCGACGGCGTCGACCATCACGACGATGCTGACCTTTTCTTTCATCGATCCTCCTTGTCGGATTTCATGGGCTCACAGGCCGGCAGGTGCTCAGCCCCGGTCCCTGACCAGCGGCGTCTTCCCGACGGCGGTCCGCTCGATCTGCGGCGAGGAGGGGGGTACGAACACCAGCCGGAACTCGTATCCGGTCTGTTCGATGGCCACCGCGTTCGCCTCCCGGTCGTTGAAGAGCGACAGGGAGCTCGGCAGCGCCTGCGTGAACAGCCGCCGCGTCCCGCTCGGGCCGAGGGCGTGCTCGACGGCCGCGGCCGTGCCCTCGGCGTCGTCCACCGCCGCCAGCAGGGTGAGGGTCCGGTCCTCTCGGTGGTTGTGGAACTGGGCCTCGTGCGCGACCAGGTCCAGGTCGACGCCGGACGCCGAGCGCAGCCGCCCGCGCAGGGCGGCGTAGGCCAGCGTCGCCGAGTACTGGCTGTCGTTGAGGTGCAGTACATCGGCGGTGCGCCCGGCGAACTCGAATCGCTCGGTGCGTAACCCGGGCCCGTCCAGCGCGGGGCGGCGGATCATCCGATCGCCGAGCTTGAGCCGGAGCAGCGGCGTCTCGTCGGCGTGCAGCCGGGTGACGACCAGCTCGCCCTCCTCGCCTTCGGCGACGGCACGGCCGTGCTCGTCCACGATCTCCACCAGGTGCAGCCCCGGCACGGCGGAGAGCGCCGGCGAGGTGTGGTCGAGCTGGAGCCCGACGCATTCGGCCTGGGTCGCGGCGAAGTAGCTGAGGATCGACACGTTGGGGAAGAACGCCTGCAGTTCGTCTCGCTTGCGCTGCGGCAGGGAGCCGCTGCCGTACATGGCGACCCGGAAGCTCGCCCTGGCCTGCGGCGCCAGGCCCGCACCGAGCTCGGGCAGGAGCGCGATGCTGGCGGTGATGCCCATCAGCGCCTTGTGGCCGGGGTAGGAGAACATGTGCTCCAGCACCGGTGCGCTCACCGGTCCCGCGCCGATGTAGTTGACTCCCGGGACCTGGGCCAGAACGCCGCCGACCATGGTCCCGCTGCTCCACATCTGGTAGTCGGCCAGGGTGGTGAACAGCCAGCGCGGCGCGGGGCCATTCAGGTAGCGGCCGAGCTGGTAGGCGCCCATGAACGCCCCGGCGATGCGGTAGGTGTCGCGCAGTTCCCGCAGGGAGTACACGATCTCCAAGGGCATGCCGTCACCGGTGCCGCCGCTGGCCACCACCTCGAACCCGCCGCGGTCGAGCGGCACGACCATCCCGGCTCGCGCGCCCATGAACATGTCCCGCTGCACGGTCTTGTCCGAGAGAGGGATCCGTTCCCACTCGGACATGTCGGCGGGGGCACTGCGAATCCCGAAGTAGTGCAGCCGCTCGCGCCACAGCGGGTTGAGCAGCGCGATGCCGACGAGTTGCTGAAGCCGGCGGAACACCAGCGCGTTCTGGAGGCCGAGCGGGGACTCGCAGTACGGAATTCCGGTGAGCCGCCCGCACTCCTCCAGCTTCTCGCTGAACGATGGCAGCCGGGTGACGTCGTCCACGGAGCGGGGCCGCAGCTCCTCCTCCGGGATCAGTCGTGCCGCCAGGTCCGCCGAGGCGGTGATGTCCAGATCCGTCATGGTCATGAATGACTCCCGTCGCGCTGGTCGTGCCGGGCCGTGGCGCTCGCGCGCAGCACTCGTTGCCCGATGTCTCTGATTTCGGCGATGAGCATGGCCAGGTGGTCGGCGTCGATCAGGTGGTTCATCACCACCACGCGCAGTGCCGCCACCCCGTCGATGTCGACCTTGGAGATGAAGAAACGCCCGCCGTCCCGAATCCGGTTACGGATCTCCAGCTGCAGCCGGTGCACGGTCGCCGGGTCCAGGCCGTCCGGCTGGTACCGGAAGCACAGGATGTTGGACTCCGGTTCGTGCGCTACGGCGAAGTCCGGCTCGGCGGCGACCATCTGGTACGCCTGGCGGGCCACCGCGCACAGCCGGTCGATCTTCTGCGCGAACAGCGCCGGGCCGTAGACCGACCAGACCGTCCAGAGCGGCATGATCATCGGACGCTTCGTGCACTCGAAGTTCTTGTCCGCGCTGTCGTAGGCGCTGTAGACGTCCGGTTCCTCGTCGAAGACGTAGCTGGCACGCTGCCGGAACGCGCCGCGCGCCGCCGTCTTGTCGCGGTAGAAGAGCAACGTGCACGGCGCCGGCATGAACAGCATCTTGTGGGCGTCCCAGGTCAGCGAGTCGGCCTGCTCGATGCCGCGCAGCTTGTGCCGGTGCCGGTCCGACAGCAGCAGGCTCGCCCCGTGCGCCCCGTCCACATGGAGCCAGAGCCCATACCGGCGCGCCAAGGCCGCGAGCTCCTCCAGCGGGTCGAACGCGCCCATCGACGTGGTCCCGGCCGAGGCCACCAGGCAGAACAGACGCAGGCCACGCCGGTGCGCCTCGTCCAGTACCGGGGCGGCCAGATCGGGGCGTATCCGCCCGGCCCGATCGACGGGGAGCCGGACGATCTGCCGTTCTCCGATGCCTAGCACGCCCGCCGCTCGCGTCACGCTGTAGTGAGCCTCCTCGCTGACCGCGATGGCGGGGCGACCCGGCGTGCCGCCGGCGCCGGCCGTCCAGATCTGCGGGAAGGCGCGGTTGCGGGCGGCGAGCAGCGCGGTCAGGTTGGCCAGGGAGCCCCCCGAGGTCGTCACCA
This sequence comes from Sphaerisporangium sp. NPDC051017, assembly GCF_040683095.1. Classification (NCBI taxonomy): domain Bacteria; kingdom Bacillati; phylum Actinomycetota; class Actinomycetes; order Streptosporangiales; family Streptosporangiaceae; genus Sphaerisporangium; species Sphaerisporangium sp. NPDC051017. The sequence goes on from NZ_JBFBCI010000008.1 coordinate 61,925, forward strand.
TGGCGAACCGGTCGGGATCCCAGCCGATGAACCGGTTGAGTTCCTCGGCCATGAGCCGCTCGGCGACGTTCGGGAGCTGCCCGGCCTCATAGAAGGAGGAAGGCTGGTTGACCACCGAGCCGACCAGGTCGATAAGACTGGCCAGTGGCACCACGCCGGAGAACTGTCGGCCCATGTAGCCGGGTGAGTAGACCGGGATACCGGTCTCCGTGTACAGGTCGACGATCTGGTTCACCCGATCGGCGTCGAAGTCGGCGATGCCCTGCCGTTCGTGGGTCATCAGCTCCCGCGCGGCCTTCAGCAGCGCTTCCGGATGCAGGAGGTCGAGTCCTCGGACCGACCGGTCGCCCAGATACGTCGTCAGGTGTCTGACGATGTTCACGGCGCCGTCGTGGAAACGTCCGGGGTCGAAGGCCGCGGTGAGGCCCGGCGTGGGTGACTGGGAGCTTTCACCGGTCGCCGGCTTCGGAAATGAACTCTGGACATCGGAAAGCGAACTCGTCACGGAGGGGACTCCAAATGATCCGGAGTCGAGAAACGCTCATATGGTCGCGTTCGGCTGGGAATTTGGGCATGGTGAACTGAATTCCCGTGCGATCACATGAAGTATCTCGCGAATAAATGATGATCTGCGGTGAAACGTCGAGAGGGGAAGAGGTCCTCGGTGTCCGGGACGCGAGGTGGCATTCGTGCCCTTGCTGACCTGGCTTGACTGGTTGAATCGGTCCAATACCTGGGCGGCAGGCCGATCGATGACAGTGGCAGGTCGCGCGAGGGGACTCTTAACTCTCGGGTAGCGCTACGTTCAAGCAGCTCGAGCCGGTTCGGCGGCGATGTCGTCGACGATCATGAGCTGGTGGAGGTCCATCGTGGCTGAAACACGGTGAATCCAACCTTACTCTCACCTTTCGCAAGCGGCGGCATGCTTGTCATGTAGACGACCTAATCATCGATGACAGGGCTGACGCAAGGCCTCAGATGGAGATGGAATGGCAGATTCGTGCCACGGTTACTCACGGTGATGGAGGTGTGGAAATGTTCTGTTAGTCCTGGTTTATCAGAGCTTATGGGTTTTTCTCGCGAACCTGGATCAAGCTCGGCGTTCGAGGTCATCGGCTCGGCGGGTGATCGCACAAAAGGGACGCTCTTGGCGTGTCTGGTTGTACGTGCCAGAATGTGGTAAATCGCCCGACGTGGTGATGTATCTGGCTTTTAGGGCGTGTCTACGCCAAAGGGGGCACGTCAGGCGCTCTCGGGCGGGCCTCTCGCTCTCGCCGCTCTTCTGGGAGAGAATTCAGCGCTGTCTAGCCAGGAACCTCGGGTGTTCACACCCAAGAGGAATGGCTTCCCTGCTTGTGGCTTCGGTGTTACTCTCGGTGATGCGGTGACGGGATTGAACGCACCCGGTTCGCTGGGGAACGGCTCTCTGATCCGTTATCGGCACTGCGACACGCGGCATGGCTTGCCATGCCGGGCAGTGAGTCACGCTGCCGTACGCGGCCCGAACTGTCGACGCCATCGACGGCGAGGAGCTCCAAGCTCGGTCGTTCACGACCGAGAAGCTGACTCATGGCTTCCCCGCACTGGCGCTGATGTTCATCCTCGCCGGCTTCGAATCGACGGCGGTTTCCGAGACGAGGCTAAGGACCTCGGATGCACCATCCCGCGGGCCACCTACACCGCAGTCATCGTGGTCGCGCTCTTCCACACCTTCACCGGCCGGGCGTTCGCGATGACCTCGCTGTTCGTCTCGGTGCGCGCGTTCCACAACGTGCTCACCCGTTACATGCACTCGATGTCCGGGGCCGAGGTGCTGCCCGCGGCGTTCGGCCGGATCCATCCCGTCCGCGGCTCCTCGTACGTCGCATCACTGGCACAGACCGCGCTTCCGGCACTGCCGGCCGTGATCTTCCTGGTCCGGTCTGTCGGTCGTGGTCTATCTGGCGGTGCGCCGGACCGTGGTCCCCTCCTGGAACCGCTGGATCGCCCCAGGCCTCGGGCTGCTCGGCCTGGTGCTGGTCGGCGTGCTGATGGTGATGAACTTCCCGCTGCTACTGGCCGAGGTCGATCCGGACAGCGGCGACCAGACGTTCAGCGGCAAGGTCTTCTTCTACGCGCTCATCGCCGCCTTGCCCGTATGGGGGGCGGCTCAGGCTGCCCATGGCCTACGCGACGGTCGTCGAGAGCGTCGAGTCGAGCGGCTCGACGCGGCCCCACCCGAGAGAGGATCCCATGACCACCCTGACCACCCCGGTTTCCAGCCTCACCGCGACCGAGATCGAGCGGACCGCCGCCCTGGTACGCGAGGCCGGCCTGGCCGGCGAAAGCGTCCGCTTCGTCTACGTCGGCCTGCTCGAGCCGCACAAGCAGGAGGTACTCGCGTTCCAGGCCGGAACCGGGCCAAGGCCAGACCGCCGGGCGCGGGTGCTGCTGCTCGACACCGCGACCGGCGACGCCCGGGACGTGACCGTCGATCTCACCGCCGGCGCGGTGGCCGCGATCGTCGACGTCGACGGCTCCCACGGCGGGATGCCGATCCTGGTCGAGGAGTTCATGTCGGTCGATGGGATCCTCGCCCAGGAGCCGGCCTGGGTCGACGCGCTGGCCAAGCGCGGCCTGACCACGGAGCAGGTGGTATGCGCACCGCTCTCCGCCGGCGCCTTCGACCTGCCCGGCGAGGAGGGCAGGCGGATCATCCGGGTGCTCTGCTTCGCCACGTCCGACCCCGACGGTCACGTCTGGGCGCACCCGGTGGACGGGCTGAGCGCCTACGTCGACCTGGTCGAGAGGAAGGCGACCGAGGTCCTCGACATCGGTGTCTTCCCGCTGCCGGAGGAGCTGAGCAAGTTCCACCTCCCGGAGGGGCGCCCGGCAGCGTTGGAGACCTTGAGACCCATCGAGATCATCCAGCCCGACGGGCCGTCGTTCCAGGTCGAGGGCGACCGGATCACCTGGGCGAACTGGTCCTTCCACTTCGGATTCGACGCCCGCGAGGGCCTGGTGCTCCACCACCTGGCCTACGCCGACCCCGACCACGACGGCGAACTCCGGCCGGTTGTGTACCGTGCCTCCATCGCCGAGATGGTGGTGCCGTACGGAGATCCGGCGCCGGTCCGGTTCTGGCAGAACTACTTCGACACCGGCGAATACCTCTTCGGCCGGTTCGCGAACTCGCTCACCCTGGGCTGCGACTGCCTCGGCGAGATCCACTACGTCGATGTCGACCTGGCCGACGAGGTCGGCAACGTGCGGCGGATCCCCAACGCGATCTGCCTGCACGAGGAGGACTACGGCACGCTCTGGAAGCACACCGACATCTACACCCCGAACTCGGCCGAGGTCCGCCGCCAGCGCCGTCTGGTGATCTCGTTCTTCACCACGATCGGCAACTACGACTACGGCTTCTACTGGTATCTCTACCTCGACGGCAGGATCGAGTGCGAGGCCAAGCTCACCGGCATCCTCTTCACCTCGGCCTACCGCGGGCTGCGAGAATGGCCCTACGCCAGCGAGGTGGCCCCGGGCCTGGGCGCCCCGTTCCACCAGCACCTGTTCAGCGCTCGCCTCGACATGATGGTCAACGGCCTCCGGAACGCGGTCGACGAGGTCGACGCGGTCCGGGTGCCGGTCTCGCCGGAGAACCCGTACGGCAACGCCTTCAGCTACGCCCGGACCCGGATCGCGAGCGAGGCCGAGGGGGTGCGCAGTGCGGACGCCTCGGTCGGGCGGACCTGGCACGTGGTGAGCACCGAGCGCACCAACCGGCTCGGTCAGCCGACCGGCTACGTACTGCGCGCCGAGCAGAACCCGACTCTGCTGGCAGACCCGTCCTCGTCGATCGCCGCGCGGGCGGCGTTCACCACCCGGGATCTGTGGATCACCCGGTACGCGCCTGAGGAGCGGTACCCGGCCGGCGAGTTCGTCAACCAGAACCCGGGCGGCGACGGTCTGCCGGCGTACGTCGCGGGTGACCGGCGTCTGGACGGCGAGGACGTCGTGCTGTGGCACACCTTCGGCGTGACCCACTTCCCGCGGCCCGAGGACTGGCCGGTGATGCCGGTCGACCATGCCGGATTCTCGTTGACGCCGTACGGGTTCTTCGATCGCAACCCCACGCTGAACGTGCCCGCCAACGAGGCCAAGCACTGCGGCGGACACCGTCACCACGGCGACTGAGAGCCTGCGCGCTCGCGCACGCCCCGCCCGGCCTGATCGTCCCGTCTGCCGTCGTCCCGCCCGTCGGGGGAGCGCCCCTGGCCCCTGGTCTGCTCGGCTTCTCCGGGACGACGGTGGGCGTGACGATCGGGCTCACCTCGGCCGGCTACGGCCTCCAGGAGACGACCAATGATCATCCCGGAGCCGGAAAGCACCCGCCGGAGACATCTCGACTTCGCACTCGTGCCTTGCCCCGCTCATCACATTCGGACAAATAACAGATAGGGGATTTGGCGCCTCAAACTTATATAATGCAGCCAATTTCCGCGTTTGGGAAACCCTGGAAGATCTCTAGAAAATCTCCCAAGAACCACATATCCTTCGCTATGGCGCGTTCCAAGGGGGGGTGCGTCGTCCCCAAATGGGGAGAAATGAAGGGAGTCGACATGCCGGATATTGACCTCGGGCTGGCCAGTGACTGGGAGGAAGGCGACACTCACGGCCGAGTCAAGCTGGTCCAGAACCGGACCTACCCGAACTCTCCGAAGCGGGACGTGCTCGTCAGCTCACCGGTGAGCATCGAGCTTTCGGTGAACACAAACTTTTCCAGCTCCCAAGAGTCTGACAAGATCTACTTCACGACCCACCACGGGTCGACGAAGAAGATCATCGGGATCCTGGACTCCAATGGGGACCTCTACATCGCCGGCCGGGTGATAACGGACCAAAAGAACCTGTCCTACTAGTAGCGCCATACCTCGTGGCGCGTGGGCACTGGTTCGTCGGCTGGCACAGCCCCGACCGGGCGACGACCAGCGCGGCCGATAACGTCCGCCAGGACGACAAAATGCTCGCGGTCGGCAGCGACGCACCAGTGCCTGTGCGCGACACCTGATCGGGGTCGGCGGAGTTCCCGTCGGCCTCGATCAGTAGAGGGAAATGACTACCTCTGCTCGGATAGGGCTCGCACCGCCTCGAAGAGGTGTGTTGTGTCCATCGTAAGACGTCGAGCAGTTGCCGACGCGGAAGATGATTGCGCTCCGAATTCTCATGCCGGCAAGATGGCGGTGGATTCGCGCCATCGGCGTAAAAGTCCATCGAAATGGTCAAGCTAATTGGGTGGTACGTCCGCTTCTTTAGCCTCCTGAGGGATCTCCCGGGTCGTTCCCGCTGAAGTTGTCGAAATCGACGTCTCCGCTAGCCATTCGGAAGTTGTCGCTCAGCCCATCCGTTGCCATCTCGAAGGCGGGCACAGTCGCATGCGGGAACGTTCATCGCGTTCACGCCTACCGTTAGCGCATCGAAGCATGTGGCGCCCCGCGCGAGGGGTTCGTGCTGGAGACGGTGTACTGGGACGCCGGGGCCGCCCGACTGCTGCCCCGGCTGATCAAGGGCCGTACCCGCGGGCCGGTGTTCGTCGGGGACAGCCGGAATATGGGAGAAAGAGATCGTGCCCCGGGATAGCCGCTGGTCAGCGTCGTGAGAGTCCTGCGAGGGGCAGTCGATAGGCCTCGACCGGGGCGGCGAGGAGCTGCAGGACCTGCCGGGCTGCTTCTGCGTCTCCGCGAGCGGCTGAGAACAGATGATCGGGAGAGCGCTGTCCAGGCCGCATGCTCGACAGCGCTCCTCTCACTGCGCGGGGAGGGCGGCGGCGTTTCCTCCAGGGCGGTTGAGCGCAGCGCTCCGCCTGCGGCGGACCAACATCCGATGCACGATGAAGTACTCTGCTACAACCGCGTTGACCAGCACGGACGCCCACACACTCGCGGTGTAGAGGTCATTGAAGCTCAGCGTCGGAACGGCCTGCTGTACCAGCAGCCCGATGGCGAGGAAGAGACGCAGGCTCACCGCGGCGAACGTCAGCGCATAGTTGCGGATCATCCAGACCCGGTGCACCTGCACATCCCCGCGCCGGATGGCACGGTAGCCCTGGTAGAGGCTGTACAGCCAGGCCGCCGACAGCAGGTAGAACGCGACCTGGACGGGGAAGCCGCTGATCGAGACGGTGGCCGCGAACAGTGCGGCGGCGGCTGCCAGCACGATGCTGACCATGTAGACGCGCCCGGCGATGCGGTGGGCCTTGGGGTAGCGGGCGCGCAGCCGCTTGTGGAACTGGAAGGGCCCGATGATCAACGCGAGGCCGGCGGGGGCCGCGTGGATCACGATCGACAGATAGTGCAGCGCGACGTCCGCGTTGAGTGGGATCTTGCTGAGCGAGGTGTCGCCCGTCAGGTAGGGCGGTACGGCGAAGCCGGCGATGCCGACGGCGAGCAGGGCTAACAGGGTCCAGAGGATCTGCGGCCGGCGGCGCCGGATGGTGCTTGCAGTCATCTTGCACTCCTTTGTAGTGAGTGGTCACTATCAAATGCCGAAAAGAAAACGCTCAGCCCGAGGCCAGAAAACGGTCGGCCCACGGCTCCCGCTCAGCCCGGCCCGGCAGATCCATCGCCGCGGAGACCATGTACAACATGCCCTCGGCGATGAAGGAATGCGCCTGGTCGGCGTCGAAGCCCGGCATGGCCTCGACCTTCTCGAAGATCTCCCGGGTCGAGCGGGCCATCAGATCGCGAATGTCGGGATCCTCGCAGGCCGCATACCCCTGAAGCATCATGAGCATCATTTCGCGATCCGCCATGAGACCAAACCAGGCGTCCATCATCACGGGCATGGAGTCGGCCCCGGCGTCACTGCCGCGCCGGAGCATCTCACGATCGATCGTCTCGAACAGGCGGACAAGAACGGCTAGGAAGAGCTCCTTCTTGGTGGAAAAGAGCCGAAACAGGTTCGGATGCGAGATGCCGACCTGCTGGGCGATCGTCACCGTGGACCCGCCGTGCAGCCCCCTCTGGCTGAACTCGGCCAGCGCGGCTTCGAGGATCTGCTCGCGCCGCCGACTCGCGTCCACTCGGGGACGCCGCCCTTCCATCACACTTGATAGTAAACAGTCACTATCAAGAGTCCGTCAATACAGCGACCACGAGACCGCAGCCGCCGAACCGATCCGAGCACTCCTGTCAGAGCTCGCCGAGCGCCCCGGGCGAATGCGCAGGGCTTCGGAACGTTCTACGCGAGACCCTCCAGAACTCCGACCCCCCATACCCAGACCTCCCGCGGCCATGGTGCGGGCGTCCAGGATCACCGGGTGTCGGCGATCAGGCTGTTCTGGGATTCGGCGTATGTGAGCCGTCTCCCCGCCCGAAGCTGCGACGTGCGGAAACGGGCTTGCGAGACGCATCGGAACGGAAAGTCACAGTCGTATCGACCCGGGTGACGACTGGGACGAATGGAAGGGACTCCTAAGGGCCGCCGGGTCGAGAAGGACGCCCGCGTTCACGACGCCCGGCACACGGCCGCGACTCTGCTTCTGGAGCAGGGCGTGGACATCAGCGTCGTGCAGGAGATCCTTGGACACTCCCAGCTCACCACGACCAAGCGGTACACGCACGTCACGTCCAAGCTGGCGAGCGATGCGGCGGCGCGGATGGGCCGGGCGCTGTGGGATGACTGAGGCCGGCGACTGCAACCCGCTGCCGACAACTGCAACCCGAACTGCAACCCTGGGCAGGCTTCCCGATCATGAGATCTGGGAGTCTGCCCAGGTCATGTGACCCTGCGCCGCGGTGTCGGCCTGGGCCTGGTGCTGACCGCGGTCGCCGGGCTCGTCCACATGTTCCACGGCACCCCCACGCCGGCCTCGCCCCAGGCCTGGGACCGCATCGCCGAGGCCGGCGGGCTGCTGGGCCTGGTGGTCTCCTGGCCAGGGCCGGCGCTGCGCATCCCCGCCTTCCTGCTGGTCCTGCTCACCATCTGCATGATCGGGTACGGTGCGGCGCTGGTGACCGGACGCGGCCTCCCCGGCCTGCCGCAGGACACCGACGCCGAGGACGACCTCGAGCTTCAGGACGACCCGGAGCCCGAAGACGACCCCGACCCCGAGGACGACGAACCCGAGCCGCGCGAGCAGCGCCGGGAGCCCCGCGAGGCGCCGGCCGCCCCGCCCCGGACCTCCACGACCCCCCGCCCTGAGCAGCCCGGCGGCCATGACCCCGTCCCGCCATCCCCGGACGACGATGCCGGCGGCTACACCCTGCCCGAGCTGTCCTGCCTGAAGGCCGGGCCCGGGCTCAAGGCGAGCGCCAAGGGCACCGACGCCGTCATCGCGTCGATCAACAAGACGCTGGCGGACTTCGAGATCAACGCGCAGGTGCGGGGACACGTCCGCGGACCGCAGGTGACCCAGTACTTGATCAAACCCGGGCGCGGCGTCCCCGTCGCCAAGATCGTCGCCAGGAAGGCCGATCTCGCGCTGGCCACCCGATGCGAGCACGTCCGGATCCTGGCCCCGGCCCCCGGCAAGGCCGCGGTCGGCCTGGAGGTGCCTAACGTCGACCGTGACATCGTCCGCCTGGGCGACATCCTGCGCTCACCGGCGGCGCAGGCCGACCCTCACCCGCTGATCGCGGGCCTGGGCACCGACGTTGAGGGACGGCCGGTCGTCATCAACCTGGCGCAGATGCCGCACCTGCTCATCGCCGGCGCCACCGGCGCGGGCAAGTCGATCTGTGTCAACGGCATGATCTGCTCGGTGCTGACCCGCGCCACCCCCGACCAGGTCGGTGCTGACCCGCGCCACCCCCGACCAGGTCGGTGCTGACCCGCGCCACCCCCGACCAGGTACGCATGGTCCTCATCGACCCCAAGCGGGTCGAGCTCAGCACCTACGCGGGCATCCCGCACCTGCTCATGCCGATCATCACCCAGCCCAGCAAGGCCGCCGACGCCCTGGCCTGGGTGGTCGGTGAGATGGACCGCCGCTACGACACCTTGGCCGAGACCGGCTTCAAGCACATCGACGACTACAACGCGGCGCTGCGCGCAGGCACGCTTGCGCCCCCGGCGGGCAGCCGGCGCGGCTACCGGCCCTACCCCTACCTGCTGGCCATCATCGACGAGCTAGCCGACCTGATGATGGCCGCGCCCCGCGACGTGGAGGACTCGATCGTCCGTATCACCCAGCTCGCCCGTGCCGCCGGTATCCATCTCGTGATCGCCACCCAGCGGCCCTCGGTGGACGTGGTCACCGGCCTGATCAAGGCCAACTTGCCCTCCCGGCTGGCCTTCGCCGTCTCCAGCAACACCGACAGCCGCGTGATCCTCGACGCCGTCGGCGCCAAGGAGCTGATCGGCAAGGGCGACGCCCTGCTGCTCACCACCGACACCACCGGACTCACCCGGCTGCAGAACGCCTACGTCACCGAGGGCGAGATCCACGCGATCGTCGCCCACTGCAAACGGCAACCCGCAGCGGACCGGCCCGCGCCCGCCCCGGCCGCCCCGGGCGATCCTGGCGGTCCTGGCGTCGATGACCTCGGCGAGGATCTCGACCTGTTCACCCGCGCCGCCGAGCTGGTCGTGTCCACGCGGTTCGCCTCGGTCCCCATGCTGCAGCGCAAGCTGCGCATCCCCGCGGCCAAGGCCCATCGGCTGATGGACCTTCTGGAACGCTCGGGCGTCGTCGGCCCCGCCGGCGCCAAGGGCCGCGAGGTCCTCGCCGACCAGGACGCGCTGGAGGAGATCCTCCAGGACCTGGCCGAGAGGGCCTGGAGGTCCGGGACAATCGGCGAACATGCAGAAAGTGACCGTCCGGGCGCTTAGAGTGCTCGCCCGTCCTCCTGGCGGACGGGCGAGCGCCCGGAGCGCCTGGCCGGGCCGCCTCCACCACCGATCGAGAAGAAGACCATGAAGAAGGCCGAACTCATCGCCAACGCCGCCGCAGAGTCCAAAACCCTGGCTGAAGCCGCTGCCAAGGAGGGGCTCACCCGCAGCCAGATCGACCTCGCGCTCAGGTCGCTCACCTCCGCCCTGCAGGAGGCCGTCGCCGCTGGCGAGCGCGTGGACCTGCCGGGGCTCGGCGTGTTCGAGCGCAAGACCCGGGCGGCCCGCACCGCCCGCAACCCGCAGACCGGCGGCGAGATCCCGGTTGCCGCCAAGAATGTGCCCGTCGTACGGCTGGCCAAGGCGTTCAAGGACGCCGTCGCGGACACCAGCGCCTGAGGCCGGCATCGAACACCGACCCGACACCACGGCCCTGCCGGACCTGCGCGCAGTGCCGCTCGGCCAGCTCGCCGCGCTGGCTGGACCGCGACGGCCGGACGCTGTCCGGGCCGGACAGCGGCGCGCAGTTCAACTCCAGCATCTGACAATCGCGTGACCCCGCCGCGCCTCCGCAGGCGGCGGGGCCGCGGGGCTGCCGGCCTGCGGTACTTCACCTCACCGGTGTGACTTCGTCGGCTCAGGTGGCGCGTTGCTGGTGCCAGCGCTGCAGGAGGGCGGGCAGTTCGCCGAGCAGGAAGGTGTAGAAGTCGCGCATGTCGCCCAAGCGGCGATGGGCGGGCCCGCCAGGAGTGGTGGCGGCGATGCCGGTTTCTGCGGCCTGCAGCATGGCCTGCACGACGGTGTTTTGGCCGGTGAACAGGATCGCCCAGGCGTCGTCGCGGAGCCGGTAGTGCTCGCGGCGGCCGGGGGTGGGAAGTCGTTCGATGAGGCCGACGGTCAGTAGCGCTTTGATGGCGCCGGAAACCGAGCCAACGCTGGCCCCGAGGTGTTCGGCGATCTCGCCCATGGTGATGGTCTCGGTGTTGGTGAACAGGAACACCGCCAGCGTGCGGGCGGCCATGCGCTGCAGCCCGCCCTCCGTCAGTACCAGCGCCAGCCGTTCTGCGGCCTGCCATCGCTCCTGCTCGCTCACCCGCCACCTCCGACAGCAGAATAGCCGGAAGCGCGGAGACTTCAGAAATTTCTGAACTTTGGCTATATTGCTGATATTCGGCCCGCCAGCGGGTCGACGGTGTGCCGGGAAGCCTGGTCGGCGAGCACAGACGAAATCTCCTCGTCCCCTCCGACAAGGAACGCCGATGAAGGTTCTCATCCTCACCCACGGCACCCGCGGCGACGTGCAGCCGTATGCGGCCCTCGCGCTGGCCCTGCAGCAGGCCGGGCACGACGTGGTGCTGGGCGCGCCGGCGGCGATGGCCGCCCTGGCCGAGCCGTACGGCATCGCCTTCGCACCGCTGGACGACGGGCCTAACAAGCTCATCGACGATCCACAGATCCGCGAGGCCATCGAGACCAACTACCGGGGCCTGCGTGGCAAGAAGATCGCCCTGCAGGTCGTGCGGCGCACCAAGCCGCTCATGGCGCAGGTCCTGGCCGACATGGCGGCGGTCGCCGAGCACGGAGCCGATCTGGTCGTCCACCCGGCGGGCATCCCTGCTCACCACATCGCCGAGAAACTCGGTGTGCCCGCCGTTCCGGTCGCCCTGCAACCGGTCTGGGTGCCGACCGCGTCCTTCCCCAACCCGATGCTGCCTGTCCCGCTGCCGCGTGCTCTCAACCGGGCCAGCTACCTGCCGATCAAGCTGCTGCTGCGCTCGTTTGCCGGAATTTCCGACCGGCTGCGCCGTGACACCCTCGGCCTGCCTCGCCGCCGGGGCCGGCACGATGCCCTGCGCCTGCCCGACGGCGGGACGGCCATGGTGCTGCAGGCTTTCAGCCCTCGTCTGCTGCCCGGCACCTCGGACTATCCGCGGCAGGTGCACACCACCGGCTTTTGGTATCTGCCCGCAGCCACCGGTTGGCGGCCGCCGACCGAGCTGGCCGAGTTCCTGGCCGCCGGCCCGCCACCCGTCTACATCGGCTTCGGCAGCATGGCCGGCACTGACCCGGCACGGGTCGGCCGCGTCGTGGCCGAGGCCGTACGGCAAGCGGGCGTGCGGGCCGTTCTGATGGCCGGATGGGGCGGCATGCGCGTGGACGACCTGCCCGACGGCGTGCTGCAACTGGATCAGGCGCCGCACGACTGGCTGTTCGCGCGCGTCGCGGCGGTCGTGCACCACGGCGGCAGCGGCACCACTGGTGCCGCGCTGGCCTCCGGCCGGCCGCAGGTGATCTGCCCGTTCGTGGCCGACCAGCCGTTCTGGGCCGCTCGCGCGCACGCGCTCGGGGTCGCGACCGAGCCTCAGCCGCAGCGACGGCTGACAGCAGAAGGGCTGGCCGCCGCCATCGCCCAAGCCTGCACCGACGCGGCCATGGCCACGGCAGCCGACGAGCTCGGCCAGCGCATCCGCGCCGAGGACGGCGCCACCCGCGCGGCCGAGATCCTGCAAGGGCTGGAAAGAGCCTCGACCCGAACCTGGCGCTGAGCTGCGTGGGCCACCGCCACCGAATCGTGATCCCACATCCAGCCCTGCACGCTGTTGTTCTGAACGGAGATTGTCATGGAGTCTGCTGGGCGCACAGGCTTCCCCGAGCGTGCCACTCTCCTGGCGCACCTGAGCGCCGGACCGATGGAATACCGACTGCAGAGCGGGGGATCCGCCACGGTCCTGGTCTTCCACGGCGGCCACATGCGGGCGGGACTCGCGCAAGGCGTGGAGGTCTTCACCGACGCGGGTTTCACGGTGCTGGCGCCCTCGCGCCCGGGCTATGGGCGGACGCCGCTGACCACCGGCACCACCCCGGCGGGCTTCGCTGACGCCACCGCAGAGTTGTGCGCGGCCCTGGGGATCAGCCGCCTGGCCGCAGTGGTGGGCGTCTCGGCTGGCGGACGCACCGCGCTGACGCTGGCTGCCCGCCACCCGCACCTGGTCGAGCGGGTCATCTTGGAAAGCGCGGTTGGGTTCCTGCCCTGGCCGAGCCGGCTGATCCGGTTGGGCGGCCGGGTGGTGTTCCACGGCCGGGTGGAGGCCGGCACCTGGGCGATCATGCGGTCTCTGCTCCAGGTCGCTCCATCGTTGGGGCTGCGGTTGCTGTTGCGGGAGTTGTCGGTGCTGCCCGCCCACCAGGTCCTGGCGGCACTGTCGGCCGCCGAGCGGGCCACGCTGGCCGGTTTGTTCACCGTGATGCGCTCGGGGTACGGCTTCGTCGCCGACATGCTCCCGGTGCCCGATTGCGCCGCACAGGTCAGCCAGCCGGCGCTGGTCATCGCCACCCGCCGTGACCGGTCGGTGTCCTTCGCCCACGCCGAGTCGCTGGCCGCGGCGCTGCCGAACGCCGAATTGGTGGACAGCCGGGCCGACAGCCACATGATCTGGTTCGGCCCTGACTACCCCCGCATCGTCGCGAAGATTCGCGCTTTCCTTGCCACCGAGGACGTGCTCGACGCTGACACCGGCCCGGGCAGGTAGTGGGCGGTCGCCCTACCGAGCCACATCCAGGACTGGAATCCGGCCCGGCGCACCGGCCCCGAGTTCGCCGACCCGGCGCGCGGCGGCTACCTCATCGAGCAGATCCCGCTGAACCGGGCCGCGTCGATCAGGCGGTATCCCTGGTTGGTGGCCGAGCTGATCGCGCAGCACGGCCGGGCACTGTTCGATCTGCCCGACCTGCGCACGCGCGCTCTGCCCGATCTCCCGCCGCCCCAGCTCCTCGAGGAGACGTTGGCCGCCCTGGAGCCCTACCGCCGCACGTCCAGCCTCTGCTGCAGGCCGCCGCGGCGGCCAAGGACGCCGAACGGTAGCCGTAGTACAAGACCGCGCTCCACCTCCACATGGAGGTGGGGCGCGTGCATGCTCGGCCCCGGATACCGCGGGGCCCGTGTGTTCGCCCAGCAAGAGCCCGCGGAGCCCTGCTCGCGGGGGCCTATGGGCAGGCATCGTCGTTGATTGCGGACTGCGATGGTGGTGAAATCCCCGGTAGGCCTGGAAGTGCGCGCGCGGCAGCTGTGAAGTCGCGGGGGTGGGGTGGACCGTGCAGCGTGGAGGTCAGGGCCGGGGAGGCTGGTAGAGGTCGGGAATGCCGTCGTGGTCGGTGTCGGCGGTCTCGGCCTGGTGGATACGCCGGTAGGTGCGGGCGCGCAGCCGCAGGATCACCGTGGCCGCAAGTGCGGCGCCCAGGGATCCGGTCAGGACGGCGACTTTGACCGTGGCGTCGGTGTCGCTGCCGGCTCCGAAGGCCAGCTCTCCGATCAGGAGGGACACGGTGAACCCGATCCCGGCCAGGACGGCCAGCCCGGCCATGTCGATCCAGGCCAGGCCTTCGTCCAGGGTGGCACGGGTGAAGCGGGCCACTCCCCAGGTCGCGGCCAGGATGCCGATCGGCTTGCCGGCCAGCAGTCCGGCCGCGACACCGAGCGCGACCGGGTCGGTGAGCGTCTTGGCGAGGCCGTCGAGCCCGCCGACGCTCACTCCGGCGGCGAAGAAGGCGAAGAGGGGGACGGCAAGTCCGGCGGATATCGGCCGGAATCGGTGCTCGAAGTGCTCGGCCGGCCCGGGCCCGGCCTCGGGGTAACCCGCTCGCTCGCTGCGCAGCACCGGGACGGTCAGGGCCAGCAGTACGCCGGCCACGGTGGCGTGGACGCCCGAGGCGTGCACCAGCGCCCAGGTGGCGAACGCGAGTGGCAGCAGCAGCCACCACGAGCGCACCCGCCGCCGTACCAGCAGCGCGAAGACCGCCAGTGGCACGCAAGCCCCCAGCAGGGGCGGCACCGACAGGTGGGTGGTGTAGAAAACGGCGATGATGACGATGGCGATCAGGTCGTCCACCACCGCCAAGGTCAGCAGGAACGTGCGCAGCGCGGCGGGCAGGCAGCGGCCGACCACCGCAAGGACCGCGAGGGCGAAGGCGATGTCGGTGGCGGTGGGAATCGCCCACCCGCGCGCGGCGCCATCACCGGCCCCGCCGGCCATCGTCAGGTACACCAGCGCGGGCACGGCCACTCCGCCGAAGGCGGCGGCCACCGGAACCGCCGCCCGCCGCACATCACGCAGGTCCCCGGCGACGAACTCGCGTTTGAGCTCCAGCCCGGCGACGAAGAAGAAGATCGCCAGCAGCCCGTCGGCGGCCCAGGTAGCCAGGTCGAGGTCCAGGTGCAGCACGGCCGGGCCGACCTTGAACGCGCGCAGGTCCTCATACGCCTGAGCCCACGGAGAATTGGCCCATACCAGCGCGGCGAGCGCGGCCGCCAAGAGCAACGCCCCGCCGACGGTCTCCTTGCGCAGAATGCTGGCGATCCGCCGCGCTTCGGGCCACGTGCCCCGGCCGAGCAGACGGGGTGTGCGGTCGAAGGTGGTGCCGGGCATGGAACTCCGCTCTCTGGCAGGGGTCGGGTCGAACGTGCCGACCAGACTTCCCGGCGCACCTGTCAATAACGTATCAAGATGCGCGTATCAAGTGGGGCCGCCGAGCGGCGCCGTACAACAAGAACGCGCCCCCACCTCCATTGTGGAGGTGGGGGCGCGTGCATGATCGGCACCGGATACCACGGGGCTGGTGTATTCGCCCAGCAAGAGCCCTCGCGGAGCTGGACGACGCGAACGTGCGGCTGCTGAAGGCCTGGCGCAAGGTACAGGCCGCCGACCAGCTCGCGGCAGGTGAGGACTGGGTGGACTCCGGGCGCGTGTTCACCGACCGCCTGGGCCGGCCGCTGGACTTGAACGCGCTCACCGACCACACCGAGTGGCTCGTGAAGAGATCCGGCCTGCCGCCGGTCCGGCTGCACGACACGCGACACGCCGCGGCCACCATCATGCTCGCGGCCGGCGTCGACATGAAGGTGGTCAGCGCGACTCTGGGGCACCGCCAGTACTGGTTCACCGCCGACACCTACACCAGTGTCGTCCCGGAACTGGCCGAGGCGGCCGCCAAGGCGACGGTGGAGATGATCCCGCGCGCCCGGGCGGTGGCCGATGGGGGATGATCGTCTGCGGGATGGTCTGGCAATGGTCCGGCAGGAGATCAAAAGGCCCCTCACGGGGGACCGCTGATCAAGGGATCTGCTGGTGGGCCGCCAGGGACTCGAACCCTGAACCTACGGATTAAAAGTCCGCAGCTCTGCCATTGAGCTAGCGGCCCATATGGATTGCAGGGTACCGAGAGTACCGTGCCTTACGCGACTGGTTAGACGGTTGCCGGGTCGATGGTTGTGGTGTACCTCCGGTGGCCGGGTTCGTGTTTCGTCATGTCCCATGTCATGGATGTCATGGATTCGTTGCCCTCGGCACGTCAGGAGTCCGGAGGTGTCGTCCCGCTCGGTGGAGGGCCGTCCCTGGTCCTCGTTCCCTGAGAGGGGAGGGTCCAAGCCTGGCGGGAAGGCGTTGGGGCTTCAGGGCGTCACCAGGGTAGGGCCAGGGGGAATCCCGATGTGCGAAGAGAGCCCCCGAGGGCAGTCTTGAGACATGAACGAGATGAACCTCCACGGCCACTCCACAGTCAAGGAACTGCGTCGCACCCGCCAGGGCAGGATCGTCGCCGGTGTCTGCTCCGGCGCCGCCGAGTTCATCGGCATCGACGCCAACATCCTCCGCATCGGGCTCGCCATCGCCACCTTCTTCGGTGGCCTCGGGGTGGGCATCTACGCCGTCGCGTGGCTGCTGATCCCCGAAGAGAGCAAGCAGACCTCGATCGTCCAGGACCTGATCGGCAAGCAGAAGAGCGACCCGGGGTCGACCTGGCACCAGGCCGCGTCGTACTGGGAGCAGGGCGTGAACAAGGCCCGTAAGGAGTGGGGTCCGCGGGACCAGGCCCCGTCCTACCCCGCTCCGGCTCCGGCTCCGCAGCAGCCGGCCGCTCGCCCCGCCTCCCCGGTGGACGAGCCCCCCACGACCGTCTAACTCACCTGGGTGCGGACCCTGGTGATTATCTCGGCACGAGACTCGGTCCAGAGCATGGCCACTAGCGCGGCGACCGTGAGCCCGGAGGCTCCGGCGAGCGCGACCACCGGCTCTGGGCCGAGTGCTTGGGCGGCGGCGCCCCCGATGAGGATTCCGATTCCCTGGGCGGCCAGCAGGCCCGACTGCACCAGCCCGAAGGCCTGCCCCCGCCGGTTCGCCGGCACGCACTGGACGAAGGCGGCGTTCGCCGCGAGCTGGTAGGCCCCGCCCATCCCGGCGAGGACCCACAGGGCGAGGACGACGGCCAGGGGCGGCCGTAGCGCGCATCCGATGAGCGGGGCGCAGCTCAGCATCGCCATCCATCCCATGACGCGCAGGCGCCCCGTAGGTGTCACCATGCGGCTGAAGATGAAGGCCCCGAGCACCGTCCCGGTCGGCATGGCGGCCATGAGCAGGCCGCTGATCAGCGTGACGTCCCGTGGATCGTCGCCCAGCGTGGCGGCGTACGGCACGGCGATGCCCTCGGGGAGCACGTAGAAGCCGCAGAGCCACGCGAACATCACGAGCGTCCTGAGACGCCTGTCACCGAAGACGAGGCGGGCACCGGCCTTGGTGGAGCTCCATATGGAGGCGTGGGCGCCGTCCTCGGGGTCGGGCGCGGGACGACTGCGTACGCCGACCGCGAGGATCAGGGCGGAGATCAGGAAGGTGAGCGCGTTCAGGGCCAGGCCGCGGTGCGCGCCGATCGTCGCGATCACCCCGGCCCCGGCGGCGAACCCGAGCATCTGCACCGCCTGGTTGGTCATGTTCTGCAGGGCGGAGCCCGCGACGTAGCGGTCGCCCTCCAGGATGTCGGGCAGCAGCGCCGCCCGCGCGGCCGTGAACGGCGAACTGAGCAGGACCACGCAGAAGACCAGGGCGCAGAGCACCGGGAACGGCATGCTCGGCACGGCCATGAGGCCGACCAGCCCGGCCCGCACGAGATCGCAAATGATCATGACGCGGCGGCGCGCGAAACGGTCTGCCAGCCCCGCGAGCAGGGGGCCGCCGAGGATCGGCGGCAGGTAGGTCAGGGCGTAGACGGCGGCGGTGGCGAGCGCGGAGTGCGTCCTCTCGTAGACGAGGATGGCCAGGGCAACTTGGGCGAGTTGGTCACCGAGGAGAGAAAGGCACTGACCGCCCCATAGTGAACGGAACTCGCCAATGGCGATGACCTCGCTGTACGTGGCCTGGCTTTCGGATTCGCGGCGGTGCCGCCCCGGCAGCCGACCTGGCCTCGTCGCCGCCATATGTCTCCGCTGGGCTCGCTGGGCCGTACTGACACACCGTGTTCAGTATGTCACCAAGGGTGCCCGGTCCGCTCGCGGTTGGCCAACCCGGAAGGCATGAAGAATTACGCGGCCGTTCCGTTCTAGCCTGCTATTTCGTGAAAAATCAGGACTCTGGACGGCGGCTCGCGCCGACGCCGGCGACGAATTCTGGAGCCCTGAGCTCGCGCGGGATCGGACTCACCAGCCGAGCTCGTGCAGACGGTCATCATCAATGCCGAAATGATGCGCTATCTCATGGATTACGGTGATTTGCACCTCTTCGACGACGTCCTCTTCCGTCTCGCAGATCTCGCAGATCGAGTTGCGGTAGATCTCGATCCTGTCCGGCAGGACCCCGGAGTACCACCCGCCACGCTCGGTCAGCGGGATACCCGTGTACAGCCCCAGAAGCCCCGGCTCGGGCGGATCGTCCACCACCACCATCACCACGTTCTGCATGACCTCGGCGAGCTCGGGCGGGACCGTGTCCAGCGCCTCGGCCACAAGCTCCTCGAACTTCTCCCGCGAAACCTCGATCACCGGTCAATCGTGTCACCGCCACACGACAGCGCGCGAACCGGCTGCGTGGATGCCTCGTGGATCACGTCCCGGCCGGCCCGGACGCGTCCTGACTGTGCGCGACACTCCCGATGACTCTTGCGAGCTATGAGAGTTTCCGCAATTTCGGGTAGGCATGACGACGATGAACGTCACGCGCTTGAGGAATACTGCTAGGCGGCTGAGCGAACGACGCGCCGTGCGCCGGACCGGCAGTGTCCTGGTGATCGGCCTGGTAGCCCTGGCCGGAGCCTGGCTCGGGATCGCGCTCGGCGCCAACGTCAGCACCGCCGTGGGCCCCGCGCAGATCGGGATGAGCTTGCAGCCGTCCTGGGGCGGCCAGACGGTGCTCGACATCCGCCCGCTCGGCACCCTCAGATTCGACTCCCACCACGGGCCGATCCGGCTGGGCCTGAGCCTCGACGGCATCCACGCCGACGTGGCCCAGCAGCTCCTGGAAAGCCCGCGCTGGGCCGAGACCCTCCCGGACCTCATCGAGGCCGACCTTCAGGCCGGGCTGCGCGAACTGCTCGTCAGAGCGGCCGTGTGCGCCGTGGCCGGAGGCTTCCTGACCGGGCTGATCGTCTTCCGCCGGTGGCGGCGGGCCCTGTGGACGTCCCTGGGGAGCCTCCTGACGGTGGGTACGGTCGCGGCAGTGTCCGTCATGACCTTCAACCCCGCGTCCATCTCGGAGCCGCGCTACACGGGGCTGCTCACCGGCGTGCCCTCGCTGATCGGCAGCGCCGAGTCGATCGTGACGCGCTTCTCCGAGTACCGGAACCAGCTCGCCAAGCTGGTGACCAACGTCTCCCAGCTCTACCACGCGGGGACGACGCTGCCGGTGTACTCGCCGGACCCGAACACCCTCCGGGTCCTGCACGTGTCGGACATTCACCTCAACCCCCTCGCGTGGAACACGATCCGCTCCCTGAAGGAGCAGTTCAAGATCAATATGGTGATCGACACCGGGGACATCGCCGACCACGGGACCAAGGCCGAGAACAAGTTCGTCGAAGAGATCGGCAAGCTCGGCGTCCCGTACGTCTACGTGCGCGGCAACCACGATTCCATCGGCACCGAGCGCGCCGTCGCCCGCGAGAAGAACGCCATCGTGCTGGACGGCACCGCGAAGACCGTAGAGGGCCTGCGCATCTACGGGGTGGGCGACCCCAGGTTCACGCCCGACAAGACGGTCGACGTCAAGTCCGACGCCGAGATGCTGGCCGAGCTCGGACGAACCCATGCCAATCGCCTGACCGCCGACCCGGTCCCGCGTAAGGCGGCGTCCTCGAAGGGCTCGCGCAAGTCCATGCAAACCCCTGCGCCGGGGGCCTCCAAGACCCCGGGGGAATCCACGCCCGGCCCCACACCTTCTTCCGCGACGCCCGGCCCGGCCGCTCAGAAGATCGTCGTCGATCTCGTCGCCGTCCACGACCCCACGGTCGGACGGGGGTTCGCCGGGGCCACCCCCCTCGTCCTGGCCGGCCACGTCCACCAGCGGTCCACCGAGATGCTCGCAGAGGGCACGCGGCTGATGATCCAGGGATCCACCGGCGGCGCGGGCCTGCGCGGCCTCGAACATGACGAACCCACGCCCATCCAGGCGTCCGTGCTCTACTTCGACAGGGCCACCCACCGGCTCCAGGCATGGGACGACGTCACGCTCGGGGGCCTCGGCGAGCAATGGGTACAGATACAGCGTCGCCTGGAAGCCGAACCAGGTCGTACAATTTCTCCGGAGCCGGTTCCCAGCCCGTCACCAACGGGAGAGAGCGGCGCCACCGCGACACCGTCCAGAAGATGACCGCTTTGGCATCGGGGTACGAAGTCCCCTATGCTTCAGAAGTCCCCGACGGAAGGCGTCACGGATCCAGGGCGAGAGTCCTGAGCCCCCATCGTCTAGCGGCCTAGGACACCGCCCTTTCAAGGCGGCGGCACGGGTTCGAATCCCGTTGGGGGCACGTGCGAGCGAAGGCTCACCGGCACGACGGAAGGTCAAAGACCTCCGGAGAACTGGTAGGCTAAGCGAGCGCAAAGAGCCCGGGGCAACGCCCTGGGGGATGAGCAAGGTCCTGTAGAGCAGTTTGGAGTGCTCGCCACCCTGTCAAGGTGGAGGTCGCGGGTTCAAGTCCCGTCAGGACCGCTCTGGTAGGTGTCATCTCACCGCCGGGTCAGGTAGCTCAGTTGGTACGAGCGTCCGCCTGAAAAGCGGAAGGTCGGCGGTTCGACCCCGCCCCTGACCACCTTTTGACCAGCGAAAACCCCGAACCATGATCACGGTTCGGGGTTTTTACATCAACCGGTACATCAACCCGCTAGCTGATCCCTTTTCCTAGACGCTTGAGTGCCTTCGTTTTTTCTTCCAATGACGCATGCGCGTACACGTCCATTGTGACCTCTATGGCGCTGTGACCGACGATTTCGCGTACCACGTGCGGAGGTACGCCCAGGTCCAGGAGGAGTGAAACCGGTTTGAGTCGATGTGGAACACCGTCAGCCGGGAGTTCAAAGGGTGATCTCAGAACCTGCCCACGTCCATCGCCTGCTCGCCGACGTCAAACACGTCCTGTTCGACTTCGACGGCCCCATATGCGACATCTTCGCGGGACTACCGGCACCCACCATCGCCGCCACCCTGCGCGCCTACCTCGCACCTCTCGCCCTCGACCTGCCCCCAGACATACGCGCCCAGGCCGACCCTCTGGAGATCCTGCGCTACGCCCCCACGGCCGGCCCACTGGTCGCTGAAACCGTCGAAGCCGGGCTACGCGGCCTTGAACTCCAAGCCGCCCTCACCGCCACCCCCACCCCCGGCACAGCCAACGTCATCAAGCAGCTCCGCACCTCAGGCCGACGACTGGCAGTAGTCAGCAACAACTCCGACGCCGCCATCAAGACCTACACCGAGAACCACGGCCTACTCGGCTACTTCGACCACATCTCAGCCCGCGCCCTCTTCCAAGACCCCGCCCTGCTCAAACCCCACCCGTACCTGATCACCCAGGCCCTCAACGCCCTCGGCGCAGACCCCGCCCTAACCGCCCTGATCGGCGACTCGGTCACCGACATCCAAAGCGCCAAGACCGCCGGAATCCTCAGCATCGGCTACGCCAACACCCCCGGCAAAGACCATCGCCTCCACGAGGCCGGAGCAGACGCCATCATCAACGACATGGCTCAGCTCACTCCGCCCAGCACCTGACAGGCGACGCCGCCCAAGCGCGGTGATCTGCCGAATTGTTCTTGTGAGTATCAAGGGGCGGCGGCGCTGCGCGCCGTCGCCCGGCCCTGCGCCTGCCAGCGCACGCCGGGCGTGCGGCCTGGGGGCCGATCCCGGCGGCGCGCAGGACTCCGGGCCGTCACCGCACACCCGCCGCGCCGCACCCACGCCACCCGCTGGCCTCTGGTCGCGCCGCCGCCCCAATGCAGCACGACGATCGCCACGGGGTGGCCGATGTTCCGCCGTGGTCGGGGGCGATCGCAGATCCGGGGTTCGTTCCTCACCCCGGCTCACCGTGCAGTGCGGTTGGCAATCGTCGAAACCTCATGGAGGCGGCTCCGGACGCGAACAACCTTCAAGGCCGCACTGCCGAGCTGTGGAAACGGGCGAAGCACTCAGTACTCGAGAACACCATGGGCGACCACGACGTCACTTGACGCGTTCGGCCGCACCTCGGTGATGCGCTCGGCCAGCAGCAGCGCAGCGGCAAGCCCGCCCTCCGACTCGTCGCCAACCAGCCCCAGCTCCTCCCGGTGGGCCAGGAAGTCCTCCGGGATGCCGTCCTCGTCGCCGGGAAACAGCGGATCGAAGGACAGGATCCTACGGCCGTCGGCGTAATGGTCGAAGGACGCGAGCCTGTTCACGTTGACGAAGACGCTCGCCGCGACCGTCCCGGCCGACAAGGATCGCAGCACCTCGTCCAGCCTGCCGGCGTAGCCGTTCTCTTCGCTCAGAATGGTGCCGCCCTCGGCTGACCGGGCAGAGATGAGGCCCTCATCGATATCGCCTTCCTCGTCATCGCCGTCGAACACGTCAATGCCAAGGCGGGCCAGCGCCTCGTGCGGGGTAAGGCCGCGGACGAAGGTCGCGCAGAATGCCTCGTCATCGAGCCAGTCGTAGCCGCTCATGGGAATCCTGTTCTCTCGGGATGGATCATGGAGATCCTGGCATGAGAGCCCGACGAAAAGTCGGTACGACCTTGAGAAGCGGCAGCGGGCTCATCCTCGCGTGCCGACGTCCTGAGCACGGCCCCCATGGGCAGCCTGACCTGGTCGGCTCGTTGGCCTAGCCAGCAGTACTCGCGATCTCCAGCGTGCCACACACGTGCCAGATCTAGCGGTGATCAAGGGAGCAACAGGGAAACAAGGCCGACAACGAAGAGAGCCCCTGACCGGCATTTCTGCTGGTCAGGGGCTCTCTTGCCCTGCTGTGGCGGGTGATGGGTTCGAACCATCGTAGGCTGAGCCGACGGTTTTACAGATGTCCTTGCCCTTCACTTGCCTCACCTGAAGCGCGGCTCACTGACCTTGGCCGCCGCCACTCCCGGATTAAGCCGCGGGCCAAGTGCTGGAAGAGCAGCGCCCCCAAAGCGAAGATTACGACGCGCCCCCAGAGGGGATCGTCACCGGACACTGCCCGAATCATCGCGCCGAGACCCCAGAGAAGTCCCAAGACAGTTCCCACGAACGCAAGAGCACGCCCGACGGCTGTATGCATGAGCCGAGTTTCGCAGCATTCCTCGGCCTCGTCACCTACGGACTTGGTTCCTCGGCCCCGGCCCACCGGCGAACTGGGGCCTGCCTGTTGCTGATGCTTCTGGTACATCAACCGCCACATCAACCCGGGCCCACACCAGCCCACGTACCCACATGTCAGCGATCACCTGGAGCCGAGGTCGGGCCGCCGAGGTGGGCGATCATGGTGCCTACTCCTGAAAAGCGGAAGGTCGGCGGTTCGACCCCGCCCCTGACCACAAACAGGCTCTGAACTGCATATATAGCATAGCTCGGCGGTGTACCGTCCGGGCTATGTCGCTTAATGAGCGGAAAACTTTCAAACCGCGTTCCCCGAAAATCCTCGACGCCGGCCCCTTCCAGCTCCTCATCGACTCCTTCGAGCTGCACTTGGCCGCCGAGAAGAAATCCCCCAAAACGATCCGCACCTACGTCGAGGCAGCGCAGTGGTTCGCCGGCGCCCACCTGCTCCCTGAACCGGACGAGGACACCGGGCTCGGCTGCGGCAAGACCCGGTGGGGCGAGGTGGTCGCCAACGACGTCCTGGTGTAGGTGGTGGCCGTGCTCGGCTCTTACAGCGACTTCTACGCCAACAACCAGTTCCGCGCACTCCAGCAGTTCTTCAAGTGGTACGCCGAAGAGGACCCCGACGAGCCGAAGCCCAACATCATGCTCGGCATGTCCCCGCCCAAGGTGGACGAGAAGCTCGTCCCGGTGTTCACCCCTGAAGAGCTGGACGCGCTGCTCAAGACCTGCAAGGGCGGAGGTTTCCAGGCCCGGCGCGATGCGGCGATCCTCAGCCTGTTCCGCGACGCTGCATTATCGCTCCCACCGGGCACTCCCGTGGTGGAGCTCAAGCGCACCACCTTCGAGGCGACCGGTCGCGCCGTCGAAGTGATGTGCGCGGTGATCGCAGCTGACATGTCGACCTTCGACTACCGCTTCCCCATCCCCGACTGAGGAACTACGTGCACATCACCTACTCCACAGAGCCGGCCCCGATTCCCGGACGCCGCAACGAGGACTACGTCATCGCCGGGCCCGACTGGATTGCCGTCCTGGACGGGGCAACTGCTCCGGCGGGAGTCGACTCCGGGTGCATCCACGACGTGCCGTGGCTCGTCGCGCAACTAGGCGGCGCGCTGGGACACGGCCTGGCGACCAGGCCGGGGGCCGCACTGGTGGGTATCCTCGCCGACGGCATCCGCGCAGTGATGGCAGCCCACGAGGACACCTGTGATCTGACCAATGTCGACTCGCCGAGTTCAACGGTCGCGGCGGTCCGCCGCCGTGGTGAGCTGGTGGACTATCTGGTGTTGTGCGACTCGCCGATCGCTCTCGTCGGCGCCAATGGAGCCCTGACGATGATCGACGACGACCGTACGGACCACCTGCCAGGCGGTCGTCCCTACAGCCTGGAGCTCGTGCAGTCGCTACGAAATCAGCCCGGCGGATTCTGGGTGGCCAGCACGAAACCGGAGGCGGCGTACGCGCTCCGTGGCTCCGTGTCGGCCGAGACCTTGAGTGGCATCCTCATGGTCACCGACGGCGTCACTCGGCTCATCGAGTGGTATGGGCATACCTGGGAGCAGCTTATGGAAACCGTGGCCAAGGCGGGCCCTGGGCAGTTGATCGCTCAGGTCCGTAGCGCGGAATTGGATCACGGTCCGATGAACGGTGGAAGGCGGCACGACGATGCCACGGCAGCCTGTCCTGGGTCTCCATGACGCCCTGACTCAACCCCCTGGGACGGCGGTCCGCCGTCCCAGGGGTGGCCGTGCCAGTCACCCGGTGCCGGAAGGCGCCGATAGCCGGGACGGACGACACGCGCCGCCCTATCCTTGGCGCATGGCCTTCATCGAGGAGCGCGTCGACACCGTCGAGAGCGACATCGCCGAGATCAACGGTCGTCTCGGACGCATCGAGGACAACCAGACCCTGCATGGCGAGGTGCTGGCCCGCCACACTGAGCAGCTCGCCGCGATACGCGCCACGCTGGAGGACCTCCGTTCGGGGCTCAACGTCCTGCTTGGCGAGGTCGACGCACAGAAGGCGTGGCGCGAAGAGTTCTCCTCCAAGGTCGCACGGCTGATCGCCAAGTCCGAAGACGTCGACGCGTAGCCCATGGGCTCTATCCAGGAGACCTGTGCGCGGATCGACCAGCATTGCGAGGTGATCCTCCGATGCCTCGCCGAACTCAAGGCCGGCCAAGTCGAGATCCGCGGCCTCCTCGCGCGCGTCGTTGCGCGGCTCGAAGGCGTCCAGCCGGAGAACTCTGCGGCAGCGGGGTAAACCACTCCGCTCCCGCTCCCTGCCGCATCTTTGGTGTGCCGGATCCCGACGCCGGAGATTATCGCCCCGCGCGTGGCCCTGCGCACGCGCGGGGCGCCTCCGTATCTTGGGGCTCGCCTCAGGGTACGGGCGCCAGAGGTTCTGCTGTTATGGCTGACTGATGATCCATTCGCCGGGCGCGTTACCGAAAACGCTGTCCCACGCCATCTGAAACTTCGCTGGCTTGGCCGTCTCGGGCATCTCGTACACCAGCACGCCTTTGCGGGAATCCCCGGGGGTGATCGTGACGTCGCGCAGATTGACGCCCTCCTTGACGTCTTGGAAGGTGTCGTCGTACTGCTGACCTTCGGCGTCGATCAAGTGGGAGTCGTTGCCGGGGTACTCGTCGTAGATCGCCTGGCCGGAGTTGGTGATCCGTAGTTCCACGGCTATCCACCTATGGCCAGCTTTGGGGTGCGAGTAGTCGTTCGCGGGGTTGGCCGCGATGAAGACGTTGGTGACGGCGACGTCGATCTGGGCGCCCGCGCCGTAGCCGCGCAGGGTGAGTGAGGAGCCGACATTCGTGGAGGTGGGCTGCGGGGGAGGAGCTTCCTGGGATGGTGGCGCCGGAGGCGAGGTGGTGGCGGTCGCGACGGGCGGCACAGACTCCGGCGGCGGGGGTGGCGCCGTAGTGGCTGGCGCGGTGGCGAGAGGCTGCTGCTGGACCGTCTGCGGTGGCGGCGCAACCGTGGTCACTGGAGCGGTGGCCCTGGGGAGTGGGTCGTAGGCATCTGCGGAGATATCGGGATTGGCGCACCCGGATAACAGCAGGATGGCGGCTAAGCCGGCGAGAGCGCGGGAGCGCATGGTGACTCCTGGGGGTGAGGCCGGTGAGACAGATGGTTGACGACTCGCTGGCTGAATGGGGTTACCTCCGGCGCCGATCATTCAGCGAACGGTGATCGCCGCGTTACCCTTCTCACGGATCACGCCGTCTACCTGCGGCTTTGAACAGCTTCCGCCTATGCGCATGTCGCTCATGTACGACGTGCGTTGATGCAGGTGGCTACGTCGCTCACAGCCGTAGACCTGAAAAGCGGAAGGTCGGCGGTTCGACCCCGCCCCTGACCACATCACCTGAACAGCCAAAACGCCCCGAGCAACCAAGCTCCGGGGCGTTTGATCTTTAATGACAGCAACCGCCGCCTCCGCTGCTGGGTCGTTCATGGCAGGCTGATGCTCGTGTGGTTACTCCCTTGGCCTGTGGCGAAGGATCCGGGTCAGGGCACATCAAAACCCGGCGCAGCTCATTCAGGTCAGCCGGTGCCGCCGGGAGAGATCAGGCCGGTCTCGTAGGCGACGACCACGGCTTGGGCACGGTCACGCAGGCCGAGCTTGGACAGGATGCGCGTGACATGGGTCTTCACCGTGGCCACGCTGAGGGTCAGCCGGTCGGCGAGTTCGGCGTTGCTCAGGCCGGTGGCGAGCAGGCGCAGCACGTCCAGTTCCCGAGGTGTCAGCTCGGACAGATCGCGGTGGAGGGTGGGCTTCACGTTGTCGCGGCGGGCGAAACGTTCGACCAGGCGGCGGGTGATGGTGGGCGCGAGTAGGGCGTCGCCGGAGCGCACCAGGCGTACCGCGGCCACCAGGTGTTCGGGGGTGACGTCCTTGAGCAGGAACCCGCTTGCCCCCGCGGCGAGCGCGGCGTACACGTAGTGGTCGAGGTCGTAGGTGGTCAGGATCAGCACGCGGGTGTCCTCGGCGCCGCCCGCGAGGATCCGCCGGGTGGCTTCGAGGCCGTCCATCTGCGGCATCCGGATGTCCATGAGCACGACGTCGGGCCTGGTACGGCGGACCGCGGCGACGGCTTCGTCCCCGTTGGCGGCCTCGGCCGCCACTTCGATGCCGTCGGCGGCGAGGATCATGCGGAATCCCGTGCGTACCAGTGCCTGGTCGTCGGCGATGACGGCGCGCAGCCGCTCGGTCATGTCGTCCTCCATGGGACGCGGGCCTTGATCCGGAATCCGCCCCCGGCAGTCCGTCCGGCGTCCAGAGTCCCGCCGTAGACACCGAGCCGCTCGCGCAACCCGATCAGCCCCCTGCCATCGCCGGTCCGTGGCCCGGCGCTCCGTGCCCCGCCGGTGTCGGTCACCTCGATCTCCAGCCAGTCGCCGTCATGACCGATCGTCACGAACGCAGCGGCCCCGGCTGCGTGCTTGATCGTGTTGGTGAGGGCCTCCTGCACGACGCGGTAGGCGGCGAGGTCCACTCCGGGGGGCAACGGCCCCGGCGGCGACACCTCGACACGCACCGGCACGCCGGCGGCGCGGACCCGTTCCACCAGGGCGTCGAGTTGGTCGAGCCCGGGTTGGGGTTCGAGGCCGTCGGAAGGCCCGTCGAGACGCTCGCCGCCCGGGCCGGCGAGCAGGCCCATGACATGGCGCAGTTCGGCCATGGCGGCCCGGCCGCCGGACTCGATTGCGAGGAGAGCCTGCTTCGACTGCTCCGGCTCCACGTCCATGACCTTGCGGGCCGCTCCGGCCTGGATCACCATCACGCTGACATTGTGGGTCACCACATCGTGGAGTTCGGCGGCGATCCGCGAGCGCTCCTCCGCGACAGCCCTGAGCATGGCGTCTGCCTGCGCCTGCTGCAACTCGGCGAGCCGATGCCGGCTGGCTCCCAGCTGTCGCCGCCAGAAACGGACGAAGCTCCCGAAGACGCCGACGCTCAGCAGGACGACGAACGGCCCCATCCAATTCGGCAGCGCAGGCGCGACGTCCCGGAAGGCGCCACCGGCGAGCCCGGCCGCGAATACGAGGCCACCCATTGCCAGGAACCTGTTACGGCTGTAGGCGACGGCACCGTACGCGGCGACAGCGCAGGTCAGCACGGTGATCCAGGTGGCACCCGCGTGGGTGGCCAGCGCCGCGGCCAGCACCACCCCGAAGGTGGTGAGCGGGTACCGGCGTCGCGCCGCCAGCGGCAACGCCGTGAGCGCCACAAGGAACGCGGGCGGGTCGTAGGGCTGAGGCTGGGCAGGCGCGTTGCCGGATGGGTCGCCAGGGGGTGGGAGTGGGTCGTTGGACAGGACGCCAGGAGGTGGTGGGTAGCCGGCCGGGGAATCAGGAGCCGGCGGGCGATCGGGAACCGGCGGGCGATCAGCAACCGGCGGTGGGGGTGGGTGGGCAGGTCGGAGCCGCAAGTACTCGATCACTTCGGGCTGATTCGCGACAGGGCCGCTCACCGGATATTTCACCGATACGGTCACCACGATGACCGTCAGGACGATCGCGACCACCACGTCGGCGGCGAGTGCTCTGCGAGACGGCCTTGGAGGTCCTTCGCCACTCAGGCCCAGTGTGTCCCGGACGCCGCGCCGGTCCGGATAATCCTCATCCGGTCGGCTGTCCAGGTCGAGCACATGCCGCCACCACGGCAGTCGTTCACCGGTTTCCACCGGCACATTGTCACCGCCTGCCTGTCCGTCACGCATCGGCCGTTGTGACGGGGCTCACGGTCTTGGGGAGTACATCGCAGGGATGACCTGACGGCCCTTCGTTCTCAGGAGGTACGCGATCTCGGCATGACGGCTGACGCGCACCGGCAAGGGCAGTGCCTAGTTTCGTTCTCGCCATCACGCCGCTCTGACGCCACATCCTCGACCTCGCCGAAAGCGTCGAGGCGCTGTTCATGCCCGCCTTTCGGACCACCTCTCAGGAGGACACAGCGTGACTTCTGTTCTGCAGGCCCAAGCACTGGGCAAGAGGTACGGCAAGCGCTGGGCGCTGCGCGAGTGCACCATCGACATCCCGGCAGGCCACGTCGTCGGGTTGGTGGGTCCCAACGGAGCCGGCAAGACCACGCTGCTGAAGCTGGCCGGCGGCCAGTTGGAGCCCACGACGGGTGACATCACGGTGCTCGGCGGGCGGCCTGGGAGCACGCATGCGCAGCTGGCCAGGGTCGGGTTCGTCGCCCAGGACACCCCCCTCTACGCGGCACTGACCGTTGCCGAACACCTGCGATTGGGCGCCCGGCTTAACCCCCGCTGGGACGCTGCGCTCGCGCGGGAGCGCATCGGACAGCTCGGCCTTGTCCCCCCGCATCGGGCGGGCAAGCTGTCGGGCGGCCAGCGCGCCCAACTCGCCCTCACCCTGGGCCTGGCCAAACGGCCCGAACTGCTGATCATGGACGAGCCGGTGGCCTCGCTCGACCCGCTCGCCCGCCGCGAGTTCCTGCAGGTGCTGACGGAGGCCACCGCCGAGCACAAGCTGAGCGTGGTGCTCTCCTCCCACCTGGTCTCCGACCTGGAAAAGGTCTGCGACTACCTGATCGTCCTCGTCGACTCCCGCGTCCGGATGGCCGGGAAGGTCGACCGGTTACTGGCCACCCACCACCGCCTCACCGGCCCGCGCCGCGATCCCGACCGGCTCCCCGCCGACCAGCACGTGATCTCCGCCGGCCACACCGACCGGCAGAGCACCATCGTCGTCCGTACCGACGCCCCGATCCACGACCCCGCCTGGACGGTCAGCCGGCTCACCCTGGAAGACCTCGTCCTCGCCTACATGGACAAGCCCGCCGAGAACCGGCGGGCCGCCGTGGAGGTGCAGCGATGATCTGGCTCACCTGGCGCCAGTTCCGCGGCTCGGCCGTGATGATGGCCGCCGTACTCGTGGTTCTCGCCGCCGCCCTGGCCCTGACCGGCCCGAATCTGGCCTCCGGCTACGCCGCCGGGATCGCCGGCTGCACTCCGGACGACACCTGCGACCAGTTCTTCGACCAGTTCTTCGACGGATATCAACTCCCCTTCGTCGCCGTCAGCTTCGTCGTGCTGGCCCTGCCCGCTCTGGTCGGGCTCTTCTGGGGAGCACCGTTGATCACCCGCGAGCTGGAGGTGGGCACGCACCTGCTGGTGTGGAACCAGAGCATCGCCCGCGGCCGCTGGCTGGCGGTCAAGCTCGGGCTCGTCGGTCTGGCAGCCATGGCTGCCGCCTGCGTATGCGGTCTCGCGGTGACCTGGTGGTCCGATCCTCTGGACAAGTCGGCCGTTCTGGACCTGGCTCTGATGGCTCCTCTGGTGTTCGGCGCGCGTGGCATCGCCCCGATGGGGTATGCGGCCTTCGCCTTTGTCCTCGGCGTGACCATGGGCATGCTCGTACGCCGCACGCTGCCCGCCATGGCCCTCACCCTGGTCGTCTTCACCGCGGTCCAGTTCGCCATGCCGCTGCTGGTCCGGCCCCACCTGATGCCCCCGGTCACCGCGACCTTCGAGCTCAGCCACGTGAACGGGGGCGGCATCCACTTGCAGGGGCAGGGAGGCGGACCCGTGTACATATCCATGCGGCCGGGCGTTCCCGGCCGCGCGGGCGCCTGGGTCCTGTCCAGCGACCTGCTCGATTCGTCCGCACGTACGATCGCCGGCATGGGCGAAGAAGCGCCCCTCCCCATATCCGCGACGTCGGGACCCTGCGCACCGTCAGGGGGACCACCGAGCTTGGACCCGTGCTGGGTCGAGATCAACCGCCTCGGCTACCGGCAGCAGGCGACCTACCATCCCCTGGAGCGCTTCTGGCCCTTCCAGTGGATCGAGACCGGGATCTACACCTTGCTCACGCTCGGTCTCACATGGTTCTCCTTCTGGTGGATCCGGAGACGCCTGTCATGACCACCATCAGGACTGCGGCCGCCGTACTCGCCCTCCTCCTGGCGGCGGCCTGCACGGCGCCGACGCCACCGCGCACCCAGGCGAGCACGGCGGGCGCAACGGCCTGCGCGCGTCCCCAGGGACGGCTCGGGGCCGAGACGGCCACCACGATCGACGTCATCGAGCAGGCGTACTTCTGCATCCTCGGCAACTACTACAGCGGCCCGACGCTTGACGCCCGCTCGCTGCTGACCGCCGGATTTCTCGCCCTGACCCAGGAGATCAACCGCGACGGGCGCGACGTGCCCGACGCGACCATGCCGTCACTGACCGGCGACCGGGAAGCCGACTGGGCCGCCTTCGAGGCCGTCTACCGTAAGATCACCGATCAGGTGCCCGACCTGCGCGACAAGCCGGCCGTCGTCACCCTCGAAGCCATCGTGGCCGCCCTCGGCGACAACCACGCCCGCTGGACGCACGACGTCAACGTGCCGCCCGACCACTACGACGGAGACGGCTACGGTCTGGGTCTCCAGGCGAACGTCAGCAGCTCGCAGATGGACGGCAGCGCTTCCCGCGTGGCCCTTGCCCCGCTGTTCGTCACCACCGTGCTCGGCGGCGCGGCGCAGGCCGCCCGGCTGCGTCCCGGCGACGTCATTGAAGCGGTCAACGGGTCGGCACCGTTCATCGACGGCGACGCCACCCCGGCGATTGCCGCGCTCTATCCGGAGTATCCCAAGGCGCGCCCGGTCGAGTTGCGGCTCCTGCGACAGACCACCGGCCGCCGCTGGACGGTCACGCTCAAGCCCGGCCTCTACCCGCGTGATCCGGCCAACCTGCGGGTGGTGAGTTCGAAGCTGCTGGACGACGTCGCCTATGTCCGGATGACCGGATTCGTATCCGCCTCGTCGAACAGGGTGCTCAAGGCGATCTCCAGGCTGCGAACCGGCCGGACGCTGTCCGGTGTCGTGCTGGATCTGCGCGGCAACGGCGGCGGCAGCCCCGTGGAGGCGACCCGGCTGGTGAGCGCGTTCGTCCACGGCAAGATCACCGCCTACCAATGCACCGTGGACAACAGATGCGCGACCGCGCGGACCGACGACACCGTCGAACTGCTCCACCTGCCGCTGGTCGTGCTCATCGACCACGGCTGCGTCTCGGCCTGCGAGCACTTCAGCGCCGCGGTCAAAGACCTGCACCTGGGCCAGTTGGTGGGCACCAGAACCGCCGGCGTGATCTCCGGCCCGGCGCAGTCCTACCTGCTCGCCAACAACACCGTCCTGAGCTTCCCCGACAGGCACCACCTGGGGCCCGACCGCGAGGTGATCGACCGGATCGGCGTGCCGCCCGACCACTACGTGCCCCTGACCCCGCAGGACGCCGCCGCCGGGCGCGACCCCGCGCCGGCCAAGGCCCTGACCTTGCTGCACAAGTGAACGGACCTCTCCATGAGACAGACCCTGGCAGTCGCCGCGGGACTGGTCGTCCTGGCCGCATCCGCCTGCTCCGCACCCACCCCGCCCCGCTCCGACGCCCCGCCGGCCACGTCGGCCGGCCCCGCCACCCTGCCCGCCCCTACCGGCCCCCACCCGGTCGGCACCACCGCCCTGTACCTCAAGGACACCTCCCGCCCCGACCCCTGGGACCCCGACGCCGACGCCAGGGAGCTCAAGGTCACCCTGTGGTATCCGGCCGAGCAGCGCGACGGGCAGCGCTCGCCCTACATGACGCCGAAGGAGTCGGAGCTGCTCCGGAAAGGCTCGGGGATCGCGAGCACGCCGTACGACACGCTGAGCCAGACACGAACGAACGCCGTCAAGGACGCAGACCCGTCCGGGCGCAAGCTTCCGCTGGTGGTGCTCTCACCCGGCTTCACCAAACCGATGGGCACACTCACGTCCCTGGCGGAGGACCTGGGCAGCCGAGGCTACGTCGTGGCCGGCATCGACCACACCTACGAAAGCTACGCCACCACCCTGTCCGACGGCCGGGTCGCCGAATGCCTCGCCTGCGACAGCAACAGCGACCCGGGCTTCGGCGCCGGACTGGTCCAGGGCCGGGCCGCCGACGTGTCCTTCGTCCTCGACCAGCTGATCTCCAAATGGAAGCATTCCGACCTGATCGACCACAAAAGGATCGCGATGGTAGGCCAGTCGATCGGCGGGGCCGGCACCGTGGCGGCCATGGTCAAAGACCCACGCATACGCGCCGGAATCGACATGGACGGCACCACCTACGCTCGGATCCCCAAGAGCGGCCTCTCCCGGCCGTTCATGTTCCTGGGTGCGCAAGAGCATGTCCCGGGCGGCCACGACAATTCGTGGGACCGTGACTGGAAGCTGCTGACCGGGTGGAAGCGCTGGCTCGTGCTGTCGGACGCCGAACACCAGTCCTTCACCGACATCCCGCTGGTGGCAGACGTCCTCGGCCTCGAACCTCTCCCCGGCATGCTGCCCGCGGCCCGTGGCGCAGAGCTCACCCGCACCTACGTGGCCGCCTTCCTCGACCAGCACCTGAAGTCGCGGCGGCAGTCCCTCCTGGACAAGCCGTCATCACGCTACCCCGAGGTCAAGTTCTGCCCTGCGACCTGCGGTCAATCCTGAGACCCTGCGAAAAAAACCAGGAGCCGTATGGCGCTGGGCCTGCACCGTCGTGGCGGTGCAGGCCCAGCGCGGTGGTGTCACTTAGGTGATGCCAGGGTCAGTTCACTTGATGACTGCGAGGGCGTCGACGACACCAGCGCCGAAGAAGCCGTTGTCGTCGACGGTGCCGGTGCAGGCCGTAGTGTTCTGCGGGCACGACTTGAATTCGGCCCGCGCCTTGAGTTCGCTGATCATCTTGGCCGGCGACCATGACGGGTGCGCCGACTTCATCTGCGCCATGACGCCGGCGACGTGCGGGCTCGCCATCGACGTACCGCTCTTGGTGCCGTAGCCGTCGGCCCCCGTCCGGGTGTTCCACGTCGTCGAGTAGATCGACGAGCCGGGAGCCGCAACGTCGATCTTGCCGAGGCCGTAGTTGGAGAAGGACGACCGGACGCTGTCCAGCGTGGTGCCCACGCGCTGCAGGGACGCGACCGTCACGACACCGTCGAACTCAGCCGGGATGTCGTTGCAGTGGTTGTTGATCGTGCGCACGGTCGGTGTCGGCGCGTCGTTGGGGCTGCCCCTGTCCACGGTCTTGTTGGCCAAGTCGTAGTTGGAGTTGCCCGCCGCGGCGACGTGGACGACGCCCTGCTTGGTGGCCCACTCCACGGCGCGCCGGACGGCCTCCTTGCTGGCGGCCTGGTCGGGCTGGTCGTCACACCAGAACTCGAACGGGTCGATGTAGTAGGAGTTGTTCGTGACGTCCATGTGCTTCAGGCCCGACCACATGAAGCCGCAGACGGCGTACTCCGGGTAGATGTAGCCGTCGTTGTTGACGACCTTGACGGACGCCATGCGCACGCTCGGCGCGACACCGACGATGCCGATGTTGTTGCGGGCGGCGGCGATGGTGCCGGCGACGTGCGTACCGTGGTCGCTCGTCGTCGGGCGCCAAGCCAACGGCGTCTGATCCGGACGGCCGACGTTAGTGCAGTTGACCGAGTTCGCGACGTCGATATTGGCCTTGAGGTCCGGGTGTGTCGGCGAGATGCCGCTGTCGAGCACCCCGACGAGGACGTTGCGGTTGCCGTCGGAGATCGCCTGCGCCTGCGGGGCCTTGATCATTCGCATGTCCCACTGGACGCCCTCGTTGGGGTCGAGGCTCTCGCCAGGCTGCGGGTCGGACGGGATGTCGCCGTTGACCGGCTTCTTGGCACCCTTCTTGTACCCGCTGGCGCCGGGGCCCCACGGCGGGGCCAGGTCGGCCGGCGTCCCCTCGGAGACCCCGGCCGTGCGGGTGGCGCCGACGGAGGCGACCGCGTTGCCACCCTCGGCGGTGACGTTCGCGCGGAAGGCCGCGCGGTCGGAGTGGGCGACGACCACGCCGATCTCGGGCCAGGACTGGACGACAACACCTCCGGCGGCCTCGACCGCGCGCTCGACGAGACGAGTTTGGCCGGGGTTGGCGATCCGGGCGTTGACGACGTAGCTCATGAGCATCCCGTCGGGGATGTCCACGTTGACCGGTGTCGACGTCGGCTCTTCGGTGGTGGCCGCGCTGGCCGAGTCGATCGCGCCTCCAAGGAAGGCGGCACCCACCATGGCGAACGCTACGGCGGTGGCCGCGAGGCGTCGCTTGGGCAGGGCATGCTGCATGCGTTGCTCCTTGAACGGTGAGGCCGCGGCACCCATCGCCGCGGTCTGGCTGGCCCCGATTCCGAAAGCCCGAAATCGCCCCGAATCCGGCCTTTAGAATTGATTCGTGACGGTAACAGCTCGGTCATAAGTCGTTCAAGAGTTCACCGCTGCGGAAGGCCGACCGGACCAACCTGCTGGCCGGCGATCAAGCGCACAAGATGGTCATCTTCCGAATGGCGCTCCCGGGCTTCGTGTGCGTAGCGGTAGGGGTGATCAAGCGCCGGGGCGCAGGATCGGGGTAGCGCGACACGGAGCTGTACCAGCACCTGCTGGGCTGCGATCAAGGCCGGGCAGGTGCTTCACACGCCCTTCTGGGGCGCTGCGCGCGCGCGGGAGACCGGCTGTGACACCCGGGGGCAGCGTCCCCGGTGTTGCGGCAAGTTTGCCCCCGGACGGTCCGCAGTGTGACGAGACGCGGTTTGCTGCTCGTCGTGGCGTAGTGACGCATGGTCGGAATGCGTGTCAAGACGCTGAGGATGTTGCCAAGTCGCCCTGTTATGGCGACCTTGAGTGCTCTTGTCACGCTCCAATGCAGGCGTTTGGATCTAGGGGTGATCTTCTGCGGTTCGTCACAACCGGCGGGGTGCGGATGTGTCACCCGTATCGCTGCCTGTCCCACCCAGTTCGGTCCTGTCTGGGCGCGTCGGTCATCAGCCTGCGCCGTCCTCCAAGAGAAGGGGTCGCGACCTTGACCATGCTGACCTACACCCTCATCACCGACCCGGCACCCCTTGCGGCGTCAGAGGCCGGGCGGCAGTCCAAGTCCACGGGGACGGTGTACCTGCTGGTCACGAACACCGGGCAGACGGCGTACTCCAAGATCACGGTGACGGTTCCCGTCGGCACTGGCGCCGGCCACCTCACCCAGGACTTCACCACGATCACCCCCAAAGGCGAGTACACCGACATCAAGTCAGGCCTCACCCGTTCGGTGACCGTCCAGGCGCAGGGCTTCGCTTTCCAGGTCACCGACCAGGGCGGTAGCGCAATCAGTTTCGGCCCCGGTGACTACATGGTGCTGACGCTGGAGAACGTCACTGTCGCCCCCAAACCCGGGCTGGCCGTGCTGCGGGTGACCGAGGCCGCCAGCAGGAACAAGGGTGGGGTCCTGCGCAACAGTGACACGGCGGTGGCGCTGGTGAAGACCGCGCCAAAGGAGATACCGGCGCCGCGCGGCTTCCTCGCGGACAACGCCGTAGTGGACGCCGGAACAAAGGTCACGCTGAGCTGGGAGGGATCCGACGACTTCACATACGAGATCCTGTTCCCGGGCGGCCGGAAGCCCGTTCCCAAGGTCAAGCACACCGGGTCGCATGGCCCGTACTCCTTGGTCCTGGACGCCAACGACGCCCCGAAGCGCGACACCACCTACACCCTCATCGCCAGTTCCGGCACCCAGCGGCACACCTTCACCACGACCGTTCAGGTGCGCAATCCCATCGTGGAAACCCTCACCGCCGTCAATGGCGTCACCACCCCGTGGGTACAAGGGTCGACCAAGGGCGACGGAGCCCTCACCTTCTCCAAGGGCGCGATGCACGTGAGGCGCGAATTCGGCTCCCAGGAAGGCGCGGCCTTGTACGCCGGCGAGGCCACTGTCAGCGGTGTCGCCACCGAGTACGTGAAGGGGCTTAAGAGCGGCGACGGAGATATCACCTTCCTCCCCGGCGGGGTGAAAGTCTGGAGCACACGCGGTTCCAATGACGCGGGCACCCTGTACGCCGACAAGGCCGACCTCAACGGCGTCAACACCGAATGGGTGCAGGGAAGAAGCACCGACGACGGATGGATCAGCTTCCTCAAGTATGGGCTGCAGGTATACCAGGGCGGGAGGGACACCACCACCCATGGTGTTGTGTACGCCGACTCCATACGCGCGAAGGATGCCCCCTACGGGCAGGGTGGCGGGTGGATCAACCTCCACGACGAAGGGATAACCGTTTACCTGTCAAAGGACGGGAGTAATGGGCTTGGGAGCGTGACGGCCCGCGCCTACAACCGCTGACTGCACCACCGCTCAAGAAACAACCCCTACACACGAAATGGCCCCCGAGGATGCTCCGGGGCCATTTCGTGTGTAGGGGTTGGAGAGCAGAGAGAGAAAGGGGCCTCGACCCCGAGGTCGTCCTGCGGTCGGATGGCGGCGTGGCGCGTGCCCGCCACACGGTCGTGATCACCGGGGCCCGCGCGGTGGCCGGTCAGGCGCTCACGTTCGGACGGCTCTCGCCGTTCGCGCGGCCCGTGCTGGTCAACGGCGCCGCAGGTGTGGTCGTGGCCGCCGAGGGTCGGCCGTTGTCCGTCATGGCCTTCACCGTGACGAACGGGAAGATCGTCGGCGTCGACGTGCTGGCCGATCCGAGCGCCTGACCCGGCTCGACCTGGGCGAGATCTAGGCAACTAAGTCTTTCTTGACAAGTTAATTTTTCGGAAGCTAGTCTTCCGGCATGCAGGACATCGCCGTGATCGAGGACCCGGCCGCCGCCGAGGTCTCGCTGGACCCCATCCGGGCTCGGCTCCTCGCCGAGCTCAGCGAGCCCGGCTCCGCCACCATGCTGGCCGCCAAGGTCGGCCTGCCCCGGCAGAAGGTCAACTACCACCTGAAGACGCTCGAGGCGCACGGGCTCGTCGAGATGATCGAGGAGCGGCGCAAGGGCAACGTCAACGAGCGCATCATGCGCGCCACCGCGGCCTCCTACGTGATCTCGCCGACCGCGCTGGCGTCGGTCGAGCCCGACCCGGCCCGGTCCCCGGACCAACTGTCGGCGAGCTGGCTGCTGGCCGTCGCGGCCCGGCTGGTCCGCGACGTCGGGGCGCTGATCACCGGCGCCGCCCGGGCGCGCAAGCGTCTGGCGACCTTTGCCATCGACGGCGAGGTGCGCTTCGCCTCGGCCGCCGACCGGGCCGCGTTCGCCCAGGAGCTCGCCGGGGCGGTCACGGCGCTGGTGTCCAAGTACCACGACGAGTCCGCCGAACAGGGCCGCGACCATCGCATCGTCGTCGCCCTCCACCCGAGCAACCCCAAGCAATAAGGAAGCCTGATGACACACCCGTTCGAGCTGAGCCTGGAGATCGAGCTCGAGGCCACCCCCGAGCAGGTCTGGGACGCGATCGCCACCGGGCCGGGGGTCGACTCCTGGTTCATGGGACGGAACGAGTTCGGCAGGTCCGTCGGTGGCGACGTCGCCCTGACGATGCTGGGCCATACGGAGCGCGCCACGATCACCGCCTACGAGCCGGGCGCCCGCCTCGCCACCCGTACGCCGGAGGCCCCCGACGGCCGGTTCTCGACGTTCGAGTACCTCATCGAGGGGCGTGAGGGCGGGACGGCCGTGCTGCGGCTCGTGCAGAGCGGCATGCTCGGCGACGACTGGGAGACCGAGTTCGAGGCGATGAAGGTCGGCTGGCCCATCTACCTGGAGACCCTCAAGCAGTACCTCGCGCACTTCACCGGCCGCACGCCGTCCGTCACGACGGTGTTCCGGCCCGGCGCGGGCGGCTCGGACGCCGTCTGGAAGGTCGTCACGGACTCGCTGGGCGTCACGCCGGACGTCGGCGCGGGCGCTGCGGTCCGGCTCCCGGACGGCTCCGCGGGGGTCGTCTACTTCGCGAACCTGCCCGTCAACCTGGGCGTCCGGACCGGCCAGGGCCTGTACCGGTTCATCTACTCCGGCGACGACCGCGGCGACGTCCTCGTGCTCGGCCACCAGAACTTCGCGGGCCGCGATGAGCAGGCCGCGTGGGACGCCTGGATGGCCGAACGCTTCGGCTGACCGGCCCGTCCCTCTCAGCGCGGTCCGTCGTACGCACTGACGGACCTTGGGCCGCGCCACACGATCACCCCCCTGGCACCACGGGCGGATTCGTGGTGCCCGAAATCACTCACGCAACCCCGACAGGAGACATCCCATGCGCATCGTGACCGTGAGCTTCATCAGCCTGGACGGCGTCGTGCAGGCGCCGGGCGGCCCGGACGAGGACACCGACGGCGGCTTCGCCCACGGCGGCTGGTCGTTCCCGTTCTTCGACCCGGAGATCGTCGGCGGCGCCTTCGACGACGCGATCAGCAAGGCCGGCGCGCTGCTGTACGGCCGCCGCACGTGGACAGGCATGGCCGCGGCGTGGCCCCAGCAGGCCGGCGACCCGTTCGCCGACCGGATGAACTCCATCGCCAAGTACGTCGTGTCCGACACGCTGGCCGACAACGAGCTGACGTGGAACAACACCACGCGCATTCCCGGCCGTGAGGCCGTCGACCGCATCCGGGAGCTGCACAAGGCAGACGGCGGCGACCTGCTCGTCATGGGAAGCCCCACGCTCGTGCGCACCCTCCTGAGCGAGGGGCTGGTCGACGAGCTGCGGCTCATCACCACGCCGGTGATCCTCGGCGGCGGCAAGAGCATCTTCCCCGGCGACGGCACGCTGCGCACGCTGGAGCTGGTCTCCACGGTCACCAACGAC
This sequence comes from Sphaerisporangium sp. NPDC051017, assembly GCF_040683095.1. Lineage (NCBI taxonomy): Bacteria > Bacillati > Actinomycetota > Actinomycetes > Streptosporangiales > Streptosporangiaceae > Sphaerisporangium > Sphaerisporangium sp. NPDC051017. The sequence continues at coordinate 101,949 of NZ_JBFBCI010000008.1, forward strand.
AAGGGCGTGAACGTGTCCACGTACCGGACGGTCGCCGAGAAGTGACCCCATCACGGGACGTCGATGACCTCGATCGTCCAGGGGCATGACGCCGTGATCTCCAGGTGGAACGTCCCGGCGCGGTACTGCGGGGTGGCCTTGTCCGCGGACTTGCCCGTCTCGTTCGCGGCCAGGTCGACCAGGGACGTTCCCTCGGTGATGTGCGCCGAGAAGATCCCCGTGCCGATCCCGTCGCCCGAGCAGTTGTAGGTGTAGTGCAGTTCCCATGACGCATCCACGGTGAACTGGGCGGTGTTCTTGGTGCCGTTCCCGTTGTCGGTGAGCAGCGTCCTGCGCGCGCCGGGCTGCGACGCCGGGTCCTGAGACGGCTGCGTGGCCGGCGGGGGCTGCGTCGCGGGATCGGTGGGGGCCGTGGGGACGGTCGCCGGTTCGCTCGCGGCGGGCTGCGACGGCGGCTGGGCGGCGGTGGAAGGCCGCTGAGCGGCCGGTAATCGATCGGCGGGCTCGAGCGAACCCGTCGCGCCGACGGTCACCAGGGCCGCCGTACAACTGAACAGCACCACCACGGGCAGGCCCACGGCGAACAGCCAGAACAGCGGCCCGCGGCCCGGCCGGGGCGGTGGGGGCGGCGGCGGGTAGCCGTAGCCAGGAGGCGGGCCGTACGGGGGCTGGCCGGGGCCGTGCTGGTATGCCATCTGTGACTCCGGGGACGACGGACGTTTCTCTCGTGGACGGGCGGCGTTCCCCGGAGGGTTACCGGCAGATCCGAGCAGAGATCGGATCGTTAGTCCCGCGCGGCACCTCGGCGGGCGGTACGGAATGATGTGCGGCGGTGGGTGATGGAACGACCGCACAGGAGACCACGATGACCGACCAGGCCGATCAGACGATCAAAGTGTTGCGCGCCGGGCTCGACGAGTTCGCCGCGCTGGTGAACGGCTTCACCGAAGAGGACCTCGCCCGCGTCTCGGGCGCCTCGGAGTGGGACGTCTCGCAGGTGCTGAGCCACCTGGGCAGCGGCGCGGAGATCAGCCTCGCCGCCCTCGACCGGGCCCTGAGCGGCGAGGGTACGCCGCAGATGGACTTCATCCGCGGCGTGTGGGCGCGATGGGATGGGATGTCGCGCGCCGAGCGTGCCGCGGAGGTCGTCGGCGTCAACGAGGCGCTGGTGAGCCGGTTCGAAGGGCTGGACGAGGCGGCGCGGCGGGACCTGCGCGTCGAGCTGTGGTTCCCGGTCCCCGCGCCGGACGTGGCCGGGTTCGCCGGGATGCGGCTCAGCGAGTTCGCGTATCACACCTGGGACGTCAAGGTCGCGTTCGACCCGGCCGCGACGCTGAGCCCGGAGGCCACCGAGCTGATGGCCGACGGCATCGCGAGCTTGATCGGTTTCGCCGGCAAGGCCGACCGGCTCGGCGGGCGCGAGGCGGCCGTCGAGGTGCGCACGACCGCGCCGGAGCGGTCCTTCGGCCTGGAGATCCGCGACGCGGTGCGCATCGCGGACGTTCCCGGCGCGCCGGACGCCGTCCTCGCCGCTCCCGCCGAGTGGTGGCTGCGCCTGGTCTCCGGCCGCCACGCCCCCGAGCACACCCCGGACGGGGTGCGGCTGACCGGGGACGCTCTCACCCTGGACGACCTGCGCGCGGTCTTCCCCGGCTTCTAATGGGAGCTACCGGGTCGGTCTGATCAGGCAGACTCGGTGCCTGGTAGCACCGCCGGTGAATGAGCACTCTCCGCTTCTGGGCCGTTTGAGCCCTTGGGTCGGACCGTGCGCACGCTGATCGTTTTGGCGGCGCCGGACTGGTCCGCCAGGCGTTCGAAGGTGAGGGTGAGTTCGGCGCCGGTCGTGGCGGCGGTCAGGTGGGGATCGCGCAGGAGGACCGCTGCCACGGGACGGTGCCAGGTGACGGTCAGCTCGTCGAGGGTGCGGCGGGGGTCGGACACGGTGAGCGTCGCGGTTCCGTCGCCCTGCTCCCGGACGAGCACCGCGCACGGGGCCGACGCGGTCAGCGCCCCTGCGCCGCCGCCGTCCCGGCCGGACGGGTCGTCGTTCTCACCCCAGGCGCCGGCGTCCCCACCAGAGGCGCCGTTGTTCCGGGCGGAGGGGCCGTCGTTCCCGTCTGAGAGGTCGCCGTCCCCGTTGGTCCGGCCAGAGGTGCCGGTGGAGGTGCCGGCGTGCCAGAAGTTGACGGCCGTGATCCCGAGGGAGGGGACGTGGACGCCCTGCCGCCGGGCGGTGTTGTCCAGCACGCGCACCCACCCGGCGGCGGTCGCGCGGGCCCGGGTCCCGGCGCGCCCGGCGCCCGGTAGCAGGACGTACGCGTAACTCGCGGACACCGGGTCGGTGCCGTGGTCCAGCCAGAGGGTGGCGTAGCTCCGGGTGACGCGCCCCGGGCCGGCGCGCTCCTCGCGGAGGGCGCGCAGGCGGGGACACGCGAGCAGGACATATCCGCCATGCCCATCCAGATGCGCCCAGCCCTCGCGCTCGTCCACGGTGAGCAGCGCGTCGGTCCGGCGGTTGTCCACGATCGTCTCGACGGGCACGCCGTCCGCGCCGGTGATCCCCGCGCCCAGGCAGACCACCGCGTCGTCCAGGAAGAACCACGACTTGTAGGCCTCCATCGTGCTTTCGAGGCCGTTCAGGTGCTGGCCGACGGCCGCGTACACGCCGTCGGTCGCGCCGCCGACCCAGCGGCCGGGCGGGCACGTGTCCCCCCACCCCTCCCCGGCGCCGTCGGGCAACCGCAGGGTGGAGACGGTCGTGCCGGGCAGGCGGTACGGGTCGACGGTGGTCCAGAAGGAGTCGGAGTACTGGGCGCCGTGCCCCCCGGTCCACCAGTAGAGCATCCCCGAGCCGGTGTGCCAGCCGCGCAGGTTCTCGCCGTTGCCGTGCTCGTAGTGGCCGACCCGGTGTGACGCCATGCTCAGCGCCGCACACCAGCCCGGCCGGCGGTGGACGGCGCGGGCGCTCATCGTCATCAGCCGGTGCCCCGGCGGTTCGGCGGACGCGGGGACGGCGTCGTCGTCCAGGATCGCGGCCAGACGGGCGTGGAACGCCAGGTCGGAGGACTCGGCGGCCGTCAGCATGGGCCGCTCGGTGTCCCGCAGCGCCCACCCCTTGACCATGCCCCGCCAGCGGGCCCGCTCCTCGCCGGAGGCCGACTCCCCGAGCAGCAGCACCGCGGCGGCGATCTCGCGTCCGCGCTCGTGGTCGCCGTACGGGGTCCGGGCGACTCCCCGGCCGCGCACGAGGTCCATGCAGAAGCCGTCGTGGACGAACGGGGCGAACGACCGCTCGACGGCGTCGAAGACGACCTGCCGGTTCGGGTCGGCGACCTCCCAGGGCGTGCCGCGCAGCACCGCGAGCAGCGTCGCGACGCCCGACAGCAGCGACACGCCGTACGCGCCCTGGTAGGGGACGGTCGTGTGCTGGATGAACGAGCCGTCCCGGTAGAACCCGTCGCCCTCGGTGACGTACGGGAAGACGGGGGAGAGCGCGGCGACGGCCCGCGCGGCCCTGCCGGGGTCGGAGGTGAGCATGGCGCGCAGCAGCGTCACCACGCACAGATCCACGCGGTTGGCTCCGGTGCTCTTGTCGCTGTAGTGGTCCAGCACGCTTTCCGGGACGAAGTGGTCGACCGCGTCCCGTAGCGCCCCGCGCCGCGCGTCCCCCAGGTGCGGGCCGATCAGTAGGGTCGCGTCGAGCAGCTTGCCGGGGACGCCTATCCGCCAGTGCCACCAGTTCCCGTACGGCTCCGCGCCGGCCGCGTACACCAGCCGCCGGTAGTGGTCGACGCCGGCCGCCACCGCCGCGGCCAGCCCCGCGTCCCCGGTCACCCCGGTCCCCGGCAGGACGTACGCCCGCGCCATGGCCCGCAACCGCCCCGGCGTGGCGACGAACGACGGGAACGGCTGGTCACGCCAGAGGGACCCGGCCGCCGGCTCCATGGCGTCCCGGTACGCCACCGCCTTGGCCCCGAACTCCGCGAGCCTGTTCCGATACGGCTCCCGAGCCGCGTCGAACCCCGCCCCCGCACTGACGTCCCGCCACCGCCGCCGCAACACCTCGAACGCGCCCTCGGGAGCGGCCCCCACGGCCCGTGCCCCGGCCGAGGACCGCCCCGACAGCAGCGCCCCCACAGCCGCAACCCCACCAGCCTGGAGGAACAACCGCCTGGAGTACCAGCCCACCGGCAGATTATGACCCAGACGATCACTCCCCGCTCCGGATCCCACGCCGTGTCCCTCGCGCGGTGACTACCGTGGACGGGTTCTCCGACGCGGGAGGGATCCATGGCAGGCACGTACGACGACACGGGCACGGACGGCGAGGAGGCGCTGGCCGGGGATGGCGTCACCCAGGGCATCGTGCGCGTGGCGGGCACCGTCCGCCGCCCGGTCCGGCCCTTCACGGCCACCGTCCAGGCGTACCTGGCGCACCTGCGCGCGGCGGGCTTCACGGACGCCCCCACGCCGCTCGGCTACGACGACCAGGGGCGCGAGGTGCTCTCGTTCGTGCCCGGGGACGTCCCCGGCGAGCCCCTCCCGGCGGACACCGCGCGCGAGGAGGTCCTGGTCGAGCTCGCGCGGCTCGTCCGCCGGCTCCACGACGCCGCGCAGGGCTGGACGCCACCCGAGGACGCGGTCTGGGGAGGACTGCCCGGGAGGCGCAACACCGACGCCACCTCCGACGGCGAACCCCAGGTGGTCGGGCACCGCGACTACTGCCCCGGCAACGTCGTCTTCCGCGACGGACTGCCCGCGGCGCTGATCGACTTCGACCTCGCCAAGCCGACGAGCAGGGTCGACGACCTCGCCAACGCCCTGTACTACTGGGCGCCGCTGCTCGACCCGCGGGACAGATCGCCCGCGTACGCCGATCTCGACGTCCCCCGCCGCGTCGCCCTGTTCGCCGGCGCCTATGGCATGACCGGGCGGCAGCGGGAGGTCCTGGTCCCGGCGGCGGCTCGTATGATCGGCCGGTTCCACGTGAACATGCGGGCCGCGGCCGAGGTCGACCCGGTCTTCCGGCGGTTCTGGGACGAGGGCGCGAGGGACCGGCTGCCGAGGGCCGAGTCGTGGGTCCGCGAGCACGGGCCCGCCATCACCGCGCGGCTCCTCGCCTGACGCCGGACGTCCGGCGGGACGCGACGGGGAGGCTTGCCTAGGCTGGGGAATGACCGATCATGCGTTCCCGTGACTCGGGGGTCTTCGACGGGGTGTATCTGGTCCCCGTGTCCCGGTACCGGGAGGTGGCCGCACGCCTGGAACTCCTGGTCACCTGATGGATCTCCCTCGGCGTTCCGCCCTGGGACCCACCAGCGTGGGCGCCATGTTTGAAATGTCATGATGCGTAGTTGATTGAGAGGGCGGGTTTCAATGGACAAGCGTGTTCTCGGTGACGGCGGGCCCGAACTGTCGGTGGTCGGCATCGGGTGCAACAACTTCGGGTCGATCATCGACGCGGACGCCGCCGCCGCGGTCGTGCACGCGGCCCTGGACGCCGGCATCACCCACTTCGACACCGCCGAGATGTACGGCGGCGGCAGGTCGGAGGAGTACCTCGGCGCCGCGCTCGGCTCCCGCCGTGACGACGTGGTGATCGCCACCAAGTTCGTCCCCCGGGAGGGCGCGTACCGGCCGGGGGCGCTCGCGGACCACATCCGCAGGTCGGCGGAGGGCAGCCTGCGCCGCCTCGGCACCGACCGCATCGACCTCTACTATCAGCACTTCCCCGACCCGGACGCGCCGATCGAGGAGGTGCTGGAGACGCTGGACGAGCTGGTGCGCGCGGGCAAGGTCCTGCACGTCGCGTCCTCTAACTTCTCGGCCGGGCAGATCGAGCGGGCGCAGGACGTGGCCACCGGCAAGGGATGGGCGCGGTTCACCGGTACGCAGATCGACTGGAGCCTGCTGTCCCGCGACGTCGAGGAGTCCATCGTGCCGGCGGCCACGGCGGCCGGCGTCGGGATCGTCCCCTACTTCCCGCTGGCCTCGGGGATGCTGACCGGCAAGTACCGCCGCGGCGAGGAACTCCCGGCCGGCAGCCGCCTCGCGGGCAACGCCGACCGTGCGGCCCGCCTCGCAACCGGCGAGAACTTCACCAAGGTCGAGGCCTTGGAGGCGTTCGCCGCCGAGCGCGGGCACACGGTCGTCGAGCTGGCGATCGGCTGGCTGCTGGCCCAGCCGTCCGTGGCCTCGGTCATCGCGGGCGCCACCCGGCCGGAGCAGGTCGCCGTCAACGCGGGCAGGGTGTGGACGATGACCCCCGAGGAGGCCGCCGCCATCGCGTCCCTCGCCCACTGACGCCCCCGGCGCGGCCACGGCGGTGCGGGCCCGCGTCGAGCGGCGGTTCCGGTCGCGTCGTTCCGCGCCGGTCCGCGTCTCAGCCGCGCGGCGCGTACATGATGACGAGGACGCCGAGCACGCAGACGGCCGCTCCGATGACGTCCCAGCGGTCGGGCCGGAACCCGTCCACGACCACGCCCCAGATGAGCGACCCCGCGACGAAGACCCCGCCGTAGGCGGCGAGGATGCGCCCGAAGTGGGCATCCGGCTGAAAGGTGGCCACCAGCCCGTACAGCCCGAGTGCGACGAACCCGGCCCCTGCCCACAACAGCCCGCGATGCTCACGCACCCCCTGCCAGACCAGCCATGCCCCACCGATCTCGGCAACGGCGGCCACCAGGAACAACAGAAGCGAACGCGCGACGGTCACCCGGCAGAGTCTAAAGAATGAGTCCGAAGAGGGTTGTCCCGGCCGGCCGAGCGCCGTCCGGGGCCCGCGTGGGCGAGCCCTGGCCAACGAAGCGTCTCTGATTGGCTTAGCGATCCTGTGCGTTACACAGAATCAAGGCACAACGAGCTGCCCGGTATTCACCAATCGTCTTCGTGCCCTGGTGCCGACAAATGGAGCCGCCGGCCCGTTGAGCACGTCCCTCCGGACGCCGACCGGCCAGGCGTGCACAGCCCGACCGGGGAGGGTGCCCGACGTCGCCTGGGCGCCGGGCGTGTCGGTAACAGTATGCCACGACCTAACTACGATTCGCTAATCGAATCAGAAAGCCTACGTAGGGATGCCCGGGATCATGGGACCCCCCTACGTCATCCAGATGGCGGTCGTGAGAACTCCGCCCAGGACCGCGGCTCCGATGGCGCGGATGTACATGCGTTTCTCCTCGTTGGACGTGGACACATCTTCGTGCCCGTGATCACCCTAGAGGTTTGGCGTGATGAACCATGACATCTAGGGATCTCGCCACTACCGCCGAATTCCGCCTCAGGGTGCGCATATTGATAGCGCGTGAACATGGACAACACTCGTCGCATCCATAGGGAGTTGTGCCGCCATCCGATATCCGTGTTCGGCCCGTCCGGTCGGAACATCGGCCGGCATTCGCCGGAGTCGCCGCGTTGATTCCCATAAGTCCGTGGGATGGAATGTGCCGGTATGGCAGGGGCCTTGACGAGGGCTTCCAGCAGAGGCAAGCATGTAGAGGCCCTGTCGGTCGCTTATTCGATCCATTCGGCAATGGTCTCCTGAGTGTGCGGGCGCGCTCATGACTAGCGCGGGACGGTGAATGCCGGGTAGCGGGAAGAAGGAGAAAGCCGAGGGCCACGTCAATGAACTGAGCGGGACCGTCCACGGGCCCGTCGTTCAGGCGCGAGACGTCCACGGCGGAATTCATCTGCACCACGCGTCCGTCCCGTTGCCGAAGCCGGGGCAACTGCCCCCGGCCGGTGCGCTGGTCGGCCGGGCCGCGGTGCTCGCCCGGCTGGACGCGATGCGCGCGCGCCAGAGCGAGGCGGGCGTCCCCATGGTGGTGGTGGTCAGCGGGCCTCCGGGGATCGGCAAGACGGCGGTGGCGCTGCACTGGTCCCAGAGGCGGCGGGGCGGCTTTCCGGACGGCCAGCTCTTCGCCGACCTGCAGGGACACGCCACTGCCGACGCCCCGGTGCAGCCCACCGAGGTGCTCGGACGGTTCATCCGCGCCTTCGGGATCGCGCCCGAGCGCATTCCCGCCGGGCTGGCGGAACGTTCCGCGCTCTACCAGTCGCTGGTGGCCGAACGCCGCCTCGTCGTCGTGCTGGACGACGCCTTGTCGGCGGCCCAGGTCGGCCCGCTGTTGCCGGCCTCGGTGAACAGCGTCGCGGTCGTGACGAGCCGGTGGCGGCTGGCCGGGCTCCTGGCACGTGGTGCGCGGGCGGTGCACCTCGACCGGCTGGCGACGGACGCGTCGCTGGAACTGCTGGAGAGAACCGTGGGCGAGGACCGGGTGCGGGAGGACCCGCGGGCCGCCCGTGAGCTGGCGGAGTTGTGCGCGCGGCTGCCGCTCGCCCTGTGCGTGGCCGCCGCCCGGCTGGCCGCCCGGCCGCACTGGCCCCTGGCGGGGATGGTCGAGGCGCTGGCCAACGAGCGGCAGCGCCTCACCGCGTTGTCGGTGGAGGACGACATGACGATCCGCGCCGCGCTCACGATCTCCTACCAAGGGCTCGCCCTGCCCGAGGCCGCGCGCCTTTACAGGCTGCTCGGCCTGTTCCCGGCGGTGACGTTCGACGGCAGGGCCGCCGCCGCCATGGCAGGGCTCCCGTTCGCCGAGGTCCGGCTGCTGCTGGAGGTGCTGCTGGACGCCAACCTGCTGGAGGACGTGCCGGGCGGAGGCTACCGCTTCCACGACCTGACCCGGCTGCACGCGGGGGAGCTGGCCGAGCGGGAGGACCCGCCCGCCGCGCGCGACGAGGCCGTGCGCAGGGCACTCGACTGGTTCCTGGACGGCGCCGCCGCGGCGAACCGGACGGCGATGCCGTACCGTCGCGTCCGTCGCGACGCGGTGATCTTCGACCACGCAGAGCCTCTCACGTTCGCCGACGCCGCCGAGGCGCTCGACTGGCTGGAGCGGGAGTTCCACAACCTGCGGGCCGCCGCGCGCACGGCCTTTGAGCGTGGCCTGTTCCCTCTCGCGTGGCAGCTCGTGGACGGAATGTGGCCGTTGTTCCTCCACCGGGGACACCACGCCGAGCGCCTGGAGGTGGACCTGCTGGGCCTGGCGGCGGCACGCGCCGCGTCCGACTCCCACGCCGAGGCCAAGATGCTGAACCGGGCCGGAATGGCCCTGCGCACACTGGGCCGGCTGGACGAGGCCGCCGACCACTTCGGCCGGGCGCTGGAGATCTGGCGCCGTGACGGGAACGCCCAGCGGGTGTCGGGCGCCCTGCGCCGGCTGGGGTTCGTGGAACGCGACCGGGGGCGTACCGGCCAGGCCGTCGCCCTGTTCGAGGAGGCCCTGGAGGGCTACCGGGCGGAGGGAGTACCGCGCAAGATCGCCCTGGCGTTATGCGACCTCGGCGACGCGCTGATCGGCCAGGGCCGCCAGGAGGAGGCCGTCGCACGTCTCACGGAGGCACGACGGCTCCTCGCGTCCGAACCCGACGAGTACAACCGGGCCCGGGTCCTCATCCTGCTCGGCAGGGCCCGCCTCGGCGAGCCCGCCGGCGCGTCCGGCCTCCTGGAGGAGGCGCTGGGTGACATGCGGCGGATCGGCTCGGACACCGGCGAGGCCCAGGCCCACCAGGCACTCGGCGACCTCGCCGTCCGCCAGGGACGCCCCCGCGACGCGCGCGCCCACTACGAGCGCGCACGCGACCTGCTCCTGCGCCGCGGCGCCGACGTCACCCAGCTGACCGGCCTGCTGGAGGGCCTCGCCGGCGCCTGACGGTCACGTGCCCCACCGCCCGATGACCGTGGGCGGCATGGACGCGTTCTTCAGGGCCGAAAGCTCCTCGCAGGTCAGGGACGCGGATACCGGCGCGCGGTGCCCGATCTTCCAGCCCGCGTGCACGACTGCTGCCTGTAACGCGCGGATCGGATCCTCCGTGGCGGCCCAGACATGAAGGAACGTGCCGAACAGCGCGTCGCCCGCCCCCAAGGTGTTGACGACCTCCCTCGGGGTGACGGCCTCCACCCGGATCAGGGTGCCCTCCCGGGTGGCGGCCAGCGCGCCCTGTCCGCCGAGCCCGACGCCCGCCACCCGGCAGCGGGGGTACCGGTCGAAGAGCCTCTCGACCCACAGCGAGGGCGAGACCGGCAGGCATTCGTGGCTGCAGAAGATGATCTCCGCGCTCTCCAGCCACGGGAGGTTGTAGGCGTCGCCGAGATCGGTGATCAGATGGACGTCCACGGCGATGGGGACGCCGAGCCGCGCCGCCGGCCGGACCAGATCGCGGACGAACTTCGCGTTCGTCATGACCAGCAGGTCCGCCTCCTGGGCCTGTGACGCGAAGAGGTCCCATGGGTAGGTGACGCCGTTGACCGGCGCCAGATGGGGGAAGCCCATGCGGCGGCCGTCGGGCGTCACGAGCGTCACGCCCGACGACGACGTGCTTCCCTCGACGATCCCCGGGCCGAGAAGGCGCTCGCGGCCGAGTTCGGCGGTGATCGCGGCGCCCGCCGCGTCCCGGCCGACCACGCTGCACAGGCGGACGTCGTCGCCCAGCGCCCTCAGGACCCGCGCGATGTGGCCCGCCGCCCCGGACACCCCGGTCGCGAGCCAGCGCGGCGCCCACGTGGGGGCGTACCGCACCGGGAACTCCTGTATCCCCACCTGCGTGTAGAAGCTGACGGCCCCGGCCACGACGATCCTCCGGCTCACGCGGACATCCCTTCCGCGCCCGACTCCGCGCCCGACTCCGCGCCCGACTCCGCGCCCGACTCCGCGCCCGACTCCGCGCCCGACGGCACGCGGCGCACCAGCCGGATCCGTCCCCGCCCCGCCACCTCGAAGGACGACGCGAGCCGCTCCTCGGTCCTGCCGGTGTAGCGGCCGGCGATCACTGTGGCGGTGGCGAGGCTTTCCAGCGGCATCCGCGCGGCCCACCAGCCGTACAGGAACGAGCCGTACACGGCGGGCCACGGCCCGGCGGTGGCCTGGAAGCCCGCCGCACCGGTGATCGACACGAGCGGGCCGTCGCGCAGGGCGGCCAGGCATCCGTTCCTGCACCTGGCGACCACCACCGCGCAGCCCGGATGCCCGTCGAGCACGCCGGGACCGCAGGGCGGCGCGGCGACCTCGGCCGGGCTCGCGCCCACCAGTACGTCGGCGACCTCGTGCGCGTCTCCGGCCGCGGGGCCGCCGAGGTCCGCGACGATGTGCGTGTCGCCGAAGACGCGTTCCCCGGGAGACGGCTCGCAGCGGCGCGGCCCCCGGGTGACGAGCATGAGGTACGGCGTCCGCAGCGAGCCGCCGCGGGGGATGACGAGCACCGCCGGCGCGCCCGGCAGGCCGCCGGTCGTCCCGGCGGACGACGGGGGCCGGGTGAGCCGCAGCGCGCGCTCCAGCCGGAACAGCCGGATCTCGACCAGTTTCTCTAACATGCGGGATCTCTCCATTGCCGACGTGCGCGTCATTTGACGAGGTAGGGAAGGGCGGCGGGCCTGGCTGCCGGGACGATCGACGGCCGGCGCAGCTTCAGCAGGCGGTAGATGAGGCTGTGCATGTTCTCGTTGAACTTGCCGGGCGCGGAGGTGATGCGTTCGGTGACCCGGGAGTAGTGGCCCGGCCCCACCTCCGTCGCGGCCTCGATCAGTTGCTCGCGCAGCGACCGGCGCGGGGAGACGCGGGGAGCGATGGCCGCGAGGTGGGTGAAACCGGACGCCGGGTCGACGGCGGTGTGCGGGTACTGGGCGAGCATGACCGGCGCCCCGGTCGCCGCGCCGTACAGAGTGGCCGACCCGTGGTCGCCGACGACCCAGTCGGCCGCGGCGAGGACCCCGCGCCAGTCCGCCCCGGGCGGCACGACCATCAGGCCCTGCCGCAGGCAGTCGGCGAGCCAGGTGCGGATCTGCCAGACGCCGTGCCCGAACCAGGTGTTCGGGTGGAGCAGCGCCACGACGCGGAACTCCTGCCGGGGCAGCTCGGCGACCAGCCGCGCGATCACGTCGAAACGCCGGTTGAACAGCGACTGCGTGCCCCAGGTCGAGGTCACCACGACCAGCTTCTGGTTCTCTCCCACAGACAGCGCTCTGCGGTAGTCGTCGCGGTGCGGCAGGCTCGCGACCAACGTGTCGTACGACGAGTCCCCCACGACGACGCCCACGGGAAGCGCCTCGGGGCAGGACCGGCCCAGTCGCTCCAGCTCGGACTCGTGCGGCAGGACGATGGCCGTCGGCACCACGGCGCCGTCGTGCAGCAGCCGCTGGGCGTCCAGCCCGTACGCCGGGCGCGCGCTCGTGTTGCGGGCGGCGTCGCGGGGAGCGGGCACGAGCTTGTTGAAGCCGGCGCCGTGTGGCATGACGATCAGCGGCGCGTGCACCTCGTGCAGCGAGCCCAGGCTCGCCGCGATGGCGAGGTCGAACCGCTGTTGCCGCGTCGCCTGGAGCCAGGGAAGCGATATGACTCCCAGGCGGTCGATGAACCGTCGGACCCCGTTCCCGAAAACATCCGGGGCCGTGGTGAAGACGACCTGAATTCTCAGGTCCGACTCGACGAGACGAATCGCGTCGAGGAGTCGCTGTCCCGAGGTGACGGTGTGGACCACCACGAGAACCGACTTGCAGCCCTCGCGCGTCACCCATCGGCGGGCGTCAAGCCCGATCGGGACCCGGTGCCATTCGTGTTCATTCATTTGTTCGACGTGCCCCCTTGGTCCAGCCTTCGGCTGCGGCGATCCCTGCATCGCCTGCTTCGAGCGTCGTCTCCGCACCTTGCGGAAACCCTTGCGGTGCTCTTGCCGTCGGCTTTCCGGCCTTGGAGGGAATGGGCCGGGCCGGGCCGTGCGCCGGGGATGACCACTGGATCTGACTCGTGTTCGGTGAAAAAATGTCAGGCCAGAGCCGTAAGGCAGGTCCCGCGGAAAGGGGCTCGAATGGAATTCCGTATTCTCGGTCCAGTCGAGTTTTGGTCCCAAGGACAACGGTTAGACCTGGGCTGGGCCCGAGAACGCCACATTTTGGCCATCCTTCTCATGAACCTGCGAAAGCCGGTCACGGTGAAGTCGCTCGTCCGCAACCTCTGGGAGGGCACCCCGCCGGACAAAGCCCGCGACCTTCTGTACAGCGCCGTAACCCGGCTGAGGAGGGGACCGTTGAGCGGTGCCGGTGAAGGTGTGAGTCTGCGCAATATCTCCGGGGCCTACGTGCTCGATACCGATCCTGAAAACGTCGACTATCACCGGTTCCGCACGCTCCGGTCGCAGGCTCGCGCGCTGACGGAGGCTAGGGAGACCGTGGGCGCCATCGGCGTGTACCGGGAGATGGCCCGGCTCCGGCGCGGAGAACCCCTGGCGGGACTGTCAGGCGCTTGGGCGATCGGAACCCGCCGGAACCTGGAGGAGGAACTGCTGCTCAGCACCGTGGACCGTATCAACCTCGAGATCCGGCAGGACGTCGGCGCCGACCTTCTGACCGAACTGGACGAATTGATCAAACGATTCCCGTTCAACGAGAAGCTGGTCGAGCTGCGAATGCTGGCGCTCTACCGAAGCGGCCGCCCGACGGACGCTCTCGCCGCCTACCGCCAGGCTCACCAGCGCCTGGCACGCGGCGTCGGCATCCAACCCTCCCCAGCGCTCCGGGAGGTGCATGAGCGCATCCTCCGGGGCGATCCGGCGCTGCTGCCCGAGCCCGAGCCTCGCGTCCACAGGGGGCGAAACAATCTTGTTCACGACACCGCCGCCTTCACGGGACGGACGGCCGAGCTCGATCAGATACTCAGGCGGCAGGCGCGGAAGGACGCGGTCACCGTGATCACGATCGACGGCATGCCGGGTGTCGGCAAGACCGCGCTGGCCGTGCACCTGGCTCACCGGCTCGCCGAGGAGTATCCGGACGGGCTGCTCTACCTCGACCTCCACAGCCACGACGCCCGGGCCGAGCGGATGGACCCGGTGACCGCCCTCGGTCGGCTCCTGCGCGATCTGGGCGTTACTTCCCTCCGGGACGGGCTTGCCCCCATCCCGGAGGGGCTTGACGAGCGGGCGACGATGTGGCGCACCTATCTCGCTCACCGCAAGGTTCTCATCGTTCTGGACGACGCCGCCGGTCACGAACAGGTCAGGCACCTGCTCCCCGGAGTGCCTGGCTGCCTCGTGCTGGTCACGAGCAGGCGTCGGCTGGTCGGGCTGGACAATGCCCAGCCGCTGTCGCTGGACGTGCTGTCCCCCGAGGAGGCCGTCACGCTGTTCGGCAGGGTCCTCCGGCGGCGCCGTGTGACCCCGGAGGAAGAGGACGACGTCGCGACCGTCGTCCGATTATGCGGGTATCTGCCGCTCGCCATTCAGATGGTGGCGAGCCGCCTGGACCACCGGGCCGCGTGGACCGTGGCGGACCTCGCGGACCGGTTGGAGAAGGCCGGCCGGCTGCTGGGGGAGATCCGGGCCGGGGACCGAGAGATCACCGCCGCCTTCGAGCTGTCGTTCCTGGATCTCGCCCCGGACCAGCAGCGGGCCTTTCGATGGCTCGGCCTGCACCCCGGGGTGGAGCTCACCGCCCGGTCGGTGGCGGCGCTGCTGGGGTACGAGGCCGCCGGTGCGGAGAGGTTCCTCGAGGAGCTCATGGACCACCACCTCATCGCCGAGCCGCGCCGAGGCCGGTACCGGTTCCACGACCTGATCCGCGAATACGCCCGCCTCCTGGCCGAGGAGGAGCCGGAGGACGAAAGAGACGCCACGATCGAGCGGGTCCTCGACTATTACCTGTTCACGGCCGACGCGGCGGACCGCCTGCTCTATCCGTACCGCCTTCGCGGCCCGATCGAGGTGCCCTCCGCGGTGAGCGTCGAGCCGGCCGTCCGTACTGCCCCCGAGGCGCGGGACTGGCTCGCCGTGGAGCTGCAGAACCTTCTCCTCGCCGCTCACTACGCCGACGCTCACGGGTCGAGGAGACACGCGGCACTCCTGGCGCGCGTGCTCGGCCGCTATCTGGAGTTGTGGGGGCCATGGGCAGAGGGAGCGCGACTGCACGAACGTGCCGTGATGATGTGGCGGGACATCGGGGATCGACGGGCGCTGGCGTACGCTCTGGCGGACCTGAGCGTGTTGCAACGGTGTTCCGGTCACTACGACAAGGCGCTCCGCTCGGCAGATGAGGCGCTCGAGATCCAGCGCGCCGCCGGTGACAAGAGGGCGGTCGCCGATCTTCTGGACCAGAAGGGTTTGGTGCACGGGTACCGTTGGGAGTTCGACGTCGCCTTCGGCTATCACGAGCAGGCACTGGACCTTCGGAGGGAAGGCGGCGACCGTTACGGCGAGGTGGACACCCTCAACTACATGGCGAAGGTCCACTACAACCGAGGGGATTATCCCAAGGCCGCGCGCGATCTGGAGACGGCGCTGGAACTGTGCCGGGAGGCCGGCGACCGGGGGCGGCAGCGGATGGCCCTCAACAACATCGCCAAGTTGGAAACGCGGCGCGGTGAGTATCGCTCCGCGCTCCGTCTTTACGAGGAAGCCATGTCCGTCGATCCGGTGATGGGTCCGCAGAACGAGGCATCCTGGCTGAACAACGTCGCTGAGGTGTATCGGCACCTGGATCGATACGTGGACGCGCTCGACCACTATCGGAAAGCGTTGGAGGCCTATAGGGAGATCGGCGATCCGCAGAGCGAGGCGGAGGTACTGAACAATATCGGCAACTGTCTTGTTTGCATGGGGAAAGACGGCGAGGCGCTCATTCACTACCAGAGCGCGCTGCACATCGCGATCGAGATATCGAGTCGCGGTGAGGAGAGCGAGGCGCTCCGGAATATCGGGACCGTCCACCATCGCGCGAATCGCAGTGATTCCGCCCTTGACTATTTTGAGAAGGCGCTGCATCGGGCCAGAGGCATTGGTGACGTGTACCGGGAGGCTCGTGCGCTCGATGAGATGGGCGCCACGCTCGCCCGTACCGGTGAAGCGGCGAGGGGGAGTGCATACTGGAGGCGGGCGCTTGACCTGTACGAGCACCTGGGCGTGCCCGAGGCGGACGCGCTCCGGCGGCGGCTCGCCCGGCGGGACGGTGTCGCGGGGTCGTGAGCCGACCGCCGGTTCGGAGCGCTTCTGCCATCATGGTCGTCGTCCAGAGATCGGGTGTCGTGGATCCAGCTTAAGTAGCGTTATGTACTGATATGGCGCATCGTTCGCCATTTGGAACGTTGTATAGCGATAAATCGGTCCTTTCGCATAATTCGGATAGCGCTGACGGCATCCCATAAGATCGCTGTCGAACAGCTACATCTAACGCGAGCGGTTCTCGCGGAAACCATATGTGAAAGGAACTCATGAAATCCGGTGGCGCTGTGGCGAAGCTCGCGCTCGCCCTCCTGGTGGCCTGGGTGTGGATGATCAACCAGCCGCCCGCCAAGCCCACGGTGTCGTCCGTGGCCGCGGTTAGCACGATCTCGGCTCCGTCGGTCGTAAGCCCGCACGGTTCGGCTCGGTTCACCGGTTCCGTGTGAACGCATGAAGAGTGGGGGAGGCCGCTTGGCCTCCCCCACTCGCGTGTTGATCCGGGGTGGTGTCGTCAGTAGGGCACACCCGAGGCGCACCCTCCACGGTTGATGAAGGGTGCCCCGCGCCCAGGTCAGGCGTACTGTTCGAGTTCTTCTGGGGTTTGGTCTACGTAGCCCTGGCTTACTTCGATGATGACGCCGTCGGGGTCGCGTACCCAGACGGTTTTCCAGCCGGGGATGTACTCGTCGAACTTCAGCGGGCCCAGGGTGATGTGGGCGTCGTCGCCGGCGAGGGCGAGGAAGGCGTCCACGTCGTCCACCTGGAAGGCCAGGTGGCGGGCGATGCCGGGGGTCGCCGGGCCGTCGTTCTCCGCCTCGGGGGCGGGTTCGGCCGTGGAGGGGAACAGTTCGAGCAGGGCCTCCCCGCGGCGGAGGAAGATGATGCGCGTGCCCTCCGCGTCCGCGACCCTGGCCCGCCGGAACCCGAAGTAGCGGGTGTAGAACTCCTCCGTGGCCTTCTGGTCGCGGCAGTTCAGTCCCACGTGCGACCAGCGCAGCGTGTCGGGCATGGTCACCGCCTCACTTGCCGAGGATGGGCGCGAACGGCACGCTGTCGTGGAAGTTCGACATGTAGGTGATAAGACCGTCCGTAACCACGAAATAGTTACAGACCCCGGCCTCGATGGACGCGCCGCTGGACGTCACGGCCGAGATGTGCGACACGACGGCGGCCTGCTCGCCCTCGACCACGATGTGGACGGGCCTGTTGGCGAAGGACGCGTACGTCTCGGGGAAGCCCTTCATCATGCCGCGCAGGGTCTCGCGGCCCTCGACGTGCCCGGCGAGCTGCTCGTCCATGATCTGGTCGGGCGCGAACAGGTCGCACCAGGTGTCCCAGTCGCCGGCGTTGGCGAGCTCGTAGTAACGGGTGATCACTTCTCTGGTTTCCACGGTCTTCCCTCAGGAGACGGGGGCGCTGTCCTGCACCCAGGTGGGGAGAGGGACATCGATCTGGCGGAGCAGGGTGAGCAGGTCGTCGACCGCCCACCGTTCGGCGAAGCGGCCGTTCTCCACGCGCCAGAGCTCGTGGGTGTACCACTCCAGGGCGTTGCCGGTGGGGGCGACGCCGAGGAAGGGGCCCACGTGGCGGCCGGTGAGCCGGATCCGGGTGAAGACGCGGTCGCCGGTGGCGACGATCTCCTCGGGGTGGGCGACCATCTGCAGGGCGTCGATCACCGCGCCCAGGTTGGTCTGGTAGATGGACAACCCCTCGACGTCGACGAGCCCGGGGTGGTGGTCGACGAAGTCCTCGGTCATCACCTCGTCGAGCCGGTCGAGCTCTCGCGCGTTGAAGAGCTGCGCGAAGCGCTGGTAGAGGAGCTCGCTCATGCCGATTCCGTCCTGCCGAGCACGAGGTCGGCGGCCTTCTCGCCGATCATGATGCACGGCGCGTTCGTGTTGCCCGCGACGATCTGCGGCATGATCGAGGCGTCCGCGACGCGCAGACCCTCGATGCCGTAGACGCGCAGCTTGTCGTCGACCACGGCGCCGTCGCTCGAGCCCATCCGGCAGGTGCCGGTGGGGTGCCACAGCGTCCCGGCGTTCTGGCGGACGTACTCGGCCAGCTCGGCTCGTCCCGTGACGCCCGGCCCGGGGGCGATCTCCTCCTTGACCAGCCCGGAGATGGCGCTGGTGGCGGCGAGAGCCCGGGACAGCTCGATGGCTTCGACGAAGCACTGGACGTCGGCCGGGTCGGTGAGGTACCGGGGCTGGACGATCGGCAGCTCGGACGGGTCGCCCGATTTCAGCGTGACGCTGCCCGTGCTGCGCGGCTGGATGATGACCGGGGCGAAGGTGAAGCCCGGCCCCTCGCGGTCGTAGGCGGGGGAGACGAACTTGATGCTGCCGAAGGCCATCTGCAGGTCCGGCGGCTGCTCGGCCGGCTGACCGCTCGTGTGGGTGAAGAAGCCCGACTCGGCGATCAGCGTGGGGACGAACGGGTGCTCTTCCTTGCTGAGGTAGCAGACCCCGGCGACCATGTGGTCCTGGAGGTTCTGCCCGACTCCGGAGAGGTCGGCGACGACGTCGATGCCGTGCTCGCGAAGGTGCGCCGCCGGGCCGATGCCCGAGAGCATGAGGATCTGCGGCGAGTTGAACGCGCCGCCGCACAGGATCACCTCGCCGTCGGCGTACGCCTGCCGCGTCGTCCCGTCCGTCACGTATTCGACGCCGACGGCGCGGCCGTTGCTGACCAGGACCTTCGTGACGAGGCTGTCGCTGCTCAGCGTGAACCGCTCGTGGTCGAGGATGGGCCACAGGTAGCCGGTGGCGGTGCTCGACCGCTGGAGGTCGTGGGTCTTGCTGGTCTGGTAGTAGAAGACCGTCTCGTCCTGGTCGGCGGCGGCGTTGTAGTCGAACCGCGGCCCCTGGTCCTTGAGGCCGACCTCCCTGCCGGCGGCGAAGAGCCGGGTGGACACCGGGCTGGGGCGGTTGTGGTACAGCACGTTGATCGGTCCGCCGACGCCCCGGTACTCGGAGGGGCCGTCCTCGAAGTCCTCGAGCCTCTTGAAGTACGGCAGCAGTTCCTCGTACGACCAGCCCTCGTTGCCGAGCGCGGCCCAGTTGTCGTAGTCGAGGCGGCTGCCCCGCACGTACAGCATGGCGTTGATCGAGCTGGAGCCGCCCCACACCTTGCCGCGCGCGATGGGCACCGTACGGTCGTGGAGCGCCGGCTGCGGGGCGGTGACGTAGCCCCAGTCGATCTCGCTCGGGCCCCAGAGGGACACGGTGGACGGAACCTTCTCGTCGTGGATCTCCGGCCGGCTGTCGCGGCCTCCGGCCTCGACGAGCAGGACCGTCGCGTCGCTGCCGGTGACCAGCCGGTTGGCGAGGGCGGCGCCGGCCGAGCCCGCGCCGATGACGATGAAGTCGTACGTGTCGCCGCTCATGCTCCCGCGTCCCGCTTGACGAAGTCGGCGGCCCGCTCGGCGACCATGACGACGGCGGTGTGGCAGTTGCCGGTGGTGACCTCGGGCATGACGGAGGCGTCGGCGATGCGCAGCCCGTCGACGCCGTACACGCGCAGCTGGGGGTCGACGACCGAGAGCGCGTCGGTGCCCATCTTGCAGGCGCCGACGTAGTGGTAGTAGGAGCCGAGGTTCTGCTTGACGAACTCGGTGACCTCCTCGCGGGTGGACACCGTGTCGCCAGGGGTGACCTCCTTGACGCCCCACTCGGCGAACGCGCGCGTGCGGAACAGGTCGCGCGCGAGCTCGAAGGCGTCGACCATGCGCTCGCGGTCGGAGGGGTGCGACAGGTAGCGGGGGTCGGCGAGGGGCGCCTGGAGCGGGTCGGCGCTGGCCAGCCGCAGCGTGCCGCGCGCGAGCGGGCGCACCAGGCCGGGGATCATGGTGACGAGCTGCGGGTGCGGCTGGGGCTGGAACTGCGCCCTGTGCACGAAGCCGATCTGCAGGTCGGGCAGGGGCCAGCCGCCGGAGTTGGCGAACAGGCAGACCTCGGACAAGTTCATCGCGGGGTCGGGCGCGGCCCGGTCGGTCATGTTGACCGGCGCGACGATCAGCACGTGGTCGTGGTAGTTCTCGCCGACGCCCGGGAGGTTCACGCGGACGTCGATGCCGAACTGCCTGAGGTGGTTCTCCTGCCCGATGCCGGACAGCATGAGCAGCTTGGGCGTTTCCAGGCCGTTGGCGCAGAGGATGACCTCGGAGTTCGCGCGGGCCTGGACGGTCTCGCCGCCGCGCACGAACTCGACGCCGACCGCGCGGTCGCCCTCGAAGATCAGCCTGGTGGCGCGCGAGTCGGCGCTGAGGGTCAGGTTGGGGCGTCCGAGGGCCGGCAGCAGGTACGCCGTCCGCACACTGAACCGCTTGCCGTCCTTGATGTCCAGGTGGTGCCACCCGGCGCCGGTCAGGTTGGCGTTGAAGTCCTCGGTGGACGGGTGGCCGAGCTCGGTGGCCGCGTCGAGGAACGTCTGCGACAGCGGGTTGGGGCCGTGCTTGCTCGCGTTGATGACGTTGACCGGGCCGCCCGTGCCCGCGGTCGGGTTGGTCCGGTCCTCCTGGTTCTCCAGCTTCTGGAAGTACGGCAGGACCTCGTTCCACGACCAGCCGGTGGCGCCGTGGTAGGCCCAGTTGTCGTAGTCCATCTGGTGACCACGCAGGTGGATCATGTGGTACAGGTTGCCGGAGCCGCCGATGCCCTTGCCGGCGGCCAGGTAGACCTTGCGCCCGTCGAGCGCCTCCTGCTCGGCCGTCCAGTACGCCCAGTCGATGGGGGTGAAGTGGTGCTCGGCCCAGCGGTATGGAATGTCGACGGTGGCGGGGATGGTGTCCGAGCCGGCCTCCAGCAGCAGGACCGTCGCGTCCTGTAGCTCGCTGAGCCGGTTGGCGATCACCGAGCCGGACGCGCCCGCGCCCACCACGATGTAGTCGTAGGTGTTCGTCACGTCACTACCTCACTTCTCCGCCGGCGACAGCGGGGTCAGCGCGCCGACGTGGTACTTGACGATGGCCAGGCCGTCCGGCGTCTTCGCCAGATCCCAGACCTGGGTGGCACGGAAGCTGTTGCGGCTCCCGTCGGAGGTCGTGGTGGCCGTCCAGATGACCGTGACGTCGACGTGCACAGTGTCGCCGTCGTCACGGGCGTCGAGCCGCTCGACCACGTGCACCTGATCGGTGAAGGACTCGCCGACGACGCGGTACCAGTCCTGGAAGTCGTCGTGGCTGCGTAGCGTGCGCTCGGGGAAGGCCATCTCCAGGTCCCGGTCGACGACCAGGGGAAGCAGCCTTTCGACCGGCTCGTGGGCGCTCAGCCGGTCGAACCACCGCTGCGCGAACTCGGCGGTCTCCGCGTCCAGCGCGAACTGATTGGCTGGCATTATGCCACTCCCTTGATTAGAACGGAATTTAATTATTAAGTCGGAATTGCCCCTTTGGGGCGCTCCGGCGGAAAAGCAGGAGCGCACTCGGATAAATGCACGTAGTGCCGTGCAGGGACTTGACACAGTGCCCTTGTGTTTCCATGAATCCCGTTCTCCGGCCGATACGCGCCCCCATAGCCTCGACGCTGTAGGTGAATGTCCGTTAACGAGGGGGATCGCCCATGCGAGCTCGATCGATCGCGGCCGTGCTGCCAGGGGGTGAGGCCCGCCACCCTGTGCTTCTGCTGTCCTTGGGCACCTTCGCCCTAGGTACGGACGCCTTCGTGATCAGCGGCGTCCTGAACGAGGTCGGACGCGATCTCGGCGTTTCACTCGGAGTCGCCGGACTGCTCATCACCGTGTTCTCCGGCGTCTACGCGGTGTCCGCTCCGATACTCGCCGTAGTAACCGGGAATATGTGCCGCCGGCAGCTGCTGTTGTTGAGCCTCGGGGTGTTCATCGCGGCGAATGTGCTCGCCGCCGCGGCGCCCAACTTCACGGTGATGGTCATCGCCCGGGTGGTCGCCGCGATAGGCGGCGCGATGTACACCCCGGTGGCCGTGAGCGTCGCCGCGACGCTCGCCGCGCCGTCCGAGCGGGGCCGCGCCCTCGCCGCGGTGGCGGCCGGGATCACCGTCGCCAACGCGCTCGGCGTGCCGCTCGGCACGCTGATCGGTCACGCGGTGCAGTGGCGGGTGACGTTCGTGTTCGTGGCGATCCTCGGCGTCGTCGCCTTCGTGGGCCTCTCCCGCGCCCTGGGGACGATGCCCTCGCCGGGCGTCGCCTCGCTGCGCCAGCGCATCGCCGTCGCCACGCTGCCCGGGGTGCCCACCACCCTGCTCGGCACCTCCTTGGCCATCTGCGGCATCTTCACGCTGTACACCTACCTGACGTGGTTCGCCGACCAGAGCGCCGGCGTCGGCGGCGGCGCCATCACCGCCATCTACCTCGTCTTCGGCCTCCTGGCGGTGGTGTCCAACCTCACGGCCGGGGTGCTCATCGACCGCACCTCTCCGACGCGGGTGGCGCTGCTCTCGATCGTCGGGCTCGCCATCGTCTACAGCGGTCTGTCAGTGTTCGCGGGCATCGGCGTCTCCGGCACCGCCGCGGCGGTCACCCTCGGCGGGCTGGTCGCCGTGTGGTCCATGATCGGCTGGCTGTTCAACCCATCCCAGCAGCAGCGCCTGCTCACGGCCGCTGGGCCGCAGGGGACGATTGCGCTCTCGCTGAACGCGTCGGCCCTCTCCACCGGCCAGGCCGTCGCCGGCGTCATCGGCGGGCTCATGCTCAGCCGTGGCCCCGGCCAGCTCGCCCTCGCGGCGGCCGCCTGCGAGGTCCTCGCCGTCCTGGCCCTGGCCGCCTCGGCCATGGCGGCACGGCGGACGTCCGCGGTCCCCGTTCGCCCGTTCGCCACTCCCGTCCCGTCCGCGGCCGAGTCACAGACGCCCTAAGGGTGTCCGACTTAACTCAATAAATAGGGGTTGGTCCGGCGTGCGCCGGGCAGGAGAACGGCGCGCACCGGGTCTCTTGCCCGGCTTACGCTCGTACTGACCTGGTCAGAAATGGTCAGTGTCGCAAGTGGCATCGAGAGTGCCACCACAAACAGGCTCTGTCCACCCCTGTCTTGCTGCAACAGGCTTGTGGCGAACGCGCTTCGAAAGCGGATGTGGGGTGTACGCAATGACCTCAGCCACTGCCATATCGACTAGAGAGGCATCGCCGGCCCGCGTGGTGGAGCTGGCTTCCTTGTGCCGGGACCTTTTCTCCTCTTTCACCAGGTCTGACCAGCGCCGATGGGGGGAGGTGTACGTTCGCGGACTGCTGTCGGTTCAGGGCAGGAAGTCCATCCGGCGAATGGCCGAGCAGGTCGTCGGCTGGGAGGCCGAACAGTGCCTCCAGCAGTTCGTGAACCAGAGCCCCTGGGACTGGGTGCCCGTGCGGCGCCGTCTGGTGGAGCACGCCATGTCGGCCGTCCAGCCGAAGGCCTGGGTGGTCCGGGAAGCGGTGATGCCCAAGAACGGATCCAGCTCCGTCGGCGTTGACAAGCAGTACGCGCACTCCATCGGGCGGATGATCAATTGCCAGATGGGGCTCGCGGTGTTCCTGGCGGGCGACGCCGGCGCCGTCCCGGTCAACTGGCGGCTCCTGCTGCCGCGTTCGTGGGACGACGACCCCGGCCGCCGTAGCCGCGCGCACCTGCCCGCGGCCGAGCGGCACCGCTCGCGCTGGGACCTGTTGCTGGACGCCGTCGACGAGATGACCGGGACGTGGGGCCTGACCCCCGCGCCGATCCTCGTGGACGCGTGCCACACGGCCCAGGTCGAGCCGCTGCTGGCCGGCCTGGAGGAACGCGGCCTTCGCTACGTCGTCCAGGTCACCGAGGGCACCCGGGTGGCCTGCGGGCCGCGCGCCCGGTGGTCGGCCACGCTCGGCGAGCTGGTCGCGCAGCGGGCCAGGCACGACGCCGTCATGCTGAGCCGCAGGGACGACCTCAACGCGACCACGTCACGGTTCGTGGCGCTGCCCCTGACGGAGCTGGCGGGACTGTACGACGTCGGGCCCGGCGGCCCGTACCGGGGTTCGCGCAGGGTGCTGGCCGAGTGGCCGGTCAGCCAGCCGGACCTGCGGGCGATCTGGCTCACCAACCTGAGCGGCTCACGCCTGCTCGATCTCATCGGCCTGCTGCGCCTCGGCAACCGCACCGACAACGACGTCGCCACGCTCGGCGACGGTTTCGGGTTGCGGCACTTCGAGGGCCGGTCGTTCCGCGGCTGGCACCACCACGTCACGCTCGTCTCGGTCGCCTTCGCCTACCGCCTCCTGCGGCGGCTGGAGGAGCGTGATGAGGCCGACGTGCGCCTGTGGTCGCGTGTGTGACATCGCACCACGACGGCGGCCGCGCCGCCGTCCGCTCGACCGCCGTCGGCGCGCCGCACCTGGCGCGGCCGATGGCGCCGGCAACCGTGCCGGACCTCTCGCGCCGGCACCGACCCCGTCCGTGCGCCTCCTCCTCCCCGGTACCGACGCGAGGTACCGAGGAAACAGGAGAGAACAATCGGGTGCGCAGGGGACGGGGTAATTTCATTGGGGTGCTCGGATGGTGGAAAGTACAGATTTCTTGTTCCGCGACGCGTGGTTGTCGCCGTTCTGTGAAGACATTTTCTCCTCTTTCGCGCGTGCGGACCAGCGCCGTTGGGGCGACGTTTACCTCCAGGGGCTTCTCACCGTGCCGGGCAGAAAGTCGATCCGCCGGATATCCGACCAGGTGGTCGGCCGTCCGGTGGACCAGTGTCTCCAGCAGTTCGTCAACCAGAGTCCCTGGGACTGGCAGCCCGTCCGGCGCAGGCTGGCCGGGCATCTCGCCGCGGCCTTCCGGGCGAAGGCGTGGGTGGTCGAGGAGGTCGCCTTTCCCAAGAACGGGGCGAACTCGGTCGGAGTCGCCCGGCAGTTCGCCCACTCGGCGGGCCGTCTGATCAACTGCCAGCTCGGCCTCGCGGTCATGCTCGTCGGCGAGAGCGGAGGGTGCCCGGTGAACTGGCGGCTGCTGCTGCCGAGGAGCTGGGACGACGACCCCGCCCGCCGGGCGAGGACCCGCGTCCCCGCGCACGAACGTTGCCGATCACGGTGGGATCACCTGCTGGAGGCGATCGACGAGATGATCCTCGACTGGGGTCTGTCTCCGGCGCCCGTCGTCGTGGACGCGCGGGTGACGCCGCGGGTGGAGCCGCTGCTGCGGGGTCTGGAGGAACGCGGCCTGCACTATGTGGCCCGTGTCGGCGAGACCGCGCTGCTGCGCGGGCGCGCGGCGGGCTGGGCCTTCGGCGGCGGCGCCGAGAACGTCACCAGCGCCGCCGGTGCGGCCGGCGCCGTCCAGGGCGGGCGCAACGGCACGACGCTCAGCGGCCGGGGCCGCGACAAGAAGAACGGGTCCCACCTCACCACCATCCCTCTCGACGTCCCCGCGGGCCCGGTGGAGCTCCGCCCGCGGCGCCCTGCCCAGCGGTTCATGACCGTCGAATGGGCTCAAGGCAAGAGCGGCCCCAAGGCCATGTGGCTGACCGACCTCGGCGACTCCCGGCTGTCGGAGGTCGCCGACATGATCGACCTGCGGCGCAACGCGCTCGCCCAGCTCGCCCTGATGGACGCGGAGTCCGGGCTGCGCCACTTCGAGGGCCGGTCCTTCCGGGGCTGGCACCACCACGTCACGCTGGTGTCGGCGGCCCACGGCTACCGGCTGCTCCGCGGGCTCGACGGCGAGCTCGCCCACGCAGGACCAGGAGGTTCCCGTGGGTCCAACGGCTGACGCTCCGCCGGGCCTGATCGCCCGGCTCCGGGAGATCGAGCTTTTCGCCGACCTGACCGACGACCAGCTGGGCTGGCTGGCCGAGGCCGGGTCGCACATGTGCCTGAACGACGGGGACATCCTGTTCAGCGAGGGCGAGCCCGCCGACCGCTTCTACGTCCTGCTGGGCGGCGAGCTGCTGTTCACCAAGGTGTTCGGCGGCCAGGAGCACGTGCTGACCAAGCACATCGCCGAGAACGTCCCCGAGCCGCTGCTCGTCCAGTACGACGGTAAGCGGCGGGCGGCGCACCAGTTCACCGGCGAGCTGCCGCTGCTCACCGACAGCGGGTACATCGCCACGGCCATCTCAGCCGGCGGCACCGAGCTGATGGCCTACGACAAGCAGACGTTCCTGGACATGCTGACCCGCTGCCCGCAGGTCAGCCGGGTGCTGCTGCCGGTGCTGGCCTGGCGGATCCGCACGGTGGAGCTGGAGGCCGGGCGCAACCGCATGCTGGAGGGCCTCGGCACGCTGGCCGCCGGGCTGGCGCACGAGCTGAACAACCCGACGGCCGCGATGGTGCGGGCCGCGGGCGAGCTGCGCGGGACCGTGAAGGACCTCACGGAGGCCGCCATGCGCTGGGGGCGTCTCGCGACGTCCTCGGAGGCGCGGCTGCTCAACCGCATCTGCGACAGCCTGCACGAGGGCGCCCCGGCCGGGAAGCCGCTGAACGTCCTAGAGGCCGCCGAGGCCGCCGACGCGGTCATGGACTGGCTGTTCGACCACGGCATCGAGCGGTACTCGGACATCGGCACGGCGCTGGTCGACCGCGGCCTGGACACCGAGATGCTGGAGGAGATCGCCGCCGCGGTGCGGCCCGAGGTCCTGGAGGCGGCGATCGCCTGTCTCGGCCTGATCGTCCAGGCCCGGACGATGGTCGAGGACGTCGCCGAAGCGGGCCGGCGCATCGAGGCGCTGGTGGACACCACCAAGGCCTACACCAACCTGGACCGCGCCCCCGTGCGCGACGTGGACCTGTGGGAGGGGCTGGAGGCGACGCTGGCGATGCTCGCCCCCAAGCTCAGCGGCGTCCGCGTGCGCAGGCACTACGGGGACGTCCCGCTCGTCACGGCCTATCCGAGCGAGCTGAACCAGGTGTGGACCAACCTCATCGACAACGCCGTGGACGCGATGGAGGGCATCGGCGAGGTGCGCATCAGCACCCGCGTCGAGGGCCACCACGCGCTCGTGGAGATCAGGGACAGCGGCCCCGGCATCCCGCAGGCCGTGCTGTCCCTGCTGTTCCAGCCGTTCTTCACCACCAAGGACACCGGGCACGGTACGGGCCTCGGCCTGCACCTCAGCCGGTACATCGTGTCCCACCGGCACGGCGGCACGATCGACGTGACGTCCATGCCGGGGGACACGCGGTTCCTGGTCAGGCTGCCGCTGACGCGGGGTCAGGCCTCGGCGCGGTAGCGGTGGATCATCGCGACCGCCATCGCGCCCTCACCGACGCTGGAGGCGATGCGCTTGATGGACTTGGCCCGGGCGTCGCCGGCGACGAACACCCCGGGCATGCTCGTCTCCAGCGGCAGCGGCTCGCGCGGCAGGTCCCAGCCCTCGATCCCCTTGCGGGGGCCGAGGTCGGTGCCGGTCAGCAGGAAGCCGTGCTCGTCTCGGACGATGGCGCCGTCGAGCCACTCGGTGCGCGGCCGCGCGCCGATGAAGGTGAAGACGTACTCCGCGTCCTCGGTCCTCTCCTCGCCGGAGGACAGGTCGCGCAGCGTGATGCGTTCCAGGCGGTCGTCGCCGTCCGCGGCGACCAGGATGGTGCGGGTCAGGACGTCGATGTTGTCCTTGCGCCTGATCTCGTCGATCAGGTACTGCGACATCCGCGCCTCCAGGCTGTCGGCGCGGATCACCATTGTCACGTGCCGCGCGTGCTTGGCGAAGTGCAGCGCGGCCTGGCCCGCGGAGTTGGCCCCGCCGACGATCCAGACGTGCTGGCCGGTGCAGAGCGTGGTCTCCGACAGCGTGGCGCCGTAGTAGATGCCCGCGCCCTCGAAGCGCTCGGCCCCGGTCGCGTCGAACCGGCTGTAGGACAGGCCGGGGCACAGCAGGATCGTCCCGGCGCCGATCTCCTTGCCGTCGTCGAGGTGGAGGACGCCCGCGCGCCCGTCCCGGCGCAGCCGCACGACCTCGACGGGGGAGAGCAGGTCGACGCCGAACCGGCGGGCCTGCGAGACGGCCCGGCTGGTCAGCTCCACGCCGGAGATGCCCGACGGGAACCCCAGGTAGTTCTCGATCCTGCTGGAGGAGCCCGCCTGGCCGCCGGGGACGTACGCCTCCAGCAGCAGCGTGGACAGGCCCTCGGACGAGGTGTAGACGGCGGCGGCGAGCCCGGCCGGACCGGCGCCCACGATGGCCACGTCGTAGTGCGGGTGCCTGGTCTGCATGGCCAGCCCGAGCTCGGTGGCGAGCCGGCTGGTGGCGGGCTGGACGAGTCGGCGTCCGTCGGGAAGCTGCACCACCGGGAGGTCGGTCACGGGGGTGTCCTGGGCGGCCTCGGTGGCGTCGGTGAACTTGAAGGGCTGGCGGTGGCGGGTGAGGAAGTCGCGTACCCGGTGGGTGGCCGGCGCGAACGGCTGGCCGATGACCGTGATGCCGCCGTAGGGCGCCTCGTAGCTCGACTGCCAGTCGGCCAGCAGCTCGTCGAGCACCGGATACAGCCGCTCCTCCGGGGGGTCCCAGGGTTTGACCAGGTAGTGGTCGAGGCGGACCTCGTTGATGGCGGCGATGGCCACGCTCGTGTCGGCGTAGGCCGTGAGCAGGACCCGGCGTGCCGACGGAAACCGGTCCGCGGCGGCGGCGAGCAGCTCGATGCCGGTCAGCTCGGGCATGCGCTGGTCGGAGAGGATCAGCGCGGGCTCCTCGTTGCGGTCGCGGAGGGAGCCGAGGATCTCGAGCGCCTCGGCGCCCGACCCGGAGGTGAGGACCCTGTACCGGCCCTGGTAGGCCCGGATGAGATCACGTCGTATCGCTCGGAGCACGTGGGGGTCGTCGTCCACGGCGAGCACGACCGGGCGGTGCGGCTCAGGCATCAGGGCGTCTCCGATCGCTGAAGGCAGAGAGGGGCTGGGCGTTTCCGCGCGCGCGTCGGCGGGCCATGATTTGGCCGGGCCACATCACTTTAACCCGCATTTCGGGAAAGGCGTTCCGGCACATGACGAAGTATCGGCAGATTTTCCCGTCCACTTTGAGGACTTGACGGAATAATCCGACTTCAGGAAGTGAGCCCCGCCCCCTCGGGCGGCCCTTGTAGCGAAATATCCAAATTTGGTTGAATTCGGTCGCGGGACGATTGTCGATCGACAGGAGCCATCGATGCCGCGAAATATTCTTATCCTTCTCTCCGAGTACGGCTACTGGGGAGAGGAACTCCTGGGACCGCTGACCGCGTTCGACGAGCGGGGATATCAGAGCGTCTTCGCCACCGCCACGGGAAAGCGCCCGAAGGCGCTGCCCCCGAGCCTCGACCCCGGGTACATCGACCCGCCGCTCGGGCGCGCGGTGACCACCCCCGAGGTCGCGGTGGCCGCGCGCCGGCTGGACGAGTCCGACCGGCTGGACGCCCCGCTGAGCCTCGCCGAGTGGATCCCTGACCGGCCGTACTTCAGCGAGGACGGTTTCATCCGCAAGATCGAGGCGTACTACCGCGACATCGCCCGGCTCGAAGAGCAGGTCGCGGAGTACGACGCCCTCACCATCGTGGGCGGCAGCGGCCCGATCGTGGACCTCGCCAACAACGGCCGGGTGCACGAGCTGATCCTGGCCTTCCTGCGCGCCGGCAAGCCGATCCTCGCCGAGTGCTACGGCGTCGCCTGCCTCGCGTTCGCCCGCGACTGGGAGAGCCGCGAGAGCATCATCTGGGGCAAGCACGTCACCGGGCACTGCAAGGAGTACGACTACAAGGACGGCACCGGCTTCATCGGCGTCGACTTCAACATGGGGCCGCCGCCGTACCCGCTGGAGTACATCCTGCGCGACGCCACCGGCCCCGACGGGCGCTACCACGGCAACGTGGGCAAGGAGACGTCCGTCATCGTCGACTACCCGTTCGTGACAGGACGCTCGACCCCCGACTCGTTCCTCTCGGGCCAGAAGCTGGTCGAGGTCCTGGAGTCCGGCCTGCGGCGCTACGGCTGGTGACCTGATGACGCCCCCGGCGCCGTTCCTCGTCCATCTTGTGATGACGTGAGGTGCAACGTGAGTGAAAAGCGACTGGCCGGCAGCACGGTCGCGATCTTGATGGAGAGCGACTTCGTCGAGCCCGAGATCCACTACTACCAGCGAAGGTTCACGGAGGAAGGTGCGCGGGTCGAGTTCCTCACGCGGCTGTGGGGCCAGGAGTCGATCACCTTCCACGGGCACGAGTACGGGAACCCGTTCACCGTGTCCGGCGACCTGGAAGCGGTCGACGACGACAAGCTCGACGAGTACGACATGTTCATCGTGCCCTCGGGCATCGTGTCGGACCGTCTGCGTTACACCGACGACGTCAACCAGCTCGCGCCCGCCGTCCAGCTTCTGCGCCGGGCGTTCGAGCGGCCCAACCTGCTCAAGGGCATCATCTGCCACGGCCTGTGGCTCGCCGCGCCGATCCCTGAGGTCGTGCGGGGACGCCGGCTGACCTGCCACAACAACCTCGTCGGCGACGCGCGCAACATGGGCGCGATCTACACCGACCAGGACGTCGTCGTCGACGGCGACCTCGTGACCGGACGCAGCTTCAACCACTGCCACGAGTTCGCCCGCATGATGATCGACCTGGTCGCGGCCGCCCGCGCCCCCAAGCCCCGCCTGCTCGTCACGGCCGGGGCGGGAGCGGCCGGTTCGACGCCGGCGGCCCTCCCCGAGATCACCGGCAACGGCTCGAACGGGCACGGCAACGGCAACGGGAATGGGAACGGGAACGGCGCGACCGCGGTGATCTCCCAGCTCGTCGCGCCGGCCAACGGCAACGGCCGCACCGCGCTGGAGCGGGCGACCCCGCAGCGTCCCGCCGGCTACCAGCCGGACTTCACCTTCTCGGACCTCGTGGCCGGCTACATCACCGGCTACGACCCCGCTAGCGACACGATCGACCTCAAGACCAACGAGGGCAAGGCGATCCAGGCGCGGCTGACCTCCACGACCTCCGCGGAGTTCCTGCGCAACCTCGGCGAGCCGTACGTCGACGCCACCGGCCACCTGGACGAGCTCCTGAAGCCCGGCGGGTACCTGTTCGCGTACGGCCTCCACTATCCCGAGAACGGCGCCTACACCTTCGAGGCCAAGCGCGTGGTCTTCCTCGGCAGGCAGCCCGACGAGTACAACTTCGAGCGCCCCGACTGGTGGGTGCGCCAGCTCAGCGCGCTCGCGAAGTTCTACCGCAAGGCGCAGTTCGGCGAGGGCACGATCGACTACGCGAACTACCGCACCGCGCTGCGGCTCGGCGGCGAGAAGAACGCGGGTCAGAAGGGCGTGCAGGAGACCGACACGATCTCCCGCCTCATCTACGGCATGGCCTCGGCCTACATGCTGACCGGCGACGAGGACTTCCTGGACGTCGCCGAGCAGGGCACCGCGTACCTGCGCGAGCACATGCGCTTCGTGGACCGCGACGAGGACGTCGTGTACTGGTACCACGGCATCGAGGTGCGCGACGGCACCGAGCACAAGCTGTTCACCTCGGAGTTCGGCGACGACTACGACGCCATCCCGATGTACGAGCAGATCTACGCACTCGCCGGGCCGATCCAGCTGTGGCGGCTCACCGGCGACCCGAAGATCCTCGACGACGCCGAGGGCACGCTGCGCCTGTTCCGCAAGTTCTACCACGACCCCGAGCAGGGCGGCTGGTACTCCCACATCGACCCGATCCTGCTCAGCCCGCACCACGAGTCGCTCGGCCCGAACCGTTCCCGCAAGAACTGGAACTCGGTGGGCGACCACGCGCCGGCGTACCTGACGAACCTGTACCTCGGCACCGGCGACCCGCGCCACGCCGAGATGCTGGAGGAGACGTTCGACCTGATCGTCAAGCACTTCCCCCAGGAGGGCAGCCCGTTCGTGCAGGAGCGCTTCCACGCCGACTGGTCGGCGGACCGCTCCTGGAGCTGGCAGCAGGACCGCGCCGTCGTCGGGCACAACCTCAAGATCGCCTGGAACCTGATGCGGATGATGGCGGTCCGCCCCAAGGACGGCTACAGCCGGCTCGCCGTCGACATCGGCAGGAAGATGCCGGAGGTCGGCGCCGACCCGCAGCGCGGCGGCTGGTACGACGTCGTCGAGCAGCACCTGCAGGAGGGCCAGAAGGTCCACCGGTTCGTCTGGCACGACCGCAAGGCCTGGTGGCAGCAGGAGCAGGCGATCCTCGCCTACCAGATCCTCGCCGGGCACACCGGGGACGCCGAGTTCCGGCGCCGGGCCCGCGAGTCGTCGGCGTTCTACAACAGCTTCTTCCTGGACCACGACGAGGGCGGCGTCTACTTCAACGTCCTCGCCAACGGGCTTCCCTACCTGCTCGGCAACGAGCGGTCCAAGGGCAGCCACTCCATGAGCATGTACCACGGCGCGGAGCTGTGCTTCCTCGCCACGGTGTACCAGCGCCTGCTCCTGGACGACGAGCCGCTCACCCTGCACTTCCGCCCGAAGCCCGACGGCTTCGCCGACCGGATCCTGCGGGTCGCGCCGGACGCGCTGCCCCCCGGCCGGGTGCGGCTGGACTGGGTCGAGATCGACGGCCGGCCCTACCAGGATTTCGACGCCACGGCGCTGACCGTGAAGCTCCCCGACTCGAAGAACGCCCTCAGGGTCCGCGCTCACCTGTCGCCGGTTGGCAACTAGGAGGAGTCATGCGACTCAGTACCGAGGTACGCGGTGACGTCACCGTCATCGCGCTGGAAGGTTCGCTGGACAGCCGGACGGCGCCCCAGGCGCAGCAGGAGATCGAGGCCCTGTTCCCCGAGGAGGGGCTGGTGCTGCTGGACCTCAGCGGCACCACCTACATGTCCAGCGCCGGCCTGCGCGTCCTGCTGCTGATCTACCGCAGGGCGCAGAACGGCAGAGCCCGCCTCGCGCTCACCGGGGTGCCCGAAGAGGTGCACGACATCATGGCGGCCACCGGGTTCCTCGACTTCTTCACCGTCGCGGGATCGGTGGAAGACGGCGTCAAGGCGTTGACGGTATGACCGCACGCCCGGCGATCGAACGGATCGACGCCTACCCGACGCGCTCGATCGGCGGCTTTTCGGTGCGCGCCGGACGGCCGCTGCCGTTCGGCGCGACCCCGGTGCCGGGGGGCGTCAACTTCTCCGTCTACTCCAACAACGCGACCGCGATGACCTTGGTGCTGTACCGGGCGGGCGAGCCCGAGCCGATGGCCGAGCTACCCTTCCCCGACTCCTACGTCATCGGCGGCGTCTATTCCATGACCGTGTTCGACCTCGACGCCGAGGGCATCGAATACGGGTACCGCGCCTACGGCCCGTTCGACCCCGAGCGCGGCCACAGGTTCGACCCCTCCGTCGTGCTGGCCGACCCCTACGCGCGGCTCATGAGCGACGCCTCGACAGGGCCGCGGCGGTCACGGGTGGCCTTGGACGACTTCGACTGGGAGGACGACAGTCCGCTGCGCCTCCCGCACGAGGATCTCGTCATCTACGAGCTGCACGCGCGGGGCTTCACCAAGAGCCCCACCTCGGGGGTCTCGGCGCCGGGCACGTACGCGGGCCTGATCGAGAAGATCCCTTACCTGCGAGAGCTCGGCGTGAACTGCGTCGAGCTCCTGCCGATATTCGAGTTCGACGAGAACGACAACCCCCGTTCTCACCCGGTCACCGGGGAGCCGCTGTCCAACTACTGGGGTTACAACACGGTGGCGTACTTCGCGCCCAAGGCGTCCTACGCCTCGACGGGCCGGTACGGGATGCAGGCCGACGAGTTCAAGAACCTCGTCAAGCAGCTGCACAAGGCCGGCATCGAGGTCATCCTGGACGTGGTGTTCAACCACACCGCGGAGGGCAACGAGCACGGGCCCACGATCTCCTTCAAGGGCCTGGACAACGCCACTTACTATATGCTCACGCCGGACGGCCACTACTACAACTTCAGCGGCACCGGCAACACGCTGAACTGCAATAATCCCGTGGTCCGCGGGTTCGTACTCGACTGCCTGCGCTACTGGGCCTCCGAATACCACATCGACGGCTTCCGGTTCGACCTGGCGGCCATCCTCGGCCGCGGCCCCGACGGCTCGCCGCTGTGGAACCCACCGCTGCTGGAGTCCCTGGCCTACGACCCCGTGCTGCGCGACTGCAAGCTGATCGCCGAGGCGTGGGACGCCGCGGGTCTGTACCAGGTCGGCAGCTTCCCCAACTACTGCCGCTGGTCGGAGTGGAACGGCCGCTACCGCGACACCGTGCGCCGGTTCGTCAAGGGCGACACGGGCGTGGCCGGCGACCTGGCCACCCGCATGGTCGGCTCGCCCGACATGTACGGCCGGCGCGGGACCTCCGCCACCATCAACTTCGTCCTGTGCCACGACGGGTTCACGCTCAACGACCTGGTGTCCTACAACGAGAAGCACAACTACGCCAACGGCGAGGACAACAGGGACGGCGACAACAACAACCAGTCGTGGAACTGCGGCCACGAGGGCCCGACCGGCGACCCCGAGATCATCGCCCTGCGCGGCCGCCAGATGCGCAACATCCTCATGATCCTTCTGGCGAGCCAGGGCGTGCCCATGATCCTCGCCGGGGACGAGGTCGGGCGCACCCAGCAGGGCAACAACAACGCCTACTGCCACGACAGCCCGCTGACATGGTTCGACTGGGACCTGGTCGAGCGCAACGCGGACCAGCTCCGCTTCGTCCAGAAGGCGATCCGCTTCCGCCAGGCCCACCCGGTGCTCCGGCGCGGCCCCGCCTCGGCGGTGAGCTGGCACGGCGTCCGCCAGTGGACGGCGGACTGGTCGGAGGGCTGCCGCGTGCTGGCCGGCATGTTCGACGCAGGCGCGGACGACTGCGTGTACGTCGCCGCCAACGCGCACTGGGAGGGCCACAGCCTGGAGCTGCCCACGCCCCCCGCCGGCACCGCCTGGCACCTGTTCGCCGACACCTCGGCCCCCTCGCCGCTGGACGCGCACGAACCGGGCGCCGAGCCGCCGCTCCAGAACCAGTCCCGCGTGGAAGTGGGCCCGCGCAGCGTCGTCGTCCTGGTCGCTCATCGCGTCCAGGTGGACCAACGAGACAACGGGAAGGAGGAGTGATGGCGTTCAAAGTGAGGATGCAGATCGAGGGCAGCACCGCGACCATCAGGCTCGAAGGTGAGCTCGACGGCCGCTCGGCCCCCGAGCTCAACGAGCTCGTGGTCCGGGCCGCGGACCAGCGTGTCGAAAGGCTCGTGCTGCTGCTCGAAGAGCTTTCCTACATGTCGTCGGCCGGGATCCGCTCGCTGGTGTTCGCGCACCAGAAGATGCCGGAAGAGGCGGAGATCCTGCTGGTCGGCACCCAGCCCGACGTCGCGGAGACCATCCGGCTGACGGGCTTCGACCGCAGCATCGTCATGCGGGAAACGTTGGAGGCCTGATGTTCGCGTGCCGGCTCAAGGTCGATGGCTCGGGCGCGTCCATCGCTGGGCCGGTCGGCGATTTCGTCGGCGCGCTGGCCGAGCGGGCCGGACTGGCGACACGTCCGGCCTACTGGCTCAGGCTGGCCGCCGACGAGATCACCACCAACATCGTCCAGCACGGCTATCGCGGGCGCGACGGTGTGGTGGACCTCGAAGGGGGCGTCGACGCCGATGCGCTGTATCTGCGCATCGAGGACGACGCCCCTGCCTTCGACCCCCGGGCGTACGACCCCGCCCCCCGTCTCGCCGTACCGCCCAGTGTCCGTGAGCTGGGCGGGTACGGCTTGATGCTCGCGCTCGGCAAGGTGGACGAGTTCAGATATCAATACGTCGGGGGGCGCAACCGCAATACGTTGATCATGCGGCTGACCACCTCCGGCGAGGCACATGGAGGAGTCGATGCCGAACGCGCTGGTGGTGTTTGAGGCCGAGTCGGTCATGCCGCAGGTGGTGGCCGAGCTGGACGAGGTGCTGCGCGCGGACGGGTTCGACGTCGCGCACAGCAGCCCGGACGATCTGACGATGCGCACCGAGACGTCACCACAGCCCGACCTGCTGATGGTGTCCGCCTCGCTCGGCCTGCAACGCGTGGCGCTGGTCGGCCAGCACTTCATGGTCGACGGGCGGATGCCGACCATCATCTCCTTCCCCGAGGACGATCTGGCCGCGCTGGAGGAGTGCGTCGAGGGCGGGTTCGACTTCGTGACCCCGCCCTTCCGGCGCACCCTGCTGCGCAGCCGGATGAACTCGTGCCAGGAGAGGTCGCAGCTCAGCTCCACGGTCGAGGAGATGGCGGCGCTGGCGAGCCTGCGCGAGTACGAGCGGGATCTGCACATCGCCCACGAGATCCAGTCGGGGTTCCTCCCCGAGAACGTTCCCGTGCCGGAGGGCTGGGAGGTCGGGGCGCGGTTCCGCCCGGCCAAGCAGGTCGCCGGCGACTTCTACGACGTGTTCACCATCGTCAACGGCCGCAGGCTGGCGTTCGTCGTGGCGGACGTGTGCGACAAGGGGATCGGCGCCGCGCTGTTCATGGCGCTGATCCGCACGCTGCTGCGGCACACGGCCGAGCACACCGGGGCGTCGCGCCTGGTGGAGGACGAGTTCCTGCTGTCGGTCGACGGCGAGGGGGCCGCCGGGTCGGCGGCGCCGCTGCTGTCGCTCGGGGCGGGACCCCTGGTGCAGGCCATCCTCGGTACGAACAGGTACATGGCCCGCAACCACCTCAAGCAGGGCTACTTCGCGACCATGTTCTTCGGCGTCCTGGACCCGGTCTCGGGCGTCGTGCTCTACATAAACGGCGGCCACAACCCGCCGGTGGTGGTCCACGCCGACGGCAGGCGCACGCTGCTCCCGCCGACCGGCCCCGCGGTGGGCATCCTGCCCGACAGCTCCTACACCCTGGGGTACGTCCAGCTCGACCAGGGTGACACGCTGTTCGCCTACACCGACGGCGTGGTGGAGGCACGCGACATCCAGGGACGCCTGTACGGGATGCCCAAGCTGGTGGACCTGCTGGAGAACGACAGGCGCCGCGACGCCGAGACGATGCTGGAGGAGGTCGACGCCTCGGTGCGGCACTTCGCCGGCCACGCCGAGCAGAGCGACGACATCACCATGCTCGCCCTGCGCCGCACGCCGCCCGCAGGTTTCGCGGGACCGTAACGCCGTAACACGTCATCGGATATTCGCCCCAAAACGGCGAGGCCCGGCGCCGGACGCGATGGCAGCGTCCGGCGCCGGGCCTTTGCGGTCGTCAGGTCCGCTCGACGGGAACGGCCGTAACCGTCTCGTACAGCTCCCCGGCGAGGCGGCCCAGCGGGCGCGGGCTGAGAAGCTCGCCGATGCGCACCTCCACGGCCAGGTCGGTCTTGACGCGGGCGCTCAGCTTGGCGGCGAGCACCGAGTCCAGGCCGTGCAGGGTCAGCGGGACCTCCGGGTCGAGCTGGTCGGGCGGCAGGCCCAGGAACTCGGCGAACCGCAGCATCAGGTACTGGCTGAACGCCTCCGGCGAGGACGTCGCCAGGTCCGCCCCGTCGTAGGGGGCGTCGGCGCGGGCCGGCTCCACGAAGTCCGGCTCGGCCACCGGCGCCGGCCGGGTGTCCGCGGGCGGGTCGACCCAGAAGCGCTTACGCTGCCACGCGTACGACGGAAGCGGGACGTACCGCCCGCCGGGGTAGATGCGCTCCCAGGCGGGATCACAGCCCCGTACGTAGGCATGCGCGAGGCCGTGCAGCAGGGACTCCTGCTCCGGTTCCTCGCGGTGCAGCGACGGCACCGCCGTGGCGTCGGCCCCCGAGATCGCGATCTCGTCCTCGATGACCGCGCTCAGCAGGGGGTGCGGGCTGATCTCCACGAACAGCGTGGGGGTGTCGTCGGCCAGCACGGCGCGGATCGCGGAGGCGAAGCGCACCGGGCGCCGCAGGTTCTCCATCCAGTAGTCCCCGTCGAGCACGGAGCCGTCGATGACCCGGTCGAGCAGGGTGGAGTGCAGCGGCACGGCCCCGGCCCGCGGGCGCAGGGACGACAGTGCGTCCAGCAGGGCCGGCCGCACGGGCTCGACCTGCGGCGCGTGCGAGGCGTAGTCCACCTGCACCTGCCGGCAGAAGACGCCCTGGTCGCGCAGCGGCCCGATCACCTCGGCCATCGCGTCCGGGTCGCCCGCGAGCACGCACGAGCGGGAGCTGTTCACCACGCCCACGCACACCTGGCCGGACCGCTCGCCGATCGCCTCCAGCGCCCGCTCCTCGTCCAGGTGGACGACCCACATCGCGCCCGAGCCGCTGAGCCCGTCCAGCAGCACGCTCCTGCGGCAGATCACCGCGGCGCCCTGGCGGACGGTCAGGGCCCCGGAGACGGTCGCCGCGGCGACCTCGCCCATGCTGTGCCCGATGAGCAGGTCCGGCGTGACGCCCCAGTCCTGCCACACCGCGGCCAGCGAGACCTGCACCGCCCACAGCGCGGGTTGCACCTCACTGGTGGCCGTCAGCGGGGTGTCCTCGCCCAGCCGGTCGATGACCGACCAGCCCAGCTCGGCCTTGATCGCGCGGTCGCACTCGCGCATGCGCCGCGCGAAGACCCGGTTCTGGTCCATCAGCTCGCGGCCCATGCCGACCCACTGCGAACCCTGCCCCGGGAAGACGAACACGACCCGGGACGGCCCGGACGCCCGGTAGCTCCCGCCGACCACCGACTGGGGGGAGGCCCCGGCGCCGAAGGCCCGCAGCGAGGCCGCCACCTTGTGCCCGCCGCCCACGACGGCGAGCCGCAGCTCGTGGTGGCTCCTGCGCGCGCCCGCGCTGTGGCAGATGTCGTACAGGTCCGTCCCCGGGGCGTCGAGGGCGTCGGCGTACCGCAGCGCCATCTCCGGCAGCGCCTGGGAGTCGCGCGCCGACAGGGGCAGCAGGAAGGGCGTGGAACTCGGCTTGCGCCGCGGTGCCTCCACCACCGCGGGAGCCTCGGCCAGCACGATGTGCGCGTTCGTCGCCGACAGGCCGAACGAGCTGACGCCCGCCACCGCGGGGCCCGGCCGGTCGGGCCAGGGCTGGGTGCGCCGGGCCGGGCGCAGCGGCATGCCGGGCTCGTCGAACAGCGCATGGGGTTGTTTCACGTGGAGCGTCGCGGGAATGATCTTGTGCTTGAGCGCCAGCGCCGCCTTGACCAGGCCGATCAGCCCGGAGACGCCCTCCCCGTGGCCGACGTTCGACTTCGCGGAGCCGACCAGGCAGGTGTGCCCGGGCTCGCGTCCCTCGCCCATCACGCGGCCGAGCGCGTCCAGCTCGGTCAGGTCGCCGCGGGGCGTCCCCGGCCCGTGCGCCTCCACGTAGGCGACCTGGCCCGGTGCCACGCCCGCGTCCTCGTAGGCGTCGCGCAGCATCGCCTCCTGGCCGTCCACACCGGCCGCGATGAGGGTGCCCGACCCGCGTCCGTTGCTGTTGACGGCCGAACCGATGATCGTCGCGTAGAGCTGGTCGCCGTCGGCCAGGGCGCGGGAGAGCGGCTTGAGCACGATGCTCACCGCCGCCTCGCTGCGCACGTACCCGTCCGCGCCGGCGTCGCCGAACCGGCACCGGCCGGACGGCGAGAGCACCCCGGCGTCGGCGAGGCTCAGGTACAGGTCAGGGGCCAGCAGCAGGTTGACGCCGCCGACGATGGCGAGCGTGCTGTTGCCGCTCCACAGCTCCCTGCACGCGAGGTGGACGCTCAGCAGGGACGTCGAGCACGTGGCCTCCATGCCCATGCTCGGCCCGCGCAGGTCGAAGAGGTAGGAGATGCGGCCGGCGAGCGTTCCCCAGTTGCCCGCGCCGACCGCGG
Source organism: Sphaerisporangium sp. NPDC051017 (assembly GCF_040683095.1). Lineage (NCBI taxonomy): Bacteria > Bacillati > Actinomycetota > Actinomycetes > Streptosporangiales > Streptosporangiaceae > Sphaerisporangium > Sphaerisporangium sp. NPDC051017. The sequence goes on from NZ_JBFBCI010000008.1 coordinate 141,581, forward strand.
CGTGCATGTCGTACAGGCCCGCCCTGCGCAGGATGTCCCAGTAGTCGGACGGCAGGCAGCTCGTGAAGACGGCGGTCCTGCTCCCGGCCAGGCCCTGCTGGGAGATGCCCGCGTCGTCGATGGCCTCGGCGGTCACCTCGATGAGAAGGCGGTGCTGCGGGTCGATGCGCACCGCCTCGTGGGGAGAGATCGTGAAGTACGAGGCGTCGAACTGGTCGATGTCCTGCAGGAAACCGCCCGCGCGCGCGGGGATGCGGTTCCACCATTGCGCCGTCGCCTGGGTGGTGTCGCTGGAGGCGAACCGTTCCACGGGGATCTCCCCGACGGTGTCGCACTCTCCGACCAGGACGTCCCAGAACGCGGGGACGCTCGACGCCCCCGGCAACCGGCACGCGGCGCCGACGATGGCGATGGGCTCTCGGGGGCTGGGGGTGCTGTTCATGCGGCCTCCACTCCGCCTGTGACCTTCGTTCTCCCCTGGCCGGTCAGCGTGGATATCGCGACCGCGACGTCCCATCCGGAGTTCTGCTCGCCACCGTGGAAGTCGCTCGCCAGGAGAGTCGCTTCGCCGGACCTGCCGGCGAGCAGGAGCGCGTCGATGAGACACGCCGTGATGTACGGCGACAGCCACGGCGGCCCGGCGTCAACGCCGCAGTTGCCGAGCGCCAGCGCGCGTCGCAGATGGAACACCGCTTCGTGCGGGTCGGTGGCGATGGTCGCCGTCGCCCGCGCGGCATGAACGAAAAGCGCCGTCTCCCGGTCGTCCCGGTCGACGTTCCCGATGCCCGCCGAACCCTCGGACCCGCGGCCGGTGAGGGCCTGGATCCAGGACCGGTAGGCGAGATACCGCCCGCCTGGGCGGGGACCGCGCAGCAGCGCGGCCTTGAGCAGGAAATCCTCGGCTCCCATGGGCTGACCGAGCCCGAAGGCCATGGCCATCGCCTTCGCCAGCGCGAGGTGCGGCGTCGTCTCAACGGTGTCGTCGGGCATCGAGTCCAGGAAGTCGACGACGTCCTGGGCCCGGCAGTGGAGCAGCAGCAGGTGGGCGAGCACCGGGGCGACCATCTCCCCGGCGCCGCACCACACCGCAGCCTTGCACAGTTCGTGGGCGCGTTCGAGCTGGAGCTCGTACCACGCCTGGGTCGTGGCCTTGGAAAGGAGTTCGAGGGACCTTCGGGTCCCTCCGGAGGTCCAGGTGCTCACCTCGCGGAACTCCCAGAGGTTGTTGCGGAGGACGAAGTGGACGCCGAGGTCGCACGAGGTGATCAGTTCACGGAGCAGAGCCGGGCTGCCTCCCGAGGCGGCGTGCAGCGCCTCGGCCGTGGCGTGCCGGACGTGGCCGCCGATGATGTCGGCCAGCAACGTCGTCACGTCGTCCAGGGCCAGCGGCGGCAGGTGGACGTTCCGCCGGTGCGGCTCGAACCGCAGGCTGTCCGCCGGGTCCGGGTGCGGCACGGAGCCTTCGGGCGCGGTGGTCACCAGGAGCGTTCCGGCCCCTTGCCTGCACATGTCCCGCAGGCTGAGCAGCGTGGCGTGGTCGCTCAGGTGCGCGTCGTCCACCACCAGGAGTAGTTGACGCCCGTTCGCGGGGACGCGGGCGGCGACCCCGGACGCGGGTTCCGAGGCCTCGACGCGGACGATCTCGAAGGACGAGGCCTCCTCGGACTCGAGCGCGCGCTCGAGCAGGGCCGTGCGGCCCATGCCTCGTTCACCTTCGATGATGATCGGGCCGGCCACCCGGGCGCGCAACGACACGCGGATGCTTTCGAGCTGCTCATTCCGGCCCACGAAATTCCAGTGCATTGTGGTCCCCCAAATTCCCCAGGCCGCGTTAACACGCCGGACTTGCCTGGGGACGGCAGGACCGATCGAGCGTCACCATGGCCTGGACGTTAATCAGGGCAGACGACATTGGAAACGTCCGGCTCCGTGACTGCTCGGTCGTCGTTGTCGCGGGTCCCACGATCAGCCAGACGGAATCCAGGCGTCAATCCAAAGATGACGGAATCCTACGCCGTGTGAGGGAAAATGCTATACAGAGGTATTCGGAGGGCCGTCGATGGGCAGATGCACCACGATGGAATGGAATGGACTGTCCATGACACGGAGCACCGCGATTTTGAATGTGCAGGTCCCGAGCCCCGGCACGTCGAGCGTGCGCGGGCGGACGTGCTGCTCACGGACGTGCTGCTCGTTCCACCACATGCGGAACTCCGGGCTCTCCCGTTCCAGCTCGCGCACGAGCTGGTTCATCCGCCGGTCGGCCGCCCGGCTCGCGTATGCCGCCCGCAGCCGGGCCACGACGTCACGGGTGTCCTCGGCCCAGTCGATGATCCGCTCCCGCGCCTCGGGGGCCGTGAGCATCCACCTCAGCATGCTCCTGCGGCCCTCCGGCTGCTCGCCGAAGTCGGTGTACCAGTCGGTCGTGGCCTTGTTCCAGGCGAGGACTTCACCGTATTGATTCGCCGCGTAGACCGGAAAGGGGCCGTACCCGGCGATGCGGGTCACCTGCGTTACCAGATGCCTGCTTTCGTCGTCGAGATCGCTCGGAATCTCCGCCGCGGTCCGGCCGAGGGCGAGTTGGTGGATGTACTTCCGCTCGTCTTCCTCCAGACACAGAACATTCGCCAGACTGTCGAGCACCTGCGGCGACGGGTGGATGTCCCGGCCCTGCTCCAGGTACGTGTACCACGTCGGGCTCAGGCCCGCGAGGACGGCGACCTCCTCGCGGCGCAGCCCCTGGGTACGCCTTCGGGCGCCGGCGGGAAGACCGACCTGTTCAGGGGTTATGCGTGCCCGGCGGTTGCGTAGGAACCGGGCGAGCTCCTGTCTTCTCTCGATACTGCCGGACACGAAGTCTCCCCTGCACCTGACGTGATGCGTGCCGGTCGTGCGCACGTCGTTACGACTGTAGGTCACTTACCGGCATATCGTCATCGAGTGGTATCCGGAGGTGGAGTTTTGGCTCTGGCTGGAAGCCGGGTGGGCATCGTGGGCGGCAGCCTCGCCGGCTGCGCCGCCGCCGTCGCGCTGCGCCGTTTGGGCTGTGACGTCACGGTCTATGAAAGAACCCGGGGGGAGTTGAGGGGCCGGGGGGTGGGTATTGCGCTCCCCATCGAAATGCAATACGAACTTGTTTCGGGCGGTTACGTTCTGAAAAATGTACCATTCATTTTGAATGCGGAGCGCAATTGGATGGTGGAGCTGAGTGGTCGGGAAAGCAGGCTGGTCTGGCGCCAGGCGCTGCCCGCCGCCTTCACCACCTGGGGTCTGCTGTGGCAGGGCATCCGCGCCGGAGTGCCCGACGACGTCTACCGCGGCGGCACGACCGTGACCACCGTACGCGCCGACGTGGAGGGCGGCGAGCTGGGCTTCGCCGACGGCTCCACCGAACGGTTCGACCTGCTCATCGGCGCCGACGGCTACCAGTCCCGATTACGCCGGCTGGTCGACCCCGGATCCCGGCTGAACTACGCCGGATACGTCCTGTGGCGCGGCACCTGCGACGAGAACCTGCTCACCGACCCCGTCCTGCGGGAGGTGACCCGGCGCGGCGCCGTGACCGCGTGCTTCGACGGCGGCCACGCCATCCTGTACCACATCCCCAGCATCCCCGGCTTCGAACACGGAGCCACCCCGGGCGGGCGCCTGCTGAACTGGGGCGTCTACGGCGGGCTCCCCGCCTGGTTCCGGCTGGAGGGCGAGGCCTGGATCCCCCCGGGACGCGTGACCGACGACCTGGCCCGCCACCTGCTCCGCCTCGTCGACGAACGCCTCTCCGCCGGCTGGCGCGAGCTCGTCCGTAAGACCGGGACCGCGGGCATGGCCGTCCAGCCCATCTTCGACGTCACCACCCCCACGTACGTCTCGGGCCGCGTCATGCTCATGGGGGACGCCGGCACCGTCGCCCGCCCCCACACCGGCGCCGGGGCGGTCAAGGCGCTGCGCGACGCCCTCGCCCTCGAACGGATCGCCGGCGAGCACGGCACCTGGGCCTCCGCGCTCGCCGCCTACGACGCCGAACGCTGCCAGGAGGGCAACGCCACCGTCGAACTCGGCCGCCGCATCGGGCGCGCCCAGGTCGAGGACACCCCGCGCTGGGCCGACATGAACCAGGCCGACTTCCAGAGGTGGGTGCAGGAGGCGGTCGCGAACCGCTCGCGCTACCTGTACCCCGAACTCGGCGACGATTGAGCCGTTTTCGGACCCGGCTCGGGACGGCCTGCGTGGCACTACCACTGCCATCATCAACGCTCTCTGGGCCTCTTCCTCCTCACAGCGCACACTTGGGATCGGAAAGGGGGGAGGACGCCTGAATGGGGACCGGTAGGACCTACGCGCGCCGCATCACCTCGTCTTCGGGGGTGGCGCGATGCACCTGATCGTCATCGCCGCCGGTGCCGCCGGAGCCGTCCTCGTCCTGATGGTCTGGCTCAGCGTGCTGCGCACCGTGCTCACGCCCCGGGCGCGATCTTCGATGGTCGCCCGCGCGACGCTCCGCGTGGTGGCTCCCTGCGTCCTCGCCATCGCCAAACGGCTGCCCCGCCGCGACTCGCGCGAACGCGTGCTCGACATGTGCGCCCCGGTGACGCTGTTCGGCATCGCCGGCGTCTGGGTCGGCGCGTCCCTGCTCGGGTTCTCCCTGCTCGGATGGGCGTTGAACGGCCTGGCCTCCGGGTCGGTCGCGTGGTCCGACTTCCACGTGGCCCGCTGGCAGGGCGGCCCGCTCGCCGGGCTCGTGTGGGTCTCCGAGGCGCTGCTGCTCGCCGCCATCACCACCTACATCATGCGCTTCACCGACGCCTACGGCCGCCGCGAGCGGGCCGTCGCGCGGCTCGCCGGCCGCGTCGTCAAGTCGCAGGACGCCGACGCCCTGCTCGTCGCCTACCTGCGGACCGGCTCGCGCGACCACCTCGACACGATGTTCGGCCAGTGGACCGACTGGATGACCGACGTCGAGACCACCCACGTCGCCTACCCGGCCCTGACGTTCTCCCGCCCCGTCGGCGAACTGTGCTGGCTGGAGGCGGCGGTGACCGTCCTCGACATCGCCGCGGTCACCGAGGCGGTCTCGCCGCACTGGGCGCCGCCCTGCACCCGGGCGCTGCTCACCACCGGCTCGCGGTGCATGCAGCGCCTGGCCTCGGAGCTCTGCCTGGTGCTGCCGCGCGCCGCCGTCAGCCTGCAAGGACGTGAGGAACGCAGCTTCTCCGACACGCTGCGCGCGGCGCAGAACGTCGGGCTGCCCGCCGAGCGCGACGAGCAGGAGGCGTGGGAGGTCTTCCAGAGCCTGCGCACCCGCTACGCGCCGCACGCGCACGCCATGGAGACGTACCTGCTGTACGAGGAGATCGGCATGGCCTGGGGGGACGACGACCTCGGGGACATGCCCGACGACGACCCTCCCGGGTTCGGCGGCGGCGTCGGGTACGGCGCCAGCGAGTACGACAGCGAGGTGCCGCCGCCCGGGCCGCCGGAGAACGGTAAGAACACGGCTCGCATGTGACATCGCCCCCCGGACGGGTGCGCACGGACGCGCGCGAGGGAGAAGACTGGAAAACCCGGACAAGTGACGTGAAGGTGGCCGTCCCGCCCGCCGGTCCCGCCTGCTGAGGCGCCATGGCGAGGCCGGCGGGATGGCGGCGTTCCGAGTCCGGTGGGCGTGTTCGGGGCGCACTTCAGGCGGCGTTCTTCCGTCGTCACTCGGAAGGGGCTCGTTCCTCACCCTTCCTCCCTCCTCCTCCAGAACACCGCCGCGCCCCGAACTGTGTCTATTGCCGCGCCTTCGGCACGGCGGTTCGGGGCGCCCTTAGTCAGTCCACGAGATCGCCCACCGTGGTGAGCTGCGTGCCCGCCGGCACGTCGTCACCGCTGCGGACCGTCAGCCGCGGGTCCACGGTGACGCCCGTCAGGCGCGTCCCCTCCTGGACGATCGCCTCGTGGCCGAGCGCCGTGTACCCGTCGAGCGTGGTCACGGCCTGGAGCGAGGACTCCACGCACGCCATCATCCCGACGTGGGTGTCGACCAGCCGTGCCGCCGGGCCGATGATCGCCCCGTCCAGGCAGGCCACCCGCTCCAGGTGGCACCACGCGTGCAGGTCGACGCCGTCGCCGACGTACGAGTCCCGCATCACCACGCCCGGCCCGATCTCGACGTCCCTGCCGATCCACACGTTCGGGCCGATCTTGACCAGGCCGGAGGCGATCTTGGCGGCCAGTGTCATCCCGCTCACCTCGTCGCGGCGCGCCAGCGAGGACGGGTGGATGGTGAGGGTGCCCGTGCCGCGCAGGCTCGGATATCCCCCGGACAGCGCGTCCACCAGCGTCGTCAGGTAGTCGCGCGGGTTGCCCAGGTCGCCGACCTTGGTGATCGGGCTGTGCCGGACCGGGTGGTCGTTGGAGACAAGCCACGGCAGCAGGTCCCTGCCCCAGTCCAGCCTGAGGCGGGCCAGCGCCGCGAGCGCGGGCGTGGCGGCCAGCTCGCGCAGCCGTCGGCAGTCGATCACGTACAGGCCGGTGCTGATCGGCACCCGCGACGGGTCGGCCACCATGGCGTTGACGACCTGGAGCGGCGGCTTCTCCACGAACTCGCGGATCCACCCGTCGTCGTCGGCGACCATCGTGCCGTAGGTGCCCGCCACCTCGCGGGCCTGCCGGTGCACCGTGGCGACCGTGACCAGCGCGCCGCTGCGCACATGGCCCTCGACGAGCTCGGCCAGGTCGAACTCGAACAGCGAGTCGGTGGGGAAGACCACGGCGAGCCCTTTGAGATTCCACTCCTCGGCCACGCTGAGCGTCGCCTGACCCGACCCCGTGTTCCACCTGTCGGCCCGGGCCCTCGAATACTGGACGCGGACGCCCAGCGTCTCGCCGTAACCCAGCGCGTCCTTGACCTGATAGCGATTCTCACGGCCGTTGGCCGCGATATAGAAATTCTCGACGCCCTGCTGGTGAAAAGAGTTGATCTGCCACTCGATGAGTGGACGCCCGATGAAAGGGACGGTCGCCTTGCTGCGCAGGTATCCCGGCCCTTCGAGCGTCAGCGGGCGGGCGCGCACGCCTTTGCCCCCTGCCAGGGCTATTCCGGTGATCTCAGACACCCGCGCCCCCGGGTGGGAGCGCGTTACGTCGGCGGCTTCGTTCGGTGGGTGGTGTGAGCGGTGTGTCGCCGGCCGGAGCGCCGCTCCGGCTCTGTGCGGACCCTGCGGGCGGGTGCGCCATGGTGCCCCCTGAGAACGGTGATGAGGAGGACGCGCTCCATTGTTATCATTCACCGTTCGGCAGTCAGATCGGGCGTGACAATATTCGATGGTATTGCGTCAGGTCGAGGTCATGTCGCTAATTTGGTGTTTATCGTGACCGTGGGTGATCGCCCACGGTTTTCCGGCTTTATTTGCGCAGGTCATTCGTCTGCGGGGTTGGGAAGCCCTATGGTCGGCGCTCTTCCGCCGCCCGTGTAAGGATCGTCTCGCCCTCTTACACATGACCACTTCGGAGCGTCGGCGCGCGCCCTCATCTGTTGTTACATGTGGATTCACGTACGTTCACGGTCGCCCGTTAATACCGCCGAAATGATTGTGTGATGACCGGAACATATTTTGTGCGTCCGCGTCCATGACGGCGGCGCTCCGGTGCTGGTGCGCCGCCGCCGCGCCGTGTCACTTGGACAGGTAGAGGGTCTTCCAGGTCCCGGCGTAGAGGCAGTTGAGGGACGGCTTGGAGGCCTTGCCCTCGGAGCAGACCTTCAGCTCGACCTGGTAGACGTCGTGGGATGTGAACGAGAAGGACTTCGGCGAGCCGTACGAGCAGTCGAGGATGCTGCGGTGCTTGAAGGGCAGGTTGCCCGTGTCGTCCCGGTAGGTGATCCGGAACACCGCCCATCCGCAGGCCGACGACCGGCTGAGGTCGTAGACCTTCCCTGAGATCTTCACGGTGTCGGCGGTCGGGATGACCTCGTGGTCCTCACCGGTGAACGACAGCGACCCGAGCGCCTTGGCCCGCTTGCCCGGCGCGTAGTAGGCCCCCCAGTTGTTGGCGAAGGCGCCGGCGGAGCTGTCCGAGGTCGAGGTGCCGGCGGAGGTGTTGACGGCGGAGGCGCCTGCGGGGGAGTAGCCCGTGGTGACCGCTCCCGTCGCGCCGGTCGCGGCCTGTGCGGCGGCGGGGGCGATCGCGACGATGGCGGCGGCCATGGCCAGGCCGGTGAGAGTGCGGTTGATCGTCATCGGAGCGGTCCTTTCGTGCTCTTTTCGATGCCCGTATTCTGGCCCACCCCGCTTGCAATCCCCTTGCCACCCATTGCGCCGCACTATCACAACACCAACCCACCAACAGAGAACCCACGACGACCTGCGACGAGAGCCCAGGCCGCAGCGCGGGACGTCGCCGCCCCCGCCGTACATCGCGCCCCGCTGGCAAACCGCTGAACCACAGCCCCGCACGCACGGAGGCCACCGGGGTGGTGCACCACGTGGAACGTATCGTCCGGGTGGTGGACCGCCTGTTCGGCTATGCCGGGGCCGGCGCCTCACCCGCCTGCGGCGGATGTGCCGGGACCTCGGGCAGAGCCTCAACTGATCCCGGCTACGCTGATCCGTGATGTATCGACTGCTCTTCGCACAGGTGCTCCGCCGTTTCGACGCCGAGACCGTGCATCACATGACCGTCCGCGCACTCCGGGCGCTCTCGGTCGCGCCCGTGGCCAAGCGGCGCCTGTACCGATGGCTGGCGCCGCGGGACGAGGCGCTGCGGGTGAAGGCGTTCGGCGTCCACTTCCCCAGCCCCTTCGGGCTCGCGGCCGGGTTCGACAAGGACGCGGGCTGCGTGGAGGCGCTGGCCGCGTTCGGCTTCGGGCATGTCGAGGTCGGTACGATCACCGCCCACGCCCAGCCGGGCAACCCCCGCCCCCGGCTGTTCCGGCTGGTGACCGACCACGCGATCATCAACCGCATGGGCTTCAACAACCAGGGGGCCGACCAGGCCGCGCGCCGGCTGCGCCGTCCCCGCGGTCTGCCCGTGGTCGTCGGCGTGAACATCGGCAAGACCAAGGTCATCCCGGAGGAACTGGCCGTGCGCGACTACGTCGCGGGCGCCCGCAAGCTCGCCCCTCTGGCCGACTACCTGGTCGTGAACGTCAGCTCTCCCAACACGCCGGGCCTGCGCGACCTGCAGGCCGTCGACCTGCTCAGGCCCCTGCTGAAGGAAGTGCTCCAGGCCGCCGGGCGCACCCCGCTGCTCGTCAAGATCGCCCCCGACCTGGCGGACGAGGACGTCGACGCCGTCGCGGACCTCGCCGTCGAGCTCGGCCTGGCGGGCATCATCGCCACGAACACCACCATCAGCCGGCAGGGCCTCTCCAAGGCCGGGGCCGGCCTGGCCGCCCAGGCCGGAGGTCTGTCCGGCGCGCCGCTGAAGGCCCGCTCCCTGGAGGTCCTGCGGCGGCTGCGCGCCCGCGTGGGCGACCGCGTCACCCTCGTGTCCGTCGGGGGCGTCGAGGACGTCGACGACGTGTGGGAGCGGCTGCTCGCGGGCGCCACGCTGGTCCAGGGGTACACGGGGATGATCTACGAGGGGCCCCTGTGGGCGTGGCGCATCCATCGCGGCCTGTCACGGCGGCTGCGGCGCCACGGGTACAAGTCGGTGCAGGACGTGGTCGGCCGCGTAGCGGGCTGAGGGCCGTCGTACCATACCCTGGTTAGGTATCACGGCCGGAAGGACGGGCGAATGACCACCAGCACGTACACCGTGACGGGAATGACCTGCGACCACTGCGTCAGCTCGGTCAAGGAGGAGGTCGGCGAGGTCCCCGGCGTCGCCGCCGTTGAGGTCGACCTCCCGACCGGCCGCGTCGACGTCACCGGCACCGCCCCCTTGGACGACGAGGCCATCCGCGCCGCCATAGAGGAAGCCGGCTACAAGGTCGCCTGACCACTCTCACTTCGGAGGTGACTCGCCTCGGAAGAGGTCCTCGCTCCGCTCGGGGTGTATTTCCGGGCTGAAGCGGGGCCGGGCGCGTGTCCGGTGCCCCCAACGATGTGGGTGAAGGCGGCTCCGAGGTAGTTTCGGATGCGTGGGTTTCTCCCGGACGGCACGTGTCCACAGATGTCGAGATACAGACACGCACGCCGTGCCGGATGACCATGACGACCAGCCTGCCGTCACGCGGTTCGACAGGAAGATCGAGGACCTCGGCCCACTGCCGGACCGTGGCCTTCTGCCGGGCAAGATCCTCGACCATCGGGATCGCTAGAATGCCGGTGTCTTCGAGATGCCACGCCAGCCGGATCGGCCCCGGATTCTCCCGCTCAAGATCGGCCATGACGTCGACCGAAGGCCCGGGTGACAACCGAAGTTCCCTCCTGCCCGCAGCTCGCAGCGCGGCGTTCACGGCGTCGCGTAAATGAGCGAATCGACGCAGATGAGTGCGAACGGTGACCGGATTCCTGCCTAGCTGAGCGGCCGCCTGATCGAACGTCAGCCCAGAGGTGATCAACAGCGGCAAGCCAGCGTGCCAACTGGTGTCGGGAAGTGGGCCCATCAGCCACCGCCGGCGTGCTCGGGCGGCCGTGGAACGGAAGTCCTCGTCGACCCGGAAGTGCTTGTTCAGTGTCGCGGCACTCACTCCGAGGCTACGGACGGCCGCTCTGTACGTAGCCCCGGCTGCCACGAGCCGCAGGAAGTCGCCGTGCCAACCGGTGTCCGCCTGCCGGGCCATCATCGGGCCTGCCCGAGAAGGATGCGCTCCCACAGGTCCGCGATCTGCGCGTATCGCATGCGGAACGTCTGCGCCGTCGCCTGCCCGGGACCGACCCGTTCGATGTAGCCTCGCCCACCAGAGGTGACGAGGTAGTAGACCACCGGCCTGCACTGGCAGGTCCAGCGCACCACCCTCCGCCGTGCCTCCACCTCGGTAACCGGCTGCCAGGTGACCGCCTCACAGTCGGTCCCGGGCTGGAGGACGTGATACCCGTGATCGGCGTTGCCTTCCGTGGCGGTGAGCTTCATGGCCGCGCCTCCCGTGTCGCGGCGACGGCGACCGCACAGTCCTGACACGCCATAGGGTCCAGCGGCGTCCAGATGACGGGAAGCCGGGAGATCGCCGCCACCCGTGCCTTGGCCGCGCACATCGCCGTGGTCGCAACGCCGGGGACGGCCGCATCCCATGGCACGGCGTGCAAGATCCAGGACGGCACGACGAGCCCGACCGCGTACGACGGGCGGCTGACTACCGCTTCAGTGCCACGAGCCCTCTCCTGAGTCCCGAGCAGGGTGGTGCGCGGGAAGTACCCGCCTACCGAGATCCCCGCGCCCGGCCCGAAACCGTACGGGTCGGACCGTTCGCCGCCCGGCTCGCCCGCGTGCTTGCCGAGCCCGCTCACGCGACCCACGCTCGCCCCGGCACGAACGAGGCCATTGCCTCCAACTCGGCCTCACGCATTAGCTCACGCAGCTCCTCAACGGTCGCCGCGTGAATCCGCAGAGGCCCATCGGTACGCCAGATCGCGATAGCCACGAACCGCCGCAGATCCACCCCATACCAGATGAACCACGCGGGCTCGACCTGATCCAGTTGCGCGGCCGCCGCCGTCTTCGCGACATCCCACCGGCGCGGGCTCACCCGAACCGGCGCGGCTCCGATCCGGTGCCGCCCGGGAACCCGCCTCACGCCGCCGCTCCCGTCCGATACGGCTGGCGCGCAGCGGGTCCCGGCTGGAAGCCGGGCAGCGGCAGAGTGCCGGGCTGAGACAGGGCGTTGGGCAGGGTCTTGGTGACGGACGCACGTCCGGTACTTGGGGGGACGGCGAGGGCGGCCGGTCGGAATGAGGGGCTGGGGACATGCCGGAGAAGGGGAGGGGGGACAGCGCTGAGAGCAGGAAGAGGCACGGGACGGGGGACGGCGGCCGGGTGAATCCTCGCCGGCCGGGCCGGACACGGAGCCCCGGCAGGGAACGGTCCATACAGACCCAGCCGCCTACGCACGTCCAGGCGGGCACGCATCTGCGCGGTCGTAGGGTGCTCCCACTCGTGCTGCCGCCGATGGGGGAGACTCGCCGCGTCATGCGCGTAGGGCGGATGCCCGCACCACCGGCAGCCGAGTGGCTTGGGCGGGGCGTCGGCGACGTGGCGGACGCGGATCAACCGGAACGACGGCCGGTTGAGGGTCCTAGGATTACCCACGGGATCGCACCTCCAGAGTGCGGTCTGGGTCCGCCTGTGCGCGCTACCGCCGGGCGGACCCGTTTTGGACTTACGGGATGGAAGGTGCGACGGCTCAGGAGTTCAGGCCTCACCGTGCCGCCGCACCGGCTCAGCGCCGGGACGTCGGGAGTCGTCCCGGAAAGGCTCCGGCCTTCTGCGCGGCTCGACCTGCTTTGTCGGGTCCGCGATCAGGTCGAGCCGGCATCGAGTGCTCCCTCGTCGCTGACGTCCGGGCAGCAAGAAGGAGATCTCTGCCATGCCCTGCCATGCCTGGCCGTGCCCTGGTCTGCAGAAGCGGGCAATAGCATGGCCCTCTACGGTCTACGACGTGATGAGAGCGGGGGATTCGGGACCTGAGTGGCGCCAGGACAGGGCCAAGTGGAAGCAGATTTACGACATTCTGCGCGGCGAGCTGGAGGCCGGTGAGTACAAGACCGGCTACCCCATCCCCAGCCTTTCCCAGCTCGAACAGACATTTCCGGACACCGCCCGGAACACTATCCGCAAGGCCGTCGACCGGCTTGAGCGCGAGAAGTTCATCCACGCGGAGTCTGGTGTGGGCACCTTCGTCCGCCCGCGAGACGAGTGGGAACCGACCGACGAGTGAAGCACCGCGCTCGGCAAAACCGATGCGGCCGACGGCTCCGATCGTCTGTGTCATCATGTCCTCACTCTGAGTGGTGGTCCAGCGAGACCATGATGCACGTGTACTGTGCACGATGGCAAGCGCTGTTCACGTAGAACTTTCGTGGTCGTGCCGTCACACTGGGTGCCATGGTGGTGAAGAGTCCAACGGTTCGACAGCGTCGTCTGGGGCGCGAGCTGCGCCGACTGCGCGAGGCGTCCGACCTCGCTGCGGACGCGGCCGCATCCCAACTCGGCTGGTCCCGCCCAAAGCTCAACCGGATCGAGAACGCGCGGACCATGCCAAGCACAGTTGACGTTGCGAACGCCTGCGATCTCTACGGCGCTGACTCCGCGACCAAGGCGGGACTGGTCCAACTCTGTCGAGATGCCAGCCGCCGTGGTTGGTGGACCGCATACTCCGACATCTTCAGTGGCTCCTACGTCGTGTTAGAGGCTGAAGCCACGGCCATCCATACCTGGGAGCCGTTGCTCGTTCCTGGGCTACTCCAAACGGAGGACTACACGCGGGAGTTGTTCCGAGTCGGCTCGGAGCTGGGTGATTCGGAGTTGGCGCGCCATGTGGATGCCCGAATGGCGAGGAAGATCGCCATGCTGGGAAGGAACGCCCCCTTGCTCCACGCCATCATCGACGAGTACGTCCTACGGCGCCCTATCGGGTCGCCTGACGTGATGGCGCACCAGGTTGACGAGCTTATCCAGGCAGCTGACAGGCCCAACGTGACCCTTCAGGTCCTCCCTTTGGCCGCTGGGACACATGCCGGGCTCGATGGTGCCTTCTCGGTACTGTCGTTCGGCGACGAAGATCCAGACGTCGGATACACAGGGAGCCCGGCCGGCGACGTGTATGTGGAGGCAGCCGATCAGGTACGGGGACTTAAGCTGACGTTCGAGCGCATAGCGGATAAGGCGTTGCCCCCTGCCGAGTCTGCGGCACTGATTGCCGCGTCTAAGGAGTGATCATGAGGGACTACCTCAAGTCCGGTCCAGAGTGGCGTAAGAGCAGCTATAGCGGTATCAACAGCGATAATTGCGTTGAGGTGGCCTCGAACCTTCCCGGTCTCCTCATGGTCCGTGACAGCAAGAACCCTTCTGGCCCGACGCTGACCTTCTCGCCGGACGCCTGGAAGGAGTTCCTCGCGACGCTTCGCTGACGGCCCATTGCAACCGCCCGGACGCTGACCGTTGGGGAGTTGAACCGTCGCCCTCCGTGACGGGGGAGCATGGTCAACACCGGTCGACTATCGGATGGGCCTCGCTCCGCTCGGACTGGTTTTCCAGGCTGAAGCGTGGCCGGGCGCGCGCCCGACGGCTACCCAAGCGTCATGGCACCGACGCACGATGGACGCGGCCGACTTCGCCGCTTATCGACAGCCATGAGGTTTTCCGTGTGAGGATGCGGAATCAGGCGACCTTCCAGGTGCGATCACCCAGAGTGGCAACCAGCTCAACGTGGCCGCGGCGCGGTGACATAGTCTCGAACGACGTCTATACCAGACACTTCTCCATGCTCGATCTTGGAAACCCTGGCTTGAGTGACTCCAAGTGCCTCGGCGAGTTCGGCCTGAGTGATCCCGGTGGCCTTGCGCATCTCAGCAAGCTGGTGTCCGCGCACGTAGGCCTCGCGGCGTTCACGAGCAGCGGCCTCCCCAGCAGCACGTTCGGCGTCACTACGGGGGTCCAATGCTCGCCCCTTGGCTTTGACGTCACTCCACTTGCTGTACCTGGCACTCATCGGGCCTCCTCTTCTTCCTTCAGCGCGATCAGATGCTCGGTGAAGCGCTCGTCGGCCAGAGGAATCGCTTTCCTGTACCAGCCTTCCCAGTTACCGACCTTGTCGCCAGCGACCAGAAAGATGGCCTCCCGTATCGGATCAAAGCAGAAGAGCATCCGAATCTCACTCGTACCGGACGAGGGCGGCCGCAACTCTTTCATGTTGTGGTAGCGACTGCCTCGGATCCGATCAACCAGCGGGCGCCTGGCCGTCGGGCCTTCCTCGGCGAGCTGATCGATTGCATCCTTGATCAGGTCCGCGGTCTCCGGATCGCTCACACAGAGCGCGAGATACCACGCTTCCACCTCAGCGGCGGACGGCAAGACCGTGCGCGGCGCGGGCCACGGCAAGTCACCGGCGCCGCAACTGCTGTCGCTGCTGCATCACCGGCGTGGCGTGGTGCTGGGACAGCGGCGGATCGGCGGCAAGACCAGCGAAGTGCCCGAGCTCACGCGTAATCGGCGCCCTCCGCCAGAACGGGCACGTCAACATCGCGCATGCCCGCAGGCACTACACCCTCGTTCCCTACCGCCTTCTCGGGCTCTTCGTGCTATGAGCAGGAGTTGCCAGATCAGACATGCTCAAATCGCCAACATGCCGGGGCCGTGGTACTGCGACGTCGGGTATCTGCTGGGGCAACCTAGAGAAGCTCAGGGTGACTTCTGAAAGCTTCGATCACCTCCGCCGAAAGCAGCAGGGCCGGATCGTCCGCTTCGCGGAATATTCGAGACATCATCGATCGAACCGACTGGAAGGGATATTGGCGCAAAGCATCAATTATCTTTCCCGCTCTTCGAGGCTGGCTATCGGTAACCGCTCTTGAGTATGACGGGATAAGGCACTCGATGGCTGTCCACGCATTGGCCCTGCCGGCAGCACAGACATCTCGATTGAGACCGCACACGTCGATGGTGGTCACGCCCTTGTCGTCCAGGCCCGCATAAAGACCCGTGGAGGGGGACAGTAAAAGGTGATCAACGGGATCGTCCGTCGTGGGGTCGATGAGAAGAGGGTCGCCAGTGCTGCTCTGTGGAAATCTGGTGCGCTTGTGGTTGCTATTGCAACGCGTACAGGCCAGTAGATAGTTAGCCCAGGAGAACGCGTGGGCGGGATATGCCGACTTCGGACGGAAGTGCTCAATATCCGTTCCCTGGCTATCTTCACAATACATGCATCGTTCCAGGCCGGTGCTCATGCGTATCAGAGTGGCCTGGATTCTCTCTTTGACACCTTTTTCGAGCGCCGCCCACAGCTTTTTGGCCTCAGCCTTCGGGTCCGTCGCCGATGTGACGCGCTGTGTCAGGTCCGCTAGTTGCCGGACTGCCGCCTCGTCAAGGGGTAGTCGATTAATCTTCTGCATCGTCGAAGCTGAGCGTCAGTTGATGGATGGCGTCTGCGACATCCGTAGAGGGCGTCCGCGGTAGCTTGGATTTTATTTCCTTGAGCCGGGCGCGCTCTGCGGATGAGATGTGCTCCGCAACCGCTTTCCTCTCCAGTGACGCCGCCTCGGTCCGAAGGGCTACGGTTTGGCTGGAGTAGGGGGTCTCAAGGCCAAAGAGATCTGTCAGCACAGCATCATCGGCAGTGCCGTTGACCACCCGGTTGAAGAGCTCACCCTCTAGAATGCGAGCTCCGTCCCTTTCGCCTGGAGCGGAGAGACGTACCAGGCCTTTATCGTCGGCGGCTTGGCAGATAAAGGGGCTATGCGTGCTCACTATGAACTGGAGGTTGGGAAAGTGGTCCTTCAGCCAGAAGCCTATTCTTTGCTGCCATGACACGTGTAGATGGACGTCGATCTCGTCGATCAAAACAACGCCTTCGTGACCGAAGGATATCCCAGGTCCGTCGATCTCCCTGAGATCTCCATAAACGGCATAAAGCTGTTTGACCAGATCAAGAACGAGAGCCGCCACAGTGCGATAACCGTCGCTCAGCGAGCGCAGAGGAAGCTCTATGCCGTCGGGTGTCGTAACCCACAGCCCATCCGAGGTGACTCGCTTCACCTCCATACCCTCGGGAAGAAGACCGTCGCCGAGGAGCCTGAGGACGGCCTGTTCGACCTGCTGGGCATCTTCAGAGCCTTCGAGCTTGCGAAGATAGAGTTGCTGGAGCCATAGAACCGACTCGGAAAGTGAGGCTTCCTCTCGGAAGAGGCTGGCGAGACTTGCGGGCCGCCCAGGTGTCATCATCAGTCGCTGTGCTTCGGTGGGGGCGAGGGAGAGCCGACGAAATGGACCATAGCCCGCCAGAAACCAGCCCTGGGGATTCGAAGACCATGGTCCACGACTCGGATCCCATACCTCTCGGGCCTTGTCCTTGGTTCTTTCGATTGAAGGCTCCGGGCCCTCTTCTTGCCGAATCCACCTCAAGCCGGCCCATGGATCGAAGTTCGGCTTTCGGCCCGGTGCGAAGGCATCAAAGTCAGAAAATCTGAGGTGGACTTTGGCGTGACCTTCGTGCGCGCCATCTCGAACCCAATCGGCATAGGTCTCTCGTAGCGTTCGAGCTACCGACGGCCCCGCAATTGCAAGAGCGATCGCCTGAAGAAATGAGGACTTCCCGGCTCCGTTGCGCCCGGCAATCACAATCCAGCGGGGTAGGCTTCCATCGCTTCTTGTGAAGCTTAGAGAGATGCCTGTCTGTTTCTCTCCAAAGCCTTTGATGTTTTCTATCGCAAGCTCGCTAATGAGCATCTTGAAGCCTGACTGTGGATTGCTGGTGGTGCATACCTGCATGTGGTAAGGGCGAGGAGAATACTACAGGTCATGCATCTGCTGAGGTTCGACGGTCCTTCTAGGCCAGCATCGTGGCATCTCAGGTGGCTTCGCCGCCAGTTGGGGCACTCGGCGGTGCATAGCCATGTCGCATATGGCCTGATCGCCCAGATCTGCTAAGGCCCGGATTGATCGCGTTGCACGCCGGAGCCCTGTACGGTTCGTCGGAAAGTGGACCATTCTCACGCCTCGGATCGATGCGACATCACTCGCCTGTACTCATCTAGAAGATTAGCGGGCACTGCTGAGTGATCCGATGGCAAGGCTCGACACTGGCGGCTTGTGCGATTCACTCGAACACGCGCCTGACCAGGGCGGACACCGTACGCTCGTAGAGTTGGACCATCTGTTGTTCTAAAATCGCACACGTGGCGGCAGGAGAAGGCGATCGGATCGGGCAGCGCATCACCGAGGCGCGTCACCGCAAGGGGCTGACGCAGGCTCAGCTTGCGGTGGCGATCTCCATCGACCGTTCGGCGCTAGCGAAGATCGAGAATGGCTCGCGGCGCGTCACCGCGCTGGAACTGTCCCGTATCGCCGACACGCTCGGGGAGCGGCCGTTTCTGGGCGGGCGGTCGACTCGGTAAGGGCTAGCTGACGCTGGGGCGGGTGGAGTCGGCCTCCTGGGTCAGTTCTTCCAGGTGGCGCATGACGTCGCGGATCTTTACCTTGCCGGGCTGGTGCATGCGGTCGCCGGTGCCGCCGCGCTGCCAGGGAAGGGGGCCGGCGAGGGGGCGGTACTCGACGCCGTAGGCGTCCAGGCGGCGAAGGTGCGCGGGGAGGGCGGTGGCGAAGCCCTCGGCGTCGCCGGACCAGGTGATCTGGGCGACCGCGCAGCCGCGGGGCCAGGCGCGGTAGTCGAGTGTGCGGGCGTCGGGGATGCGCTCGGTCCAGAGCTGGAACTGAGCCCCCAGCACGTGCGCGGCCGCCTCGGAGCCGAAGGACGGCGGCGCGGGCGCGAACGCGGCCACGTCGTCCAGCGTGATCGTGTCGCCGATCGCCGCCGGCTCCTCGGAGGAGGACGACTCGGCGAAGTCGAAGTACAGCGGGAAGACCGACGTCGCCACGATGTCGTGGCCCGCCGCCGCGGCCTGCCGCCCGACCTCGACGCCGCGCCACGGCATGACGATCGTGTCCTGGCGGAGCCGGCCGCTGACGAACGCCTCGTCCCACACCACGGCGCGCGAGCCCAGCCCGGCCAGCACGTCCGCCAGCGCGCGAAGGAACCAGGCGTGCAGGTCGGAGGGGGTCGCCAGCCCGAGCGAGCGCTGGTAGGCGGTGATCTCGGCGGAGGCCGCCCAGTCGTCGAGGACGCATTCGTCCCCGCCGATGTGGAAGTACGGCACCGAGCCGATCGCCTCGATGATCTCGCCGAACACCGTGGCGAGGAAGTCGACCGTCGCGGGCAGCGGGGAGAGGATCGCGGGCGAGATGCCCCAGCGGTCCAGCACGTCGTGGCGCCGGCCGGGGTCGGCACCGAGGTGCGGGTACGCCGCGAGGATCGCGGAGGCGTGACCGGGCACGTCGATCTCGGGCGCCAGCGTGACGGCGCGGGTGCGGGCGTAGGCGGCGATCTCGCCGAGGTCGGCGAGGGTGTAGTAGCCACCGTGCGGGGTGTCGTCGAACGCGGATTCGCCGCGGAAGGGCTTGGTCGTGGTACGCGCGCGGTGGGAGCCGACCTCGTGGAGCAGAGGGTACGCCCGGCTCTCGACACGCCAGCCCTGGTCGTCGGCCAGGTGGAGGTGGAGGCGGTTCAGCTTGTGCGCTGCCAGCAGGTCGATCATGCGGAGCACTTCACGCTTGGGCATGAAATGTCGGGACACGTCGAGGTGGGCGCCTCGCCACGCGAACCGGGGCGAATCCTCCACCCGCCCGCACGGGACGGCCCACCGCACGCCCGGGACGGCCACGGATCGGAATGCTTCCGCCGGAAGCATCTGCCGCAGGGTCTGCCCGGCGTACAGCGCGCCCGCCGCGTCCCCGGCGGTGATCCGCACGGCCTCAGGCGTCACCGTGACGGCGTAACCCTCGGGGACAAGGGTTTCGTCCTGCTCCACGGTGATCGGCCCGGTACGTGCCTCTGAGGGCCCGCCGGTGCCGGCCTCGGCGGGCGCGGGCGACGGATCCGCGTGCCGGAGGTCCAGCACGGCCAGCGCCACCCGCACCGCGTTCACGAGCTCGGCGGGGCCCGACACGGAGGCCCCGGGGACGAACGCGAACGAGCCGGCGGACTCCTCGACGACCCGAGGACGCGGGATCAAGTCACTCATGTCTACAGATCATCCCAAAATACGATCGAGGATCAACGTCCCAGCCACACCAGGCCGGGGCGGCACACCGTCGCTTGGATGCGGGGTGGTCAGCCCAGGTAGTCCTGGAGGCCCTTGGCCAGGGAGTCGGCGATGCGCTGGCGGAAGGCCGGGTCCTTGAGCTTGGCGGCGTCCCGCGGGTTGCGCATGTTGCCGGTCTCGATGAAGACCTTGGGGACCGTCGACAGGTTGAGGCCGCCGAGATCGCTGCGGTAGTCGAGCGCGTTCTTGCCGATGTACGTCGAGTACGGCATGCCGGTGCCCGACTTGTACGCGTCGCGCAGCGCGAGGCCCAGCTTTGCGGACTTGCCCACCACCGGGTCGACCGGGCCGCCGATCTTCTTCGGCATGATCACGTGGAAGCCCCTGCCCGAGGCGGGCGCGCCGTCGGCGTGGACGGAGATCGCCGCGTTCGCGTGCGCCTTGTTGCCGATGGCGGCGCGTTCGGTGATGCACGGGCCGACGCTGTCGTTGTCGCCGCGGGTCAGCTTGACGGTGGCGCCCTTGGCCTTCAGGACCTTCACCATGCGCTTGGCGACGTCCCACGTGAAGGCGGCCTCGGAGTAGCCGTCGTTGGTCGCGGTGCCCGTCGTGTCGCACGGCTTCGACTCGGTGATGACGTCGACGTTCTTGTTGATGATCTCCGGGTGGCGGTAGTTGCCGCCGTTGTGGCCGGGATCGATCACGATCACCTTGCCGGCCAGGGGCTTGGCGGGCGTCGGAGCCGCGGCGGCGGCCGGCGCGGGCGCCGTCTTCGCGGACGCCTCGCTCGCCGCGCGGACCTCCGTGGACGCGGGCCGCGCGGACGCGCTGCTGATCTCGGCGGCGTGGGCGGCACCGGCGTCGGCGGCATCCGGGCCCGCCGCGGCCCCACAGGCCGAAGCGCCCAGCCCGCACAAGGCCAGAAGCGCGACGGCCAGTGCTCGACTGGTCACGATGATCCCCTTCGCAGACGACGTCTCGGCTCCAACCTACGCGGACGCGCGAGGTGAACCGGACGTTATCCACAGGAAGGGCCGGAGGGGTCGGTTATCCACAGCCGGGAGGACCGGTCCATCCACAACCGGCCCTACGGTGCGGGTCACCAGGCCGGTTCCCCGAGGTCCTGCTTCTGGAGAAGGGCCGCGAGCTCCCTGGCGTCCTCGGCGTCCAGGCCGAGCACGACGCGCGGCCGTCCCCACGGGTGGTCGATGGAATGGGCGACGTAGCTGGCGACCGACTCGCTCGCGCCCTCGTCGTCCTTGCCCCGGGTGGCACGCCAGTGCGCCCACGCACGCTCGAGCTCGGCCGCCGCGCGCTGCGCGCACGACACCAGTTCCGGATCACGCATGACAACCCCCCGGTCGGGCACCGGCCGCCTGGCCCGGCGGGCACCGCCTGCCCACCCGTTGCCCCCGCGACATGCGGGCGCACCGTCCCAGATCAGTCCGGTCCAGATCGATCCAGCCCAGATTGGTCCAGCCCAGATTGGTCCAGCCCAGACTGGTCCAGTACGGCACGCCGGAGGGCCGGCGCCATGCCTACGAGTCAACACGGGAGGCACGCCGATCCTGTGGATGTTGACCTACCCTTGGGGATCACTTGGAGCCGGGCCGGTGCTGTGCCGCACGACCAGCTTCGGCGTCACCTGCCGCAGCCGCGCCACCTTCCCGGGGTCGCCGATGCGGTCGCTCAGCAGCGTGGCGGCGGACCTGCCCATCGAGCGGCGGGGCTGGTCCAGGCTGGTGAGCGATATGTGGTGCACGGCGGCCAGGTGCGTGTTGTCGTACCCCACGACCGAGAGGTCCTCGGGGACGCGCAGCCCGAGCTCGCTCGCCGCCACCAGCACGCCGAGCGCGACGACGTCGTTGGCCGCGAAGATCGCCGTGGGACGTGGGTGACGTTCCAACAGAGCGCGTGCCGCCCTGCGTCCGCCTTCTTCGGTGAAGTCCCCGTGCTCGACCATGATGTGCGGCGCCAGCCCGTGCCGGCGCATCGCCATCAGGTAGCCCTCGCACCGGAACCGGGCCGAGGACGATGGCGTGCCCTCGATGTGGGCGATCCGCTTGTGCCCGAGCTCCACCAGGTGGTCGACCGCCAGCCGGGCGCCGAGCTGGTCGTCGTCCACGACGATGTCCACGCCTTCGAGCTCGACGTCCCGCTCGCCGACGACCACCGTAGGCGTGTACGCCGCGGCCTCGGCCAGGGTCTCGCTGGACGGCGAGACCCCGAGTAACACCAGCCCGTCGACCCGGAGCTCCAGGAAGGCCTCGACCGCTTCCTCCTCGAAGGCGGGATCCCATCGCCCGCTTCCGATCAGCAGCCGCAGCCCGTCACCGTGGAGGCTCTCCTGGAGGCCGTCCAGGAACTCGGCGTAGAACGGGTTGTGCAGGTCGGCGACCAGCGCCCCGACCAGATGGGTGCGTCCCTCGACAAGGCTGCGCGCGACCGCGTTGGGCCGGTAGCCGAGTTCCCTGGCCGCCTGCAGCACCGCCTCGCGCCGGTGTTCGCTGACGTGCGGGGACCCTCGCAGCACCAGGGACACCAGCGACTTTGAGACGCCCGCGCGTTCTGCAACGTTCCGGATCGTCGGCCGGGGACGCGGTCCGTGCGCGTCACCGAGGCCGGGCTCGGTCGTGCCGACCTCGGAGTGGTACCGGGCGGTCGTCTGGATGGACGGTCCTGACATGGTTCTCCCCACGCTGAGTGGATGTGCACCTGTCAGACCAAACGATCGAGTCGCGCTGAGGGTACGGGTGTTTGTGCGCCTCGCTGGATGGTCCTCGGGGCCGCCCCTTATTGGGCACGCCCTCCGATAGTGTGCGCATTGTGGGTGGGACATCAAGGGCCCCAGGTGAGCGCGAGAACGCCGGTCCCGGTGGCGCGCGCCCGGCACGGCGAAGGCTGAGCGTCGACCGCCGTCGCGAGGAGCTGATGGCCGCCGCCCTGGAGCTCTTCAGCAAGCACGACGCCGAGGACGTCTCGATCGACGACGTCGCCTCGGCGGCGGGGGCCTCGCGCGCGCTGGTCTACCACTACTTCGGCGGCAAGCACGAGCTGTACGTCGCCGCGCTGCGGGGCGCGGCGCTGGAACTGGAGGAGCGGCTGCGTCCCGTGGCGGGCGGCACGCTCGTCGAGGAGCTCGCGGCGGGTCTCACGCGTTACTTCGACTTCGTGGAGGATCACGCGGCGGGGTTCGCGGCCCTGCTGCGCGGCGGGCCCGCCAATCGCGCGGGCGAGGTCGGGGTGATCGTCGAGGGCGTCCGCAGGCGCCTGACCAAGGTGATCCTCACCCAGATGCGCGTGAGCGAGCCGAGCCCGGCGCTGCGCGTCACGCTGAGGTCCTGGATCGCCTGCGTCGAGACCGCCGGGCTCGACTGGCTGGAGGTCCGCGACCTCGATCGCGCGGTCCTCGAACGTCTGCTGCTCGACCAGATGGTCGCGTTACTGAAGGTCGCCGCGGGCGAGGATGGCCAGATCGGCCGCTTGCTGGCCGACCTCGGACGACGGGTCCCGCCGGGCGGTGACGCTCCGTGAGGGTGCCCCCGGGTCCCATGTAACGGAAGGGTGATGACTTCGTACCCGCCACGGCCGGGGTGGCCACGGGTGGACATTCGCGGATCTTCGCCCAGGGAACGGTGGATAGGGCTTCCGTGCGGTGGAGGCCCTAGATCCGTTATCCACCGGGACGTATCCGCATGGTTCTCGTGGGCCGGCGCCGGGCGGGCGGCGCCTCCCACGCCGATCCCATGGCCTTGCTCGCGGCCCTAGGGCATGCGGTGAGCGACGTCGCCCTCCGCCCCAGCCCTGATCCGCCCCCACGCGGCCATGGGTGTGTGGTGGACGCGCTCACATACGGGACGCGAGCGCGCCGGTTCTCCCCCCTAGGTCCTTGACGGTCCCGCCCTCACTCCGATCGCTGCTGCGGGATACCCGCGAGCAGCGCACGGACCTCGGTCTCCCGGTAACGCCGGTGACCGCCGAGGGTGCGGATGGACGTCAACTTGCCCGCCTTCGCCCACCGAGTAACGGTCT
This sequence comes from Sphaerisporangium sp. NPDC051017, assembly GCF_040683095.1. Classification (NCBI taxonomy): domain Bacteria; kingdom Bacillati; phylum Actinomycetota; class Actinomycetes; order Streptosporangiales; family Streptosporangiaceae; genus Sphaerisporangium; species Sphaerisporangium sp. NPDC051017. The sequence goes on from NZ_JBFBCI010000008.1 coordinate 165,292, forward strand.
TGGGGTCGACGCGGAACATGGTGGCGACCTCCGCCGGGGTGAGCAGTGGCTCGGCCTCGGGTGTACGAGCTGACATTTGTGCGGCCTCTCCTCCGTGGACCGGCGACAGCGATCCTGCGACTTGTGTTGGCGCTTGTCACGGATGTCCCACAATGATCCAGTTCGTACGGATTTTTCTGGACCGTATGCGGTATCACCCGATGTGACCATACAGCCACGTAGAGCGATTGGCGAGCCCTCAAAGTACAACGCCTTGTCCACGGGTTGATGTCACGCTCGGTGATTCTAGCGACACGTTTCGTGGTATCGCAGTGAAAACGGCAAACTACTCAGTTCGCAGAAGCGAGCTGGTGACTCCCGTTACCTACTTTTGCAGGTCACGTGCATGATTTGCGGTTCAGTTCGCCGATTCGAGGGCTTGTATTGACTTCCAGCGGACGATCACGCGCTGATACATGGCGTAGGCCAGTTCTTCTTGACCCGTGTCCAACCCGGTGAGGGCGGCGGCCAGCTCGGCCGCGGACTGGTCGGCCTGGAGCGTCGCGTCGTCCATGACGTGGACGAGCCCGCCGTAGTCGAGCTCGACCAGCGAGTGCGGGTGGAACTCCTCCAGCCAGCGCCCGACCTCTTCCACCTCGGTCAACGTGCCGACCTCGCCCACGTGCCTGCGGATCACGACCAGCGCCCGCGCGACCCTGCGGCGCGCCTGCGCCATCGACGTCACGTACAGCAGGTTCCTGGCCGGGGCCGTGGTGGTCGGCGTGGCGGGCGCGGACGGCTCGGCCGACGGCTCCTCACGGTGACCGAGGACGAGCCAGCGCTCGGCGGAGTCGAACGGCACGAACCAGGACGTCGGGACGTGCCACGTGCTCGTGCGGATGTGCGTGCGCAGGGAGGAGGAGCCGCCCTTCTGCTTGTGCCGGTCGAAGTCGTCGGCGGTCTGCTCGGCGATGGTCCTCGGCACGAAGCGGTCGGCCAGTTTGATCGGCGTGGCGCCCCGGAACCGGGCGAAGGCCACCCAGGACCTCAGCCTGCTCTGCCACGGGCAGACGTAGAGGGTCTCCTCGATGCGCCGCAGGTAGGCGTTCGTGCTCTCGGCCCCCGGCGCAGGCATCGGGGGCACGCCCAGCAGCCGCCGGACGGCCTCCGCGTGCTCGGCCTCCAGGGCGAAGGCGCGGCGCGGCCGGTCCTTGGAGTCGGCGTATGCCGCCCAGAAGGCGCGCTCTTGTTCGGTGAACGCGGACAACGGCTCGTAGACACGGAGATAGGCGGCGTAGGGCAGCACATCTCGAATGGTGCCATGGAGCGGCGAGCCGACGCGAGTGAGCGAGCCCGACCACGTTCAGTGGCGCCCTCCCCCGGCGGGGTGACCGCCGGGGGAGGGCGCGGCGCCCGAAGGGTGGGACAGAAGTTTCGGGAAATGGACGATCATGGTCGGGGCGTGGCCGGATGGATAATGTTGTCTTCCAGGATCCGCCGCGACGAGGCGGCGGACGGGAATGACCGGGAGTCACCACAGTGACCGACGTCTTTGGGCCGTCCCACCAGGACACGGGCCCCTCGATCGGACAGGCCAGGCACGAACAGGTCGTCTTCTGCGCGGACGACCGCAGCGGTCTGCGCGCGATCATCGCCATCTACAACACCACCCTCGGCCCCGGACTCGGGGGCACGCGCTTCTACCCGTACGAGGACGAGCAGACGGCCCTCGCCGACGTGCTCAACCTCTCGCGGGCGATGGCGTACAAGAACGCCCTGGCGGGGCTCGACCTGGGCGGGGGCAAGGCCGTGATCATCGGTGATCCGGCCAAGGACAAGAGCGAGGCGCTGCTGCGCGCCTACGGCCGCTTCATCCAGTCGCTGGGCGGCCGCTACTTCACGGCCTGTGACGTGGGCACCTACAGCGAGGACATGGACATCATCGCCCGGGAGACCCCCTACGTCACCGGGCGCACCCCCGCGCACGGCGGCGCCGGCGATTCCTCCATCCTCACGGCCTTCGGCGTGTTCCAGGGCATGCGCGCCTCGGCCGAGCACGTCTACGGTTCCCCCACCCTGCAGGGCAGGCGCGTCGGCGTCGAAGGCGTCGGGAAAGTCGGATACCGCCTGGTCGACCACCTGCTGGCGGACGGCGCCGAGGTCGTGATCTGCGACGTGAGCGCCGAGGCCGTCGAGCGGGTGCGCAAGGTCCACCCCGAGGTCGGCGTCGTGGCGGACGCCGCGGCGATGAAGCGGGCCGACATCGACGTCTACGCGCCGTGCGCGCTGGGCGGCGCGCTGGACGACGAGGCGGTCGCGGGGCTGAACGCCAAGATCGTGTGCGGCGGGGCCAACAACCAACTCGCCCATCCCGGCGTGGAGAAGCAGCTCGCGGAGCGAGGCATCCTTTACGCTCCGGATTACGTCGTCAACTCCGGCGGCGTGATCCAGGTGGCCGACGAGATCGAAGGCTTCAACATGGAGCGCGCCAGGGCAAAGGCGACGCAGATCTTCGACACGACGTTGAAGATCTTTTCGATCGCCGAAGAGGAAGGGGTTCCACCGGCGGCGGCGGCCGATAGGCTGGCGGAGCGCAGAATGTCGGAAGTCGGTCGGCTTAGGGGTATTTGGCTGGGCCGCTGACTGTGGACGCCCATACGGCGTACCGAGAGGCGCGCAAAACAGGTACGGTTGTAGGCGAACGAGAGCTGACGCCGGAAGTCAGGCGGCATCAGCGCGTGATGCGTTAGCGACGAGGGGTCGGGCACGACCCCGCATGAGGGGGTCGAGCCGATGGGGCGCGGCCGAGCCAAGGCCAAGCAGGTGAAGGTTGCTCGCCAGCTCAAGTACAACAGTGGCGGCACCGATCTTGACCGTCTTCGCGAGGAGCTCGGAGTCAATCACGACTCCAATCGACACGATGATGACGACGTCGACCACGAACTGGCCGATCGGTACGCCGATTACGCCAGCGAGATCGGCGATGACGACGAGGACGACAGGTCCCGCCGCCGATAGGCGATTTTCGGGTTGACGCTGGTAGGGCACCCGGTGAACGACGGCTCGCCGAGTGCCTCCTTCGCGCGCCTGAAAGGCTCCTCGCCATCCCTGATGGCGAGGAGCTTTTCGTCGTGCCCGGACACATCCCGGTAGATCGCGGCCACGCGCCGCCGTCGTGAACCGGACCATGGACGGACGGCCCCGGCCACACGGCCGGGGCTCGCGAGGTGAGGCCGTCAGGCCGTGAAGCGGGCCTCGCCGGTGCCCGGGACGATCTCGCCCAGCACCCATGCGTCCTGCCCCCGTTCGCGCAGGACCTTGAGCGACTGATCGGCCGTCTCCGCCGGGACGACCGCGCACATGCCCACGCCGAGGTTGAACGTCCGGTCCATCTCGGCCGCCGGCACCCGGCCGTACCCCGCGATCACCTCGAAGATCGGCGGCGGCGTCCACGACGCGCGGTCGAGCAGCGCGTCCACCGAGCCGGGCAGCGACCGCGCGAGATTCGCGGCCAGCCCGCCCCCCGTGATATGGGCGAAGGCGTGGACCTCCGTGCGCCGCGTCAGCTCCAGGCAGGCGAGCGAGTAGATGCGCGTCGGCTCCAGAAGCTCCTCGCCGAGGGTGCGGTCGAGCTCGGGGAGCGACCCCTCCAGCTCCAGGCCCGCCGTGCGCAGCACGTGCCGCACCAGCGAGTAGCCGTTGGAGTGGACCCCGGACGACGACAGGCCCAGCACGACGTCCCCCGCCCGGACGCGGGCGGGCCCGAGCAGCTCGGACGCCTCGACGACGCCCGTGCCGGCGCCGGCCAGGTCGTACTCGTCCGGCCCCATGGCCCCGGGGTGCTCGGCGGTCTCGCCGCCCACCAGCGCGCAGCCCGCCAGGCGGCAGCCCTCGGCGACCCCGCCGACGATCTCGGCGATGCGCTCGGGCACGACCTTGCCGCAGGCGATGTAGTCGGTCATGAACAGCGGCTCGGCCCCGCACACCACCAGGTCGTCCACGACCATGCCGACCAGGTCGATGCCGATCGTGTCGTGTTTGCCGAGGGCCTGGGCCAGCATGACCTTGGTACCGACGCCGTCGGTGGACGTCGCCAGCAGAGGACGGGTGTAGCGCAGGAAGGCCGAGGCGTCGAAGAGGCCGGCGAAGCCGCTGGCGTCGTCCACCACCTCGGGCCGCCGCGACCGCGCCACCCGTTCCTTCATCAGCTCGACCGCGCGGTCGCCCGCCTCGATGTCGACGCCGGCCGCCGCGTAACTGCTCACGCCGGCGTCGCCCCCGGCCGCCCCGGCGGTCACGCCTTGGCCTCGAGGACGAACTTGCCCACGTTGTCATGGTCGATGGGGATCGGATACACGCCGTCGAAGCACGCCCGGCACAGGCGCTCGGCGGGCAGCGTGGTCGCCTCGGTCAGCTCGTCGAGCGAGATGAACCCGAGCGAGTCGGCGCCGATGGACTCGCGGATCTGCTCGACCTCCAGCGACCCGGCGATCAGCTCGGCCTTCGTGGCGAAGTCGATGCCGTAGAAGCACGGCCAGGACACCGGTGGCGAGCTGATGCGCACGTGAACCTCGGTGGCGCCGGCCTCGCGGAGCATCTTGACGATCGCGCGCTGGGTATTGCCGCGCACGATCGAGTCGTCCACGACGATCAGGCGCTTGCCCGCGATGACCTCCCGCAGGGGGTTCAGCTTGAGGCGGATGCCGAGCTGGCGGATCGTCTGCGAGGGCTGGATGAACGTGCGGCCCACGTAGGAGTTCTTCACCAGGCCCTGGCCGTACGGGATGCCGCTCTCTTGCGCGTAGCCGATGGCGGCCGGCGTGCCCGACTCGGGGGTCGGGATCACCAGGTCGGCCTCCACCGAGTGCTCGCGGGCCAGCCTGCGGCCGACCTCCACGCGCGTGGCCTGCACGCCGCGCCCGGCGATCGTGGTGTCGGGACGGGCCAGGTAGACGTACTCGAACAGGCAGCCCTTCGGCTCGGCGAGGGCGAACCGGCGCGAGCGCACACCGCGCTCGTCGATCGTCAGCAGCTCGCCGGGCTCGATCTCGCGCGTGAAGACGGCGCCCACGATGTCGAGGGCGGCGGTCTCGGAGGCCACCACCCAGCCGCGGTCCAGGCGGCCCAGCACCAGCGGGCGGATGCCCTGCGGGTCGCGCGCCGCGTACAGCGTCTTCTCGTCCATGAAGACCAGCGAGTAGGCGCCCTTGACCTCCGGCAGCAGATCGGCCGCGGCGTCCTCGATGGACGTGCCCGGGTCGCAGGCCAGGAGGGACGTGAGCACCTCGGTGTCGGTGGTCGCCCGGGTGGCGCCCGACGGCAGCCGTGCCATCAGCTCGGGCGTGTTGATCAGGTTGCCGTTGTGGGCGAGCGCCAGGCCGCCGCCGTCGCTGGAGCTCAGCGTCGGCTGCGCGTTCTCCCAGACGCTCGACCCGGTCGTGGAGTACCGGCAGTGGCCGATGGCCAGGTGCCCGCGCAGCGTGCCGAGCACCGACTCGTCGAAGACCTGGGCGACGAGGCCCATGTCCTTGTATACGAGGATTCGGCTGCCTTCGCTGACCGCGATGCCCGCGGACTCCTGGCCGCGATGCTGCAACGCGTACAGCCCGTAGTAGGTGAGCTTGGAGACGTCCTCCCCAGGGGCCCACACTCCGAAGACGCCGCAGGCGTCCTGCGGCGCGCGGTCCTGGGGGTCAAGGTCATGGCCTAGCCGGCCGTCGCCCTTTAGCACGTGCTTCATTCTAAGTAAGGGGTTTGACCACACGGTAACCCGGGTGCGTCCGTGGTCGGCCAAGGTGATCACACGGGCCCGCGCGCCCGCCGCTCGTCGGGCAAAGATCCCCGCCGTTTCGCCGTGTCCCATAGGCATATCGCCCGATCGGAGGGAGAGTGGGGGGTCAGGCATGCCCAGGTCGAGAGAGCGGACCGTGACGACATCTGGCGATCCGAACAACCCGGACCCATGGGGCGACCGGCATGGTCGCCGCGACGACGGCGGCCCCTCTCGCGGCGAGCGGCCCCCGAGCGAGCCCTCTTATGGGCGGGGCGCCGAGCCTCCCTACAGGGGGTGGTCGTCTCCCGGAGACCAGCCCCAAGGAGGACCGCCCCCAAGGGGTGCGCAGCCCCCGTCCGGCCCGCCGGGAGGCGAGCAGCCTCCGTACGGCCCGCCTCCCTACGGAGGAGGCCCTCCGTACGGGCCGCCCGGGGGCTGGCCCCCCGGCGCCCGCCCCGGCGGCGGACTCGGCACCGCCTCGCTGGTGCTGGGTATCGTCAGCCTGTTCCTGCTGTTCATCTGCGGCCTCGGCGTGCTGACGGCGATCGTCGGCATCATCCTCGGCGTCATCGCCACGGTGAGGAACGCCAACCGGGGCCGCGCGGTCGTCGGCATCGTGCTCAGCGGCCTCACGCTGGTGCTCGCGGTGGTCGGTTTCACCTGGTTCTTCTCCACCTTCCAGGAGTGCTTCAACCTGCCGACGCAGTCCGAGGCGCAGCAGTGCGTCGAGCGCAAGCTCGGCGTGAACGTCCAGAGGCCCTCGCCCTGACGCGCGTCACCCCAGCGAGGTCAGCGGGAGGAATTCGGACAGATCAGCGCGGGTGCCGCTCGCGCTGATCTTCCCGGCGTCCATCGCGTCCTCCCAGGTGACGCGCCCGGTCGCGAGCTCCAGCCACGTGCGCGGGTCCGTCTCCACCACGTTCGGGGGAGTTCCCCGGGTATGCCGGGGGCCGGGTACGCACTGGACGGCGGCGTACGGCGGGACGCGCACCTCGACCGTCCGCCCGGGGGCCCGCTCGGCGAGGCGCTCCAGGAGGTGGCGGACCGTCAGCCGCGCGATATCCTTTTCCGGGCGCAGCCCACGCGCGTACAGGCCGAGGATGACCTCCACGGCCGCCTCAGGCGCGGCCTGCGGGGGGCCGTCGTAGGGGTGCTCGCCGAGTTCGGCGAGTTGCACGTCCAGCGCGGTGCGGATCAGTTCGGGGTCGATCTTGCGTGCGGGCACCCTTCTATCCTGCACCGCCGCGGACGACGGCCATTCCGCGCCGATCGCGAATCGCCGTTCACCTTGATGGAAGTCCACATTCATCTCGTGTTGTGATGGCGGTCGTACGGTCCGACGCGAGGAATCCCGAACGTACGATCTTGGAGGTACCAGTGGCGAACCCGTCGCCGCGCAGAATGCTGCCTCTTCTCTCGGCGCCGCGTATGGGCGGCCGGGACGCGATGACGTGCCAGTTCCGGTGTGGCAACGCCTGCGCGCACGAGGTGTCCAACAGCAGTGACAACCCCTACTTCGCCGACGTTCTGACCAGCACCCTCTCGCGCCGTGGCGCGCTGCGGGCCGGAGCCCTCGGCACGCTGGTCGCCACCGCGGGTGTCGCCGGCGCCGCCGCTCCCGCCTTCGCCGACCCGGGCCAGTCCGGTGACGCCGCCGCGCAGAGCTTCGGCCGGTGGCACGACAAGGGCGGCCTGCGGTTCACGCCCGTGGCCCCGAACTCCGCCGACGCCCTGATCGTCGCCGACGGTTACACCTCCTCGGTGGTCGTCCGCTGGGGCGACCCGGTCCTGCCGGACGCGCCGGCGTTCGACTTCGAGAACCAGACCGCCGCGGCGCAGGCCAAGCAGTTCGGCTACAACTGCGACTACGTGACCTTCTTCCCCCTCGGCTCCGACCGGGGCCTGCTGTGGGTGAACCACGAGTACACCGACGAGAACCTGATGTTCCGCGGCTGGACCAGCGGCGACACCGTCCCGCTGGAGCAGATCAAGATCGGCCTGGCCGCGCACGGCGGGTCCGTCGTCGAGATCGAGCGCGTCGGACGCTCCGGGCAGTGGAAGCTCGTCACCCGCGGCCGCCGCCGCTACAACCGGCGCATCACCGCCCAGACGCCGATGCGCTTCAGCGGCCCGGCCGCCGGATCCGCCCTGCTCAAGACCGCGGCCGACCCGCGCGGCACCACCGTGTTCGGCACGCTCAACAACTGCTCGGGCGGCACGACGCCGTGGAACACCGTGCTGACCGGCGAGGAGAACTGGAACCAGTACTTCGTCGGCGGCAACGGCGTCCCCGAGGCGCAGAAGCCGTACCTGTCGCGGTACGGCATCAGCACGACCACCGCCATCCCCAGCGGGAACCGGCGCTTCGACCGGGTCGAGGAGCGTTTCGACCTCGCCAAGCACCCGCAGGAGATCAACCGCTTCGGGTGGGTCGTCGAGGTCGACCCGTTCGACCCCGACGCGACCCCGATCAAGCGCACGGCGCTCGGCCGGTTCGCGCACGAGGCCGCCACCACCACGCTCACCCGGGACGGCCGCGTCGCCGTCTACATGGGCGACGACGGGCGGTTCGAGTACATCTACAAGTTCGTGTCCAAGGACCGGTACATCCCCGGCTTCGACCGGCACAACCGCGGCCTGCTCGACGAGGGCACCCTGTACGTGGCGATCTTCACCGGTGACAGCCCCGGCGAGATCGACGGCACCGGCAAGCTCCCCGCCGACGGCGCGTTCGACGGCACCGGCAAGTGGGTCCCGCTGGTCAGCGGCAACAGGTCGTTCGTCGACGGCATGACCGCCCAGGAGGTCCTGGTCTACACGCGCCTCGCCGCCGACAAGGTGGGCGCGACCAAGATGGACCGCCCCGAGGACATCGAGCGCAACCCGGTCAACGGCAACATCTACGCCGCACTGACCAACAACACCAACCGGACCGTCGCCAACGCGGACGAGGCCAACCCGCGGGCCTCCAACCGTCACGGCCACATTCTGGAGATCGCCGAGGACCGGAACGACGCCGGGGCGACGGCCTTCCGCTGGGCGCTGCCGCTCGTCTGCGGCGACCCTGCCGACCCCTCGACGTACTTCGCCGGGTTCGACAAGACCAAGGTCTCGCCGATCTCCTGCCCCGACAACGTGACCTTCGACCGCGAGGGCAACCTCTGGATCGCCACGGACGGCAACGCGCTGGGCAAGAACGACGGCCTGTTCGCGATGCCGCTCTCGGGCCCCGACCGGGGTCACGTCCGCCAGTTCCTCACCGTCCCCTACGGCGCCGAGACCTGCGGCCCGCTGATCACCCCTGACCAGCGCAGCGTCTTCGTCGCCGTCCAGCACCCCGGGGAGATCACCGGCGCCACCCCGGACAACCCCGCCAGCCACTGGCCCGACGGCGGCACCAGCCAGCCCCGCCCCTCGGTATCCGTCGCCTGGCACACCCAGGGCAAGAAGATCGGCTCCTGACCCACCCGCGCCGCCTTCCGGAATCATCTGGAAGGCGGCGCGGTCCTACGGCGAGGCGGGTGGGGGAAGGCTCGACGGCGTCAGGACTGGGCGATCGTCAGACGAGCAACTCCTCGGTGCTCGCGACGATCCCTTGCCGAGCCCGGACCACGTCCGGCTGGTGGTTACCAGGTTTGGCCGTCGCGGAGGAAGCGCCAGAGGCGGTCGGTGCTGTTCTGGTCGCGGTCCAGGTACAGGGTGTCCCAGCTGCCGGAGCCCTGGTAGACGGCGAGGGTGATCGCCAGGCCGGGGGCGGACTTGGGGCGCAGGGCGAACCAGGTGGAGTTCCCGTTGCCCGACTCCTCCCAGCGGTAGGTCCACTTCTGGGCCGCAGAGCCGTCGCAGGTCTTCACGACGAGGCCGTCGCCGGCCTTCGGGGAGGCCGTGGCGGGCTGGAGGCACTTTCCGGCGGCGACGTTCTTGATCGTCATGTTGCCGTCGGCATCGTAGGTGTTGATCCACTTGGCGGTCTTGTACTGCCAGCCGGGGGATCGCAGCGTGATGGCCACCGCGCCCTCGCCCGTGCCGTCGTTCATCAGGGCCAGGCGGCTGCCGTCCATCCGGTTGATGAGCTGGCGCTCGTCCGGGGCGGTGGCGTCGGCCTGGGCGGCGGACGGGGACAGCGCCGCGAGGACGGCCGTGGCCGCGGCGGCCGAGGCGAGCGCCAGCGCGGAGCGCCCGAAGGGCCGTGTGGACGAGGGTGGGGTGAGGTGTCCGGACGCGCGTCCCGTGGGGGTCGTGGAGGACATAGAGAACATGGAAAGAGCCCTTCTTCTCGGTGAGGCGGCCCCGTTCGCCGGGGCCGCCTCGCTCACCGTGGCAGATGGTGACTCTCCGTAGTTACATGATCCTCCATGGAAAGGATCAATCCCTGGGACGGTGTCCGGTTCAGGCCACGGACTCGGGGATCTTCGGGGCGTCCGCGGGGGCGGGCGGCATGGCGCGCCGGGAGCGCAGGGAGATCAGGCTGACCGGGATGCCGACCGCGACGATGGCGGCCGCGACGACGAGCGCAAGCTGGTAGCCGTCCAGGAACGCCGTCAGGGGACCCGCGCCGTCCGCCGCGGAGGAGCTCTGGCGGGCGCTGAGGATCGCGCCGAGCACGGTCACTCCGAGCAGGCCGAACACCTCACGCGAGACGTTCAGCACGGCCGACGCGACGCCCCCGCGGCCCTCCGGCAGTGCTCCGAGGATCGCGTTGGTGAGCGGCACCAGCAGTCCGGCCCCGACGCCGTACACCATCAGCCAGGGGAAGATCTGCATGTACGTGCCGCCCTCGCCGACGAGGCTCAGCGCGACCACCCCGGCGGCCATCAGGCCGAGGCCGAAGGCGACGGTCGGTCCGGTGCCGAGGCGGCCGGCGATGCGGGGCGCGATGGTCGCGAGCGCCGCCGTCAGCAGGGCCATGGGGACGAACGCCGCGCCGGCCTGGGTCGGGGTGAAGCCGAGGACGTTCTGCAGCCACAGGGCGGTGAAGAAGTAGATGCCGAAGACGCCGAACGCCCACAACCCCATGGACAGCATGCCGCCGCTGAAGACGCGATCCCGGAACAGCGACAGGTCGATCATCGGCTCCTCGGCGCGGACCTCGATCAGGACGAAGGCCGCCGCCGCGGCCGCCGCGACCGCGAAGGACCCGAGGATCAGCGCGGACGTCCAGCCCCGGCTCTCGCCCTCGATGAGCGCGTACGTCAGCGCGAACAGCCCGAGCGAGGAGGCCAGCAGGCCGGGGACGTCCAGGCGGTGGCGGACGGTGGGGCCGGATCCGCGGATGGCCCAGGCGGCGAGCGCGAAGGTGACGACGCCGATCGGGACGTTGATCAGGTAGATCCAGCCCCAGTGCCAGTTCTCGCTGATGAACCCGCCGGTCAGCGGGCCGACGGCGAGCGCGAGGCCGCCGATGGCGCTCCAGATGCCGACGGCCGTGCCGCGCTCGCGCGGGTCGGGGAAGATCCGCGGGATCAGCGCGAGCGCGGTCGGGGTCAGCAGCGCGGCGCCCACGCCCTGCAACCCTCGGCTGAGGATCAGCGTCGCGCCGTTCCCCGACAGGCCGGCCGCCGCCGACGCCAGCGTGAAGACGGCGAGGCCGGTCAGGAAGACGCGCCGCCGGCCGAACACGTCCGCGAGCCGTCCACCCGCCATCAGCAGCCCGGCGAACACGAGCATGTAGCCGCTGACGATCCACTCCAGGCCGGAGATCGTCAGCCCCAGGTCCCGCTGGATGGTCGGCAGGGCCACGTTGACCACGTTGTTGTCCAGATAAGTCATGAAGGTGGCCAGCGAGACCGCCACCAGGGCCCACCATCTGCGATTCACATCAAATCCCCTCTACGGCGTACCTGTACATCGTACATGTACGTTGTATAGGAGAACCTGTACCGCGTATAGTTGTCAAGTGGCCGCAGACAAGCTGACCCGCGAGAGCGTGGTCGAACGGGCCCTGGAGCTCGCCAACGAGGACGGCGTCGAGGCGCTGACCATCCGGCGCCTGGCGGGCCGGCTGGGCGTCACCCCCATGGCGCTGTACTGGCATTTCAAGAACAAGGACGAGCTGGTGTGGGCGCTCGCCGAGCACCTGCTCGCGGGCGTGACGGCGGACGTCGCCCCGGGCGACCCCTGGCAGAAGCGGCTGCGCGCCATGGTGCGGGCGCTCGTCGACGCGATGCGCGAGCATCCGTCCCTCCCCGCCTTCCTCCACTCGGCCGTCGAGGACAAGCACGAGCTGGAGAGTTTCAAGGGCGCGACGGAGGCGGCCCTCGACGCGCTGTCCGCGGCCGGGTTCAGCCCGGTCGAGGGCTACTACATCGCGACCTACCTGCTGAACGCCTCGATCGCCCTGGTCAAGGACCATCCGGGCTGGCCGGCCGACATGAGCGAGGCGGAGCAGGCCGAGGCGCTGCGGCTGCGCAGGCTGCACATCGAGACGCTGCCGCGCGACCGCTACCCGCGCATGGTCGAGTACGGCGCGACGCTCCACGCGCCGCCCGACATCGAGCGATATTTCACGTTCGGCATCGACCTGATGATGGAGGGTGTCGAGGGCCTGGCACGCCGCCGCGCGTGACCGGGCTCTGGCCCCGTTGTCCGAGGCCCGTTGTCCGAGGCTCGTTGCCCGGGGCCCTGACGGCCGAGCTCTAGCCCGGTGTGGCGGTCTTCCGGCGTGGGCGGGCGCAGGCGGCCGTGACGACGCCCGCGAGCGCGACCGTCGTGAGAACGAGATACGTCCGCTGGAACCCGGACATCAGGTGCTCGACGGCCACGGGCGACAGCCGCGACAGGGTGCCGGCGTACACGAGGTCGCGCAGGGCGGGGGACAGCGTGCCGGTCAGCACGCTGAGGGTGGTGGCGACGCTGAGCACGATGCCGACGTTCATGATCATGAGTCGGAAGCCGTTCACCACGCCCAGGCTTCCCGGCGGCAGCGCGCTCATCACCTGCGTCGTGTTGCCGGTGAGGAACGTCCCGTTGCCGCAGCCCGAGAGGAACAGGCCCGTGCCGATGATCCAGTACGGCGTGGCGGTACCTGCCGACAGTGTCAGGCAGGTCAGCCCGCCGAAGGTGAGCAGGCACCCGCCGACGGACAGGACGTACGGCGAGACCCGCCGGCCGAGCGCGCCCGCGATCGGGGACGCGAGCGCCATGCCGATGGGCACCGGGAGCACGCCGAGCGCGGCCGTGAACGCGTCCATCCCGCGCGCGGCCTGGAAGTACAGGGCGACCAGCAGGATCAGCGCCGAGCGGGACAGCGCCGCGCAGAAGGACGCGAGGTTGGCGAACGTCAGCATGCGTTCTCCGAAGAGGCGGGCGTCCAGGACCGGATGGGAGGCCCGGCGCTCGACCACGACCAGCACGGGCACCAGGATCAGGAAGATCAGCGTTCCCGTGATGAACACCGGGCTCGCCAGGCCGCGCGAGCCCGCCTCGGAGAGGGCGATGAGCACCGCCGACAGCGCGGCGAAGACGATGAGGTTGCCGGCCGCGTCCACCGGCGTGCGCGGGCCCGCGGGGACACGGCGCAGCGTGGCCCATCCCCACAGCAGCCCGACGACCCCGGCGGGGACGTTGACCCAGAAGACCCACTGCCAGCCGGCGGCGTCGGCGATGAGGCCGCCGAGGGTGGGCCCGGCGAGCTGGGCCACCGACAGCGTGCCGATGTACACGCCCATGCCCTGGCTGAGGCGGTCCGGCGGGAAGGCGCCGGTGATGATGACCGTGCCGTTGGCCAGGATCATCGCGGCGCCGACCCCCTGCAGGCCGCGCATGACGATCAGGAAGCCGACGTTCGGCGCGAGCCCGGCCAGCAGCGAGGCGGCGACGAACAGCGCGAAACCGGCGAGGTAGACCTCGCGCCGCCCGAGCAGGTCGGCCACGCGCCCGAAGAACACCAGCGTCGCCGTGTTGATCAGCAGGTACGACAGCAGGATCCAGGACGAGGCCAGGGCGTCGGCGTCGAAGTGCCGCACGACGGCCGGGAGGGCGACGTTCAGCGTGCTCGCGTTGATTCCGATGAGGACGAGGCCGAGGCTGGTGACCGAGCATACCCGCCAGGCGTATCGGAGCTTCTTCGCGTACTCGGGGGTTCCGGGCAGGAGGGGAGCGGCCTGTTCGAGCGGATGGGCGACCATGCCCCTAGTCTGATCTAGGCCTTACGTCAGTATTTGTCGCCTAGATGCTCGGTTATCAGCGGAATCGTCCGTATATAACGTCACCACACCGGTGTCCGGGGCGGCGGCTGAAACCTTCCCAGGTCAGGCCCTGCCCGCCCGCGGCGGCCGGTGAGGACTTAAATCAGTTCAAATCCTCTGACTTTCTGAAGTTCTTCATCGGGCGGACGGGTCAGCGGGCGCGCCTGCGCAGGCCTTCGAGGTCGTAGATGGTCACGCGCCGCCGGCCCGTCTCGATCAGGCCGCGGTCGCGCAGCGAGCGCAGGGCCTTGCTGACCGCCTCGCGCGACGCGCCCGTCCACCCCGCCAGCTCGTCCTGCGAGAGCGGGAGCGCGACCTTGACGCCGCCGTTGGTCGGCTCGCCGAAGCGCTCGGCCAGCTCGACCAGGCGCGTGGCCACCCGCCCGGTGGTGTCGAACGCGCCGTACTCGACGCGCTTGCGGTCAGCATCGCGCAGGCGGCCGACGACGAGGCGCAGGAGCAGGACGGCGACGCGGCCGTGCTCGTTAAGGAAGCCCGCGAAGTCGCGGATCACGACGCCCTCGACGGGCTCCAAGGCGGTGACCGTGCCCGAGCGTGGCTCGTCGCTGATGCCGGACATCTCGCCCAGAAGCGCGCCCGGGCCCCGGATGGCGAGCACGACCTCGGTGCCCCCGGCGGTGTGCGAGGAGACCTTGACCCGGCCCGAGGTCAGGACGAGCACCCAGTCGGCGGTGTCGCCCTCGGCCATCACGGTCGCGCCGCGATCCCACCGGCGCTTACGGCCCGCGGCCGTGAGGTCGGCGATCTCGGCCGCGGTGAGCAGGGAGAGGAACTCCCCTGGCTCGGGGGACGGCTGGGACGTCATCGCTACTCCAAAGAACGCGGCAGGGGAACGTTCCCGATTATCGCGGCTCGTCTGACGCCCGGACCACGTCGGGCTTCGCCTGTGGATAGCTAAACGTACGGACGCGCGCCGCGTCCCCAGCCTGTGGACAACCGGGGCGCGCCTCGGCCTGGATAGGAGCCCCAGCCCGGGATGAATGCCTCACTCCGGACGAGAGTCCGGTCCGCGCGGACGCTTCGGTCCGTACGGGAGCCGCAGTCCAGGACTGATGCCTTAATCCAGAGAGGTGAGGACGAACGCCTCGACACTCTGCTCCTTGCCCTTCAGCGTCAGCGCCCCGAGTGGGCGGACCTCGGCGCCGGGACCGAGCTGGGCGCGGGTCGTGGCCCCGATGACCACCGTGCCCGGCTCGGCCAGGGACTCCAGGCGCGCGGCGACGTTGACGGCGTCCCCCATCGCGTTGAACCCGCGCAACTCCGGGGCACCGATGTTGCCCACGAGCGCCAGACCGGTGTTGATGCCGATGCGGAACCTCGGGTATCCGGGGTTGCCCGCCGCGATCTCCTCGGCGGCCGCCTGCATGGCGAGGGCGGCCCGCGCGGCCTGGGCGGCGTGCATCTCCTGCGCCGCCGGGGCGTTGAACAGGGCGAGCAGGGCATCGCCGACGAACTGCACGATCGTCCCGCCGTGCTCCAGCACGCACGGCACGGCGACCCCGTGGTAGCGGTTCAGCATCTCGACGATCTCACCCGGTTCGACCCGCTCGGAGAACGTCGTGAACCCCTTGAGGTCGGCGAACAGCGCGGTCAGCTCGACCAGCGACCCGCCGAGCGCGGCCTGGTCGGGGTCGGCGAGCAGTGACGCCGCGACGTCCGGCGACATGTACTGCCGGAACAGCGTCTCCAGCTCGCGGTACAGCCGGGCGTTCTCCAGCGCGATCGAGAGCTGGCTCGCCAGCGTGGCCGCGAGCGCCTCGTCCTGCCGGGTGGCGCCGACGGGCACCTCCAGGGCCCCGGCCAGCACGCCCTTCACGGTCAGCGGGTGGACGACGACCCCGTCGCCGGTGATCACCTCGGTCTCCTTGAAGTCGTCCACGCCGAACCGCCGCTCGCCGACCGCCACCTGCCCGTTCGACACCAGCCCGATGCGCACGTCCCCGTACGCCTCCCGGACGCGCTCCAGCGACCCGGCCAGCAGCTCTTCCTCGCGGAGGCCGACCCGCGCGCGGCGCCCGACGTCGACCAGCGCGCCGAGCCGCGCCGACAGCTCGCGCTCGGCCGCCAGGGCCTGCCCCGCGCGGTCCAGCACGGCGGCCTGGCCCTCGTTCAGCCGGAACTTGCCGGCCAGCCGGGTCGCCACGGGCGGCCCCGAGGACGACCCGCTCTCACCCATGCGCCGCAGGTGGCCGACCAGCTCTTCGAGGGCCTCGTCGTACCGGGCCTGGATGCGGCGGATCGTCGCGGTCAGCGCCACCGAGTCGAACAGCCCCTGGCTGGAGCCCTCGCGCCGGAACTGGATGTAGGCGCTGTAGGCGACGAAGACGAACGCCAGTGTCAGCAGCAGGTGCCACTCCCACCACGACATGAGCCAGTTCGGGCGGAAGAACCCCGCGACCATCGCCTCGCCCAGCAGCGCGTACGCGGTCAGCAGGCTGGCGAGCATCGCCGAGGGGCGCCTGCGGTGGATGCGGAACATCAGCGCGGCGGCCAGGGCGAAGAGCGCGGCGCCGATCCACGAGACGAAGCCGATGGTCGCCCCGCCGGGGGGAGGCACCGCGCTGAGCGGTGTGAGGCCTTCGACCAGCGAGGCCCAGCCCCAGGCGACCAGGATGACCACCAGGCCGGCGCGCAGCAGGTCGGCCCGGGCCAGGATGGCGGCCGCCGCCCGCTCGCCGAGCGGCAGGGACGAGGCGAACGCCAGCACCGAGGCGAACGTCAGGCCGACCGGCTGGCCGATGTCGAAGGCGTAACTACCATGTTCCACGATGATGGTCGGCGTGGCCAGGCCGTGCAGCAGGAAGAACCCGGCGCTGCCGAGGAAGACCAGCGAGACGAGCAGCAGCCGCGCGTCCTGGCGGCGGGCGGCCGCCTGGCTGATCAACAGGCCGAGGACGACGTTGACGCCCGCGACCGCGACGATCAGCAGGAAGTGGCTGGGCGGGTGCTCCCAGCGGATGTTCAGCCGGTCGGGGTTGGACAGCAGCAGCCACAGGCCGAGCAGCGGGAACGCCATGTGGAGCACCCAGACGACGCCGCGCACCGGCTGGGTCGCGGGTGGCAGATACGGATCGTCCGCGGGGTCTCCTGAGGGTGCTCCGGCAGGGGGGCTCGCGGGAGACGCCTCCGCGTGATCGGTCGACGGCACGGTTCTCCTCCGCATGGGCCGGTCGAGTTCTGCCGGATGTGGCGATTATCCCGCTGGCCGTGGGAGGCGGAGGACGGTCATGGGTTTCGACGGGACGAATGCCCCTGGGAACACCGGCCCTCGCCGGAGGCGCTCGGGGTAACGGGCGACCGAAACATCCATTACTTTGTCAGATACGACCGGATAAATGCGAATACCGGACGTCCGTTCTGAAGGCGGTGGATCTGTGGGGGGATCCACCGCCTTTCCGAAGCCCGAAGCCCGAAGCCCGAAGCCCGAAGCCCGAAGCCCGAAGCCCAAAGCACGAGCCGAGGCCCGAAGCCCGGAGACGGACGCCGCTCAGGCGCCGAAGACGGCTCAGGCGCCGAAGACAGCCGGAAGCGGCGCCTCCTGCACCGCGCGCAGCTCGTCCACCGGGATCTCCAGAACGTCCTCGACCGTCAGCGTCTCGCCGCCCGTCGTGCCCAGCCCGTAGCAGGGCACCTCGTGCCGTGCGCACAGCTCGGCGAACTCGTCGAACGCCTCCGGGCGCACGGCGACCAGCACGCGCGCCGTGGACTCGCTGAACAGGCCGGTGAAGGCGTCCTCGATGGGCAGCCGGACGGTCGCGCCGACTCCGCGCGCCAGCGTGGCCTCGGCCAGGGCCACGGCCAGGCCGCCGTCGGACACGTCGTGCGAGCCCTCGGCCAGCCCGCGCCTCGCCACCTCGGCGAGGACGACTGCCAGCCCGCGCTCGGCCTCCAGGTCGACCGCCGGGGGCAGGCCGCCGAGGTGCCCGTGGGCGACGTGCGCCCACTCGGAGCCGCCGAACTCCTCGCCGGTGTCGCCCAGCAGGACGATCTTCAGCCCGGGCGCGGTGAAGCCGTGCGGCACGCGCCTGCGCACATCGTCCAGCACGCCGAGCACGCCCACCACGGGCGTCGGGTGGATCGCCGTCGAGCCGGTCTGGTTGTAGAACGAGACGTTGCCGCCGGTCACCGGCACGCCGAGGGTCTTGCAGGCATCCGCGAGCCCGCGCACGGCCTCGGCGAACTGCCACATCACCTCGGGGTCCTCCGGGGAGCCGAAGTTGAGGCAGTTGGTGACGGCCAGCGGGCGCGCGCCGGTGACGGCGACGTTGCGGTACGCCTCGGCGAGCGCGAGCTGGGCCCCCGCGTACGGGTCGAGGCGGGCGTAGCGGCCGTTGCCGTCGGTGGCCAGGGCGAGGCCGCGGTCGGTCGGCTCGGCGCCTGGCATGACCTCGCCGACGCGCAGCACCCCGGCGTCGGCCGGCGTGGCGAGCACGGTGTTGCCCCGGACATAGCGGTCGTACTGGGAGGTGACCCACTCCTTGGAGGCGAGGTTCGCCGACCCGAGGAGCTGGAGCAGCGTGGCCCGCAGGTCCGACGGCCGCGGCAGGCGCCCGGCGTCGTCGGCGTTCAGCGCGGCCTGGCCGACGGGCTCGTGGAACGGCCGCTCGTACACCGGGCCCTCGTCGGCCGCGGTGCCCGGCGGGATGTCCACGATGACCTCGCCCTTCCAGGTCATCACCAGCCGCCCGGTGTCGGTGACCTCGCCGATCACCGTGGCCGGGACGTCCCAGCGGGCGCAGATCGCCATGAACGCGTCGATGTCCTCGGGCGTCACGACGGCCATCATGCGCTCCTGCGACTCGCTCATCAGGATCTCCTCGGGGAGGAGCGAGGGGTCACGCAGCGGCACCAGGCCGAGGTCGACGCGCATGCCGCCCGTGCCCTTGGCCGCGAGCTCGGTCGTCGCGCAGGACACCCCGGCCGCGCCGAGGTCCTGGATGCCGACGACGATGTCGGCCTCGAACAGCTCCAGGCAGCACTCGATGAGGAGCTTCTCCATGAACGGGTCGCCCACCTGCACGGCGGGCCGCTTGGCGTGCGCCTCGTCCTCGAACGTCGCCGAGGCGAGCACCGAGGCGCCGCCGATGCCGTCGGGGCCGGTGCGGGCGCCGAACAGCACGACCTTGTTGCCCGGGCCCGGCGCGGTCGCGAGCTTGATCTGGTCCTTGCGCAGCAGGCCCACGCACAGCGCGTTGACCAGCGGATTGCCGATGTAGCAGGGGTCGAAGACGACCTCGCCGCCGATGTTCGGCAGGCCCAGGCAGTTGCCGTAGGAGCTGATGCCCTCGACGACGCCGGGCAGCACCCGCCGCGTGTCGGGGGCGTCGAGGGCGCCGAACCGCAGGGAGTCCATGACGGCGACCGGCCGGGCGCCCATCGACATGATGTCGCGGACGATGCCGCCGACGCCGGTCGCCGCGCCCTGGTGGGGCTCGACGTACGACGGGTGGTTGTGCGACTCGATCTTGAAGGTGGCGGCCCAGCCGTCGCCGATGTCGACGACGCCGGCGTTCTCGCCCATGCCGACCAGCAGGGCGTCCGACTTGGGGGCCTTGGTGCCGAACTGGCGCAGGTGCACCTTGGACGACTTGTAGGAGCAGTGCTCGCTCCACATGACCGAGTAGATGGCGAGCTCGGACGACGTGGGCCGGCGGCCCAGGATGGCCCGCACCCGGTCGTACTCGTCGGCCTTCATGCCGAGCTCGGCGTACGGCTGCGGCTCGTCGGGGGTCTGGTCGGCCCGCTCGACTGAGTCGATCATGTGTGCTCCTCGCGGCGCGCTCGTGGCGTCGGTCACAGGTTGACGAACCTCTTCAGGATCGAGGTGAAGAAGCCCCGGCCGTCCACGCTCGGCGCTCCGGTGAGTTCCTCGACGGCGTGCTCGGGGTGGGGCATGAGGCCGACCACGTTGCCCGCCTCGTTGCTGATGCCCGCGATGTCGTTGATCGACCCGTTCGGGTTGGTGCCCAGGTAGCGGAAGACGACCTGGCCGCCGGACTCCAGCGCGGCGATCGTGGCCGCGTCGGCGACGTAACGGCCCTCGCCGTGCTTGACCGGCAGCAGCAACTCCTGGCCAGGGGCGTAGTCGCCCGTCCAGGCGGTCGTGGCGTTCTCGACGCGGACGCGCTGGTCGCGGCAGACGTAGTGGAGCCCCTGGTTGCGGGTGAGCGCGCCCGGCAGCAGGTGGGCCTCGCAGAGGATCTGGAAGCCGTTGCAGGTGCCGAGCACGGGAAGCCCGGCGCGCGCCGCCGGGATCAGCTCGTCCATCAACGGTGCGAAGCGGGAGATCGCCCCGCACCGCAGGTAGTCGCCGTAGGAGAAACCTCCGGGCAGGAAGACCGCGTCCACACCCCTGAGATCGCGGTCGGCGTGCCAGAGGGGGACGGCCTCCCCGCCCGCGTGCCGGACGGCCCTGGCGGCGTCCTGATCGTCAAGGGTTCCCGGAAATGTGACCACGCCCACGCGGGCAGCACCCATGGCTTTCGTACCCCTCCACATGCGAACGCCGCGCCGACGTCTCACACAAGATCGGACGGCGGTCTCGCGGCGGTACACCTCAGGCTACCCGCTGACCACACGCGACCGGTCCCCAGCCGGGGTTCACGAAGGCGGCCACGAGAGCCCGGCCCCATCGCGGCGCCTGAAATCAGCCACCGCCTGCCACCGGCTCCAACGGGCCGCTTCCGGGCCGCATCAATGTATGGAAATGCGCGACGATCCGGGATACCGCGCCGGGATCACGAAGGATGACCCCGATCTCGATGTTCGTCAGGAGGGCACGGCGCGTCAGGTTCGCGCTGCCGAGCAATGCGATCTTCCTGTCGGCGGCCAGCAGTTTGGCGTGGAGGGAGGCGCCGGCAGGCCGGCGGTTCGGGGGCCAGGTCCAGAAGGTGGCCTTCCCGCGTAATAATCGAAACGCCGCCGCACCGGTGGGCCCCCGGAGCGTCCCTCCCTCCTCTGGTCCGCCTTCCAGGATGAGATCCACCCGCACGCCTCGCTCCGTCGCCGCGGCGAGTTCCCTGGCGATCTCGTCCACCCTGTACGCGGCGAAGCTCACCACCAGGAGTGATTCGCGTGCGGCCCGCACGATCTCCGTCACGGCGGAGAGCGTCAGACGTACCGGCACGGCATCGCTGGTGGGGCCGCTCACGACGATCGAGGGGCGGGCGGCCGACTCGGCGAGATGAACGCGCGCGGCGGCCTCCAGCCCGAAGGCGACCCCCGCTCCCGGCATCTCCGGCGCGTGGCGTCGCCAGGCCTTCACGAATCGCACCGCGTGGGACACGGCCGAAGGGCGTGCCTCGATCAGCCTGGCCAGGACCTCATCGCCCGGCCCGGGCGCCGTCCGGAGCAACTCGGCCCAGGCCAGCACGTGGGGAAAGGGCACCTCTCCGGCCAGTACGGCGACCTCGTGAGCGAAACCCTCGCTCATCGGCCGAAGAACCCCGCGCCGCCGTCAAGGATGGTGTCCACGAGCAGCGCTCGGTCGAGGTAGTGATTCCCGCGTTCGCAGGAGGTCTCGGAGGCGAAGAGGCAGGCGTGACAGGCCGCGCCGTACAGGCGCCCGTGCACCAGGGGATCGTGCCCGGCGCACAGCGGGTCGGAACTGCACAGCCGGGCCCTGTCCAGTGCCTGGTGGATCAGGATGTCCAGCCGGTCCGGATACCCGAGGGACACCAGCCCGCCAAGGGTGCCCTCGCTGTCGGGGGCGGCGGTGTACAGCAGCACTCCGGCCATCGCCCGGTCGGTGTCGGCGTAGACGCGCTCGCCGATCCCCGAGGCGCCATAGCCGCACTCCAGCGCGAACTCCCGGATCAGCACGTGCGCGAAGGTGTGCAGCAGCACATAGCGCACCCCGGGGAAGTGGCCAGGTGGCAGGCCCCGCTGCGCTCGCCACTTCTCGTGCGCCGCGATCAGAATGGCGGCCCGTTCCCCGACCTCCGGCCACCCCTCCCACTCGCGCAGCCGATCCTCCGAGAACCTGAGGAATATGCCCTCGCCACGGGTCTCGGCGCAGGGCACCCACGTGGGCTGTGCCAGGGCCAGCGGGGCCACCCGTGAGTCGGGCGTGGTGGCGACATCCCACTCCGGCGCGTCGATGCGCGCGAAGCCGTACAGGGCGGCCACCTCGCGCAGACGCGGCACCAGCGTGACCCCGGCGAGCCAGTCGCGGGTCTCCCTCGGTACGGATACCCGGCGGGTGGTGAAGTCGCGCAGGTCCGTGTCGGCCGCGGCGGTGAACGCCGTCCACTCGGGGCCGAGCAGGTCCAGCGCGTCCTCCCCTCCGGCCCCACCTTCTTCCTCGGCCGCAGCGTGCTTCTTGATCGCCTTCCATACGGCGTCGGTGCCGTACTGTTCAAGTTCGGGCCAGGAGGACTGGGTCTTCATCAGTTGCCCGGCCAGCTCGGCCTCCAGGCGTGCGAGCAGGCCGAGCTGACCCCAGTACTCGGTCACCAGTTGATCGAGACCTGCCTCGGCCCGGGGCAGGCTGAAGACGCGCAACTGCATGGCGAACCAGGTGTTCGTCGCCCCCAGCGCCAGCGTGCGGGTCGGCTCGCCGCATCCGGGAGCTCGCCCGAGATGGGGGTGCCGGCCGCGGCACCCCGGGAGGCTCTGCTCCGCCTTCTCGCCGTACGCCTCGGACATGGCCCGGGCGTTCACCCCGCAGGAGCATTCGACATAGACGTTGGCCGCCTCACCCGTCGTCCCCCGCTCCCGCAGGCGGTAGGTGTGCGCCTCCTCCGCGGGTGGCACAAGTCCTCTGTGGACGTAGAAGGCCCACGGGAAGTCGTCCAGATGGCCCTGTGAGCAGGCGAGCACGAACCGGGCGGGCACCGCGACCGGGCGGCTGCCGCCCTGACCCTTGCACCCGTGAACGTAGCGGATCTTGTCCGGCTGGTACGGGTTCTGGATCAGCTCGAACACGCCCGAGGTCGCGGGCGCCAGACGGTTGCACTGGACGCGGGAACACCGCAGCCACTGGGGGAACAATGTCACCGGAACCCCGACGCGCGCCCATTCGTCGAAGACGTCACCCGTCTCGGGGATGTACGGCGGCGTCCGGAGCTGCTCCACCTGGTCGCCGAGCTTATTGCGAACGGCGGCGAGCAACCGGTCCTCGATGACCTCGGTGGCCCGGGCCCGTTCCCAGAAGTCGAGGCCGAGCACGGTCACCGACAGGTTGGGCAGGTCGAGCACCGACCCCACGCCGTAGGTGTGCAGGAGCTGGCTCGGCCGCAACTCACCCACGCGCAGCGGGCCGGTCCCGGGGGTGGTCACGCGTCCTCCTCCGCTCCGGTCCCCGGCGGTACGGCCTGCCCGGCCACGACCGCCTCGAACTGCGGGATCTCCTCCACGCCCGGGTCGGGCAGGAGTAACAGCCGGATCCCCGGCTCGACGTCGCGCAGCGAGGTCGGGCAGGTCGTGATCCCCCAGCCGCCCTCTTCGGGCTTGCGGAGCAGCCCCGCCACATCGTCGACCCGATAGGGCTTCGCGTAGGCGAGCCGGGTGCCGGGCTCCCTTCGCCTGCGGTCCCAATGGTCGAGCCGGGCGAGCAGTTGGTCCTCGACCTGGCGTGACACCTCGTTGCGACCTGCCACCTCGCCGGCCCGGCGCTTGAGGAACATCACGACGTGGTCGGCCAGCTTGCTGTGCCGGTTGAACGCCTGCGCCGTCAGGTTGGCGTTGTAGGTCGTCTCCAGGTTGCGGATCAGGGCCATGAGGACGCCCGTCAGGCCCCGGTCGATCGCCCGTGGCGCGAACGGGGTCACCGACAGTGCCTCCACGTGCCGGTACACCGTCGCATGGAACTGGCCGAACGTCTCGTAATGCGAGAGATCGCGGGGACGCGCCCAGTTGTAGACGGTGAACACCAGGCCCGGTGACGCGCGGCCGACCCGGCTGGTCGCCTGGATGTACTCGGCGGTGGACTTCGGCTGGTTGGCCACGACCATGACGCCGAGCCGCGACACGTCCACCCCGACGGCGATCATGTTCGTGGCCAGCAGCACGTCGATCGGCCGTCGCTCGCCCCGGACGCGATCCCCGGTGAAGGTGACGCCAAGACCGTCGAGGATCTCCGGGATCTCCCCGGAGGACAGCCGTGAGGTCAGCTCGCGAAGCATCGGGTCGTGGCGGCGGGCGAGCCCGCGCTCGTCGGCCCGGGAGAGCCGGGTGGAGATGTCGTCCTCCACGAGACGGCGCATCCCGCCCAGGTCTCGGAGGCTGTTGAAGTAGCCCACCAGGGTCATGTAGGGGTCGGTGACCTCGTTCCGGCCGTACTTCTCATGGAGCTTCTGCGCCCCGCCGAGCACCGCGACGTACATCCGGATCAGCGTCGACTTGATACGCACTCCGTGCGCGCAGATGCCGACGTACCGGCGCCCCGGCCGCAGCGACCGGTTCCGTTGCCGGGAGAAGAAGCTGTCAGCGGCGTTCAACCCTTGCGGGGGGAACACCTCCGTCCTGCGGTGGAACAGCGAGCCGATCTGCCGTGATGCCCGCCGCACGGTGGCGGTGGACGCGATGACCTTCGGTCGGACCTGTTCACCGGGCTTGCCCTCCCAGGAGGCGAGCAGGTCGACGGCCGTCTCGTACAGGCCGGTGAGCGACCCCAGCGGGCCGGAGATCAGGTGGAGCTCGTCCTGGACGATGAGGTCCGGGGGGCGCAGCGGTGCGGCCGGAGCGATCTTCGCCGGGCGCGCCGCGCCCTTGGCCACGTGCCCCGTGCGGCTGTCGCAGACCGATGAAGCCAGGTCGTCGGTGAGGTAGCCGTGCCGTTCGCATCTCAGGGTGGCCCGGCCGAACAGGGTCGCCGTCTCGCCCTTCCAGGCGAGCTGCGCGAACTTGTCCACCGTACCGATCACCAAGGCGGGGAGCAGGCGGTAGATCTCCTCGTCGACCACCAGAACCGGCAGGCCTTCGTTCTGACTCGCCCACCCGCTGAATGGGCAGAACACGTCCGGGCAGTGGACCAGAGTCCGGGCCAGGACGGTGTCGACGACGATGTCCCGCCCCGGCTGGATCTTCGAGCCGCACCAGGGACACGAGGTGAGCTGATGCGGCGACCCCACCGCCTTACGCGCCCCTCGGCCTCCGCGCAGCTCGGCCACCGCTTCCGCGGCCTTCTCCGTCGTGTTGGGCGTGACCCGCCCGCCCACCCACAGGCCGATGCGGAACGGGGTGCGCCCCCACACCGCCTCGTCGGCGCGGCGCAGTGTCTCACAGGCGCAGATGAGCGCCGTCGCCCGCTGGAACTGCTGGATGGTGAGCAGCCGGAGCGTGTAACGCATCAGAACGGCCACGCCATCGCCGGCGTCCAGCCCACCGAGCGAGGGCTGGAGCCGTCGCGCGGCGAGCGTGAACGCGGTCAAGCCCAGATAGGCCTCGGTCTTACCGCCTCCGGTGGGGAACCACAGCAGATCGGCGATGGCCTTCTCGGGATCGTCGGACCGCTCGGGGTGCAGGGGATCGGCCAGTGCCGGAAGGTTCAGCAGCAGGAAGGCGAGCTGGAAGGGCCGCCAGCTTCGGTTGCCCGGCGTGTCCGCCGCCTCGACCGCGTGCTCCAGCGAGAGCCGGTCGTCCTCACGCCGGCTCTCGGCGGCCAGGGTGTGGACACGCTGCAGGTGCATCGCCTTGTTGGCGAAGGCGAACGCCCGGCGGGCCGACATATCCTCGCGTAGGAGCCGCAGGCCGCGCTCGATCCGGTCGGCCGCCCGGCGCGCCGCCTTCAACGCCTCCCGCGCCTCCCTGCGGTAGCCGTCCAGGCGGCGTTCCGGATCGTCGATCGACCGCTCGGCCCGGTCGATCCACGCACGGTAGCCGGCGACCAGCGGCGTGAGCCCCGCCATGAGCTCCGGCACGTCGTCCCCTGGGCGGCCGGCCAGTTCGGCGAGGGTTCTCATGTCCAGCTCGAGGTCGGCCAGCTCGGGCAGGTCGGGATCTTTTTCGACATCGGGCACGTCGGTGTAGGGGATCTCGTGCTCCGGGACGGCCGCCGTGCGGACCTCGACCGCGCGCATCGGATCGTCCCGCGTCGGCACGGTCTCCACGGCGACGCCGTGCCCGACCGCGAACTCCGGCATCAAGCGGTACGCCATGGCGAGCCGCCGCTGCTCGGCCCGGTCCGCGGCGTCCCCGCCCGACTCCCGCTCCGGCCTGGGAAGGAACACCGGTGCGCCGCCCGTCCCCGTGGCCGACAGCCGAACCTGGAAGATCCACCGCTCGGCCCGGCGTGTCTTGGGCCACGCCTGGGTGTTGACCAGGAAAAGGGAGACCAGCCACCCGCCGTCGTGCCGGCGCGCCCTCCCCTCGACCACGACTTCGGGCTGGTCGTCGTTCAGCTTGTGACGTCGCAGCGTGCCCTCGCCCAGCGCCACCCGGGCGGTGCCCGACATCGGGACCCGTCGCCACACCATGCGGCCGGTCTCCTCGCTATGGGTGCGCTCGTATCGCGCCCAGCGCCCGGTCACCACCAGCCGGTCGGCGTCTCCGGCCACGAAACAGGTGAAGCCGAGCGCCGAGGGAGCCATGCTCGGCACATTGGGCGCCGAGGGCTCGGGGTCGCCCTCGCCCGAGTCGATCGACTCGGAACCGGCGAGATCGTCAAGCTCCTCGGGCGCGACGGGCGTGCCGGTCGGCGCCAGCCGGCCGAGAAGATAGCGATCGACCGGATCCTCGTCGAACTCCTCCGGCTCGTCGCCGTGCGGGCCGTGCAGGTCATCGAGGACGAGCCTCTGCAGCTCATCCCTGATCGCCGCCGCATCCGGCACCGCGAGGACCGAACTCCCCGCTGATGGCTGTGTCACAGACACGACTTTAGGCCGAAAGGGGCCTGGAATCTTCCTTGTCGTGACCCGAGAGGACGAACCAAGTGATGTGGCGTGGGGGGTCTTCGGTGAAGCCCCAGCGGGTGGACAGGACGCGGATCAGGCGGATTCCACGGCCCGACGACGCCAGGTCGTCGTCGGGGTGCTCGGGAATGCTCGGCATGGTCTCGGCGCCCTCGTCGGTGACCGCGATCCGCGCATCGCCGTTCTCCTCGATCGTCACGGCGACGCCGATCACGGCGGAATCGGTGTGCAGCAGGGAGTTGGTGGCGGCCTCCGAGAGCAGCAGCACCGCGTCGTCGCGGCGGAGATGACCATCCAGGATCTTGCTCAGCCAGCGCCGGGCCTCGGCCACGGATGTCTCGGCGGCCGGGAAGGCGGCGGTCTCGGTTCGCGGGGCGGGAGTGCTCATCGCGTCAGGCGTCCTTGGTCAGGGGGTGGCGGAGGACAGGCCGTACGGCACGCCGGACGGGGCCTGTGGCGAGTGCCGATGTCACCAGCGGGTGACGTGGGATGTACGACGTGGAGGATGACGGGCGGCGAGGCCCCGGAGCGGCTCAGGCGGCCGGTGCGACCGCGGTGTGCGGCCGGGCGTGGCGCACCCACCCCTGCTCGGCGTGGCGCATCTCGGTGAGAAGCTCCTGCGCGGTGCGCGCCTCCACGACCAGCGGCTCCGGGGTCGGGTACAGGCCCAGGGCGTAGAAGCGGCGGCTCCACGGCCCGTACAGGATCGTCCAGGCCGGCTCCATGCGGTCGAGCAGTACCGCCGCGGCGCGGTCGGCGAGGTCGGGTTCGCCGCGTTCGACCTCGACGTACGGCTGTCCGAGAGCGTGCCGGCCGACCCGCTTGCCGCGACCTCGCCTGAACAGGCGCCATGGGCGTCTAAGCTGCACCATTGGTCAGGACCTCACTTCCTGATCAGGGACCCGCACGGCGCTGCGATCGCCTGCGGGTCCCGCCATTCCATGGCTACTGGCTGTAGCGGTGTCATCGTGGGCGGTGATCGCGGGAGTCGGAAGGCCAACGGCGTGGTCAGGCGTGGTCGGGCCGAAGACCACGTTCACGACGAGCCCGCTCAAGGGCGAGATCGTGAACGTTGACCTCACCGACCTGGAACCCGTCCCACGCTGGGGCGGCACTCTGCTCAGGCTCCACTTCCCCGATGGACAGGTGATCGCCGCCATTGAATCCCTGATGGAGCCGTCGGAGGAGAAACGCCGCCGCTGGGTGCGCTACCTGGCCTACCTGCACGACACCTACGCGTGTGACGTCCTACTGATCATCACCTGCCGCGATGCCGCCACCGCTCGCTGGGCCCGCGAACCTTATGTGGTGGGCCTGCCCACGTGGCACGCCCTGACCGTCCGTCCCCTGGTGCTCGCTCCGGACAACATCCCGGCCATCACCGACAGGGATCAAGCGTCGCAGGACGTGCACTTCGCCATCCTGTCCGCGCTCGTACACGAAAAGTCACCGCAGGTCGATGTGGTACTGGACGTGCTGTCCGACGCGCTCGGCGACATCGACATAGAAGAGGCCGCCGACTTGGCCGAGTTCACCGAGTCCGGGCTCGGCGAGGGACGCGCACGGGACCTATGGAGGGCGCTGATGGCCACCAAGACCTACCCCTACATCTCCGAACTCCGCGCCAAAGGCCGGGAAGAGGGTCGTGAGGATCACCCTGTTCGTCCTTGATGCTCGCGGGCTCACCCCTACCGAGGGCCGGCGTGAAGAGATCTTGTCTTGCACCGATCCCCGACGTACTCCAGATATGGCTCCGGCGGGTAGCTTCCGTTTCCAAGGTGCGCGAACTCTTCGCCTAGTGTGAGCTGGTCGCGACGTCCCAGCATGACGTAAAGCCGCCGACGCGACCGATCTGCGGTCTTCGCGGGCTGTCGTGGAGTGGTCCCGGTGCGTGTATCGGAGGGTGGTTCGTTATTTCGCCCAACTACCCAACGTGTTGATGTCATCATTGACCGTGATTGCTTGATGAAGGTCGTCGGCGTGGTCACATGTGGCCACGCCGGAGCCACGATCGCAAGGGGTGCCATGAGCGCAGACCCGATCGACCCGCACGCCTCCCCCTGGCACCTGTTCGGCGCGGTGATGCGTCACTGCCGTGAGAGCAGACCGAACCTGGGGCTCCGCCGGGCGGCCACGCAGATGTACACCGACTTCTCCAACCTGGCCAAGTGGGAACGCGGCGAACGCGTTCCCCCGCCGGACATGATCACGCGCCTCGATCAGGTCTACGGGGCACACGGCATCCTGACCGCGCTGTACGACACGCTCGAACGCCTCCACGCCGCCGAGTCGCAACGCTCGAAAGCGGGTACGTATTGTGAAAACTCCGCATATCGCAACGGAGATGACGACATGGAGCGCCGTGCCGCCCTCCAGTTCCTCGCCGGCTTGGGCACCTTGAGCGCCCTGGGCGTGTCCAGCGAACCCCTGCGCCAGTTGCTCGACCTTTCCCTCGGCCACGAACACCGCAGCCTCGAAGACTGGGACCGGGCCTGCGCCGACCACCTGCACGCGCTACGTACGCGTCCCCCGGCTCAGGTCGCGACCGACCTGCTCATCGACCTGTACGCGCTACGCCGCCAACTGGACGCCGCCACTCCCGCCGACGCGATCGAGCTGCAACGGAGCATGGCGGTGCTCTCCTCCATCCACGCCATTGTCCTGACCTACTTGGACGATCACGGCATGGCCATCCGCTGGTGGCGCACCGCACGGCAGGCCGCCGACACCTCCGGTGACCTGACTCTCCGCCTCCTGGTCAGGTGCGAGGAGGCCGGGCACGGCTTGTACGGCCAGCGGTCCCCACAGGCCGTCCTCGAGTTGGTGCGTCGCGCCCAGCAGCTCACCCGTGAGCCAGACGTCGACCTGATGACCACCGAGGCCAAGGCCCTGTCCATGCTCGGCAGGAACGACCAGGCGCTCGATACGTTGCATGCGCTGCAGGCGATCGCTGACAGGGATGTCGTCCCGGACGCGTACGGCTTCTGGACGCCGAATCGCATCTATTTCACCGAAAGCTGGGTGTACGCCGCCGCCGGTCAGGACTCGGCGGCCGAAACGGCCCGCGGCAATGTTCTCAAGCACAATCGGAGCTACATCCACCCTGTCAACGCTGACCTCCATCGGGCGCTGTGCACAGTCGTCCAAGGTGGAATCGATGAAGGGATGCACCAGGCAGCGACGACGATCGACGCGCTCAAGCCCAGCCAGCGAATCCGTCATATCAACGAAACCGGACACCTCGTGCTCCGCGCTGTGCCACAGGACCAGCAGGACCGCCCCTCCGTCGCCGAGTTCCGCAAGGTCCTGTCTCTCGAACCCGTCCGAGGCGCCTGAGGCAGAGCGGTTGGCAGAGCGGTCCACCTGGCACACCGAGGCCCAGGGTGCCGAGAGGTTGTCATGTCCTGAAATATCCCGCTGCGGCTGACTTTCGCGGCTCTTCCCGTATTCCGCTGTGCCTGTGCCCGTAGATATGGACATTCGGGGAGTAATGCCCGTTGTGCTTCGTTTGCTCTAGTACCTGCGTATGAATGGTTGCAGAATGTCCGATCTGCGTGAGATTCTAATGCCTTGTGGCTACGGGGCAGGCGGCGGAATTGGAGGCCGCCTTATCGCGGGTGATTCGGCTGGCCGATGAGCACGCCAGAGCGTTGGATCCCCCGATGCGGTGCATAGCGGCCTCCGCCTGGGTGGGCGGGGGAGCACCCGCCTTTTCCAAGGCCCTGAACGACCAGCGCACGACCATGCAACAGGCCTTCCAGGAGGCGGCCGAGCAGATCTCGGCCCGTATCCGGCACCTGGGCGGTCAGGCGCCTCAGGTGCCGTCGTTCTCCACTTCGGTGAGCGTGATGTCGGCCCCGCGCACCGGCTTCTCCGGGATGGACGTCACAGCCATGGAGGGCCTGGTGGCAGACCTGCGAAGGGCCGCTGAGAAGTTACCGGAGGCGGGCCATCGGCTGTCGGCGGAGCTATCGGCGTTATGCGTGCCCGCGTCCTCGGGCAGCCGAGTCGCCGGTGCCGGGGAGTGGGCACAAGGACAGGTAGGAGACCTGCGGCGACGCCTGTCGATGATCCAGGAGGAGCACGACCCGGGCCTGACCACCAAGGCCATGGCGGGGTTCGGTCTGTTCGGGGGGTACGCCCCCGATCCCGGCGGGGTCAGCAAGCTGATCACCGCAGCCGGCAACGGGGACGCGGAGGCGCTCAAGGCTCTGTTGGCTCTCCAGAACACCGGAAAAGACGCGACGCTGGCCAACCGGCTCAGCGCATGGTGGCACCAACTGGGCAAGCCGGCCCAGGAACGTCTGATCAACCAGTCCCCCCAGTTGATCGGCAGCCTGAACGGCCTCCCCGCCGCTACACGCGACCAGGCCAACCGGAAGTACCTGACGGCCGAGAAGTCATGGCTCGCTTCGGAACTGGCACGAGTGAGCGCGTTGCCCGTATTCAACCCGATGTTGGCGGCCGTGAGGAAAGCGAAGATCGAAGAGGTACAACTGAAGATGCGCCAGCTCACCTCTGTCGAACAGGCGTTGGCGCGGGGCGGGCAAAACGGTCTCCCGCAGACGTACCTGTTGCAGATAGAGCTGGGCGGCCTGGGTAAGACCGCGATCTCCTTCGGCAACCCCGACGACGCCGACAACATCGTCGCCTACGTGCCCGGCACCGGCACCAAACTGGAGGGCTCGAAGGGTGACGCCAAGCGCGCCTCCGACATGTGGGCACGGGCTCACGTCTTCGATCCCGATATGAAGATCGCCTCGATCGCCTGGCTGGGTTATGCAGCTCCGCAGTGGGGGGACGCTGGGCCGTTGCATACCCCTGCCACGCTGGACGACGCTCGTGCGGGGGCGCCGTTGCTGGCGAGCTTCGCTGATGGCCTGCATGCTGCTCACCAGGCAGCCTCTGACGCTCGGTTCACCGTGCTCGGGCACAGCTATGGGTCCACGGTGACCGGCGTGGCCGCTCAAATGCGCCCGAAGTCCTTCGCAGACCAACTGATCTTCGTCGGCAGCCCCGGTGTGGTTGCCGAGCATGCGAAGGATCTGGGAGTGGATTCGGTCTGGGTAGGCGAGGCCCCCAACGATCCAGTAGGGGATATCGGCTCTCTGGGACCGGTGAACCGGATATCTGACCCGCCCGGTGTTTTGTCCGCCCTCGTCTCGGGAGCCATATCCGGCGTTGGCCCCTTCGGCTCTGATCCAAGCCGCAGCAAGTTCGGTGCCAAGCGCTTCTACGTCCCAGATTCCGGAGACTCTCTTCTGAGTTTTCGAGGCCACTCCAGCTATTGGGGGAAAGATGAAAGGGGGTGGGATCAAAGGTCGACATCCTTGTGGAATATCGGACGCTTGATCACTGGTCAATACGATGAGTTGATCCCGTTCCCAGAACCGTCTCCACGATCCACGCCCTCACCCACTGCTCCGCCACCAGCGGTGGCACAATCCAAGCTGACAGAGGAGCCGACATCCCAACCGGTACCCTCTCCCCGGCCTGCTGGAGGATAGATGCCGCGTCTCCTCGCAATGATGGTTATTGTCGCTACCTTGGTCGTCGGCTGTGGTCATGCAGGAGGCGCCGTGGAGGAAACCAGCATGACCGAAGCTCAGGCACTTGCTCGCGTCGAGCAACTTATCAATGGGACGGTTGCGGCGCTTGACCCAAAACCTCGCCTGGAGGCCGTTCCCACCAGTCTGGATAACAGTGAATGTGGCGCTCAAGTCGGAGATTCCAAGGGTGGCGTCACAGTCGGTCGCGAATATTATCTTCGCGACATTCCTAAAGAACAGATAGACTCAGTGGCGCGACAGGTGAAGCAATACTGGAGCGGGCAAGGATACCTCATTGAGGGGGTCTCTAAGACCGGCAGAAGCATCACGGCCCGTTCTGTTCCGGACGACTTCCTGTTGGCATTTGGTCCCGCAGGCGACGACGGCTTAGTCATGGGAGCGTCGTCAACGTGCGCACGGCCAAGCGGTACCTCCGAACCTTCCTCGGGTATCTGACGTCACACGCCTGTGCAGGGTCAAGTCTCAAAGAGCAGAGCAAGAGCAAAGATTCAGAAGAGGGTGTTCGGTGGTTGAAACAGGGCTCCGTCGAATGAATCGGTTGTGGCCTGGGCGGATGCGGGCTGGGTGGCGGCAGGCTTGACTCGCTTGCCCTTGGTGGACTTCCTGCCCGAGTGCAGGCCGGCTTTATCCTCCTGCTCATAGCGGTAGAAGTTCAGCGCTAGGAGCTTGTCCAGCACATCAAGGCGCGCCTGCGGGCCGATTGACCAGCGAACCCCTTGGCCGTGGTCATAGAAGCCGTGAGCGAGGTCGATCTCTGACCAGGCGGGCAGCGCCGAACTCGCCTTCTTGGCCTCGTACTCTCTGGTGGCGGGCTCACGCTCCTCGTCCAGCGTGTACGCCTCCCGCACCGCCTCGTCGATCTCAACATGCAGTTCCCGCATCCGCTGGATCTCCGAATCCTGCTCGGCTGGGTCATGTACAAAGTTGTACAGATCCGTCAGCCCAAGCTGCCGATCCAACATCAGTCGGCTCCGGAACTGGTGCAGTTCCTCCCCGACTTTCTCCATCTGCTCCGTCAGCTTTGGCCGTGGAAATGTCTCATAAACGTCCGACGGCGAGTAGTTTAGACGAGTCTCAAGAGTCGAACTCCTGAAAAACGTCCATGCCTGGTGTGTCGCAGAGGTCAATAGGCACAGCGCAGCGGGCCTCGAATCGGCTACTATGGCTAACTTGTGAGCAAAAATCTGCCCCGTTTTGACTAGCATTGGAGTCAGATACTTGCTCACCAAGACAATAGCGATTACTCGATCAAGCCCTATGGTGGCTCTGCGTAAAGCTGGACGTTTGTCTGCGTACTGCCAATACCGTTGCGGTAATGGCTTTCGTAGGACGAAGCTGTCGTCGCTGTTCCTTCGCTGGCGCTCGGGCTTCACCTGCTGTTCGACTATCTCGAAGCAATCTGGGAAGCTTGCAGCTTCATCCTCGCCCATATCATTGAAGTCGATAACCCAGCGGCTTGCGGAGCAATCTGGGCTAGAGTTTAGATCTTCACCGTTAAGATAGGGGTAGATGACTTTTTTGTTGCGTGGGTCCTTGTCGATCAGATGACGAGCTGCCACGGGGGTCAGCAGAAAACCCTTGCCTAGTACGTAGCATCCAATAAATGAACGGTCCGCGTTATCAGCGAGGCGTCGTGGATTGCCACTCATTCTAGAGCGTGCATCGAGAGATGGAGTGATCTCTTCAACCTGGATACCGTCGAGTACGCGTCGTTCTGTCGACCCTGGCCGGCCACTCCATAGCAAGGAAACCTCAAGTGTTGCTGTTCCGGACCATGGCTGTGACTTTACGGCTCGGTAGACTGACCAGCCTTTCTTGTACAGTTGATCCAGGCCGACCTCTCTGGTGTCTCCCTGGGCGATCGTGTTGGTGGCAATGATGCCGACTCTCCCCTTAAACGCAACAGTATGACCGCGGAGAAGGAAGTATGAGCAGAGGTCGGCGTGGCCTGCCTTATCGTTGGCGATGCGCTGCTTGAGGTATTCACGTAAGTCGGTGCCGAGGGCGCCGCTGATGCGTTTCCCGCCGATGAAGGGTGGGTTGCCCATCACCGCGTCGAAGCCGCCGCGACGCATGACCTCTGGGAACTCCAGGGGCCAGTGCAGAGGCCGGATCGGCTCGGGGCGGGAGGTGCCCTTGAGCCAGCCGTCGATGGTCGTGCGGGCTGTCTGCTCTGCGGTGGCGTCGCCGTTCAGTGCCGTCATGACCTCGTCTGCGATGGAGGTGAGGCGGGTGTCGAAGGCGTCTTCGCTCTTCCCTGCGGTCGAGAGGGCGGCGCCGGCGACCGCGTCGGCGGCGAGCCGGAGGCGGGTGGTGAGGTTGTCGGCGCGGGTGAGGAGAGCGGCCTTCTCCTCGGCCTCGCGGGGGTCGTTGACCGTCGTGGCCTCGATGCGTTCGCGCAGCTCGGTGACCTCGGTGAGGATGGAGGTGGCAAGCTCGTCGATCTGCCCGGCGAGCCGGTTGTTCAGGGTCCGGCCGCGCTCGGGGTCGAGGTGGAAGGCCACGACCTGGGACTCGGAGATCAGGCCGACCAGCGAGTCTCCGCAGCGCAGGGCGTGGTCCAGGAAGCCGAACGGCTTGTCCTTGGCCAGGGTGACCAGCCACAGCGAGAGCTTGGCCAGTTCGACGGCCATGTCGTCGCGGTCGACGCCGTAGAGGCAGCGGGCGGCGACCAGCCGCAGGGCGTGGAGGTGGAGCGAGTCGCGGTCGTAGTCGGAGCCGACCGTCGCCTCGACCTCACACGGCAGGCCGTCCCGTTCCCAGGCATCCAGGACGCGGTCGGCGAGGTAGCGGCAGGCGGAGACCAGGAACGCGCCAGAGCCCATGGCCGGGTCGACGACCTTGAGTTTGAGCAGTTCATCCCACGACTTGGCCTGCCAGACCCCGGGCTCCGCGCCGTCCGCCGGGCCGGGGGAGTAGACCAGCGGCGCGAGGGTGTGCTCGACGACCTCCTCGGCGAGCGGTCGCGGGGTGTAGTGGGTACCGGTGGCCCGGCGGTCGCCGACCTGGGTGAACAGCACCGAGCCCGTCGGGAAGACGGTGGGGATGTCGCGCAGGTCGCGGCGGAGCAGGCCGAGGAACGGGCGGACGCGCGCCGCCAGGTCGGCGTTGTTGTCGCAGGCCGAGTCCAGGTCGCCGATCTCGCTGGTCGTGGGCTGGTACGCGAACGCCTTGCGCAGCTGGGCCTGGCTCGCTCCGGAGACCTTCTTCAGCCACGCCGTGAACGAGTCCTGGCCCTTGGCATGCTCGGCTTCGAGGAGGCTGAGGGGGATTTCCGGTTCCAGCCCGCCGATCAGCCCGACGTACGGCTCGTCGACCTTCTTGCAGGAGTACTCCAGCAGACCTTCGTACACGTGCCCGATCTGCTCGACACCGAGACCCTTGTACGAGAGCCGCTCAGGGGTCCTGCCGCGCTGCTTGAGCAGCAGGAGCGCGTCCAGGATCCGGTGGCTCACCCGGTCGGTCACCTTCAACGCCGGCAGCCACGGGTAGGTGGCGGGGTCGAACAGCGAGCCGCCGTAGGCGGGGATGCGCAGGTCGGGGTGGTCGCAGCCGCGGTGGACGGCGGTGAAGAGGGCGAGCAGGCGCGGCCAGGCGGCCGGGCTGCGGTCGGCGATCTCGTCGCCGTGCAACTGGTGCAGCTCGTCGAGCTGGGTGTAGAGGCCGGCGACCGCGTAGCCGGCCGAGTAGACCGGGTCGAGGACGGGCAGCAGCCGCTGCTCCTCGGCGTACAGCAGGAAGACCAGGCGCATCATGACGGTGAGCGTGGCCCGGTAGATCTGCCGTTCGGGGACCGTGGCCAGCAGCGCGCCGCCGGACTCGCGGTCGAGCCGGGCGAACTCGCCGACGAGCAGCTCGACGGCTTGGCGCACCTGGTCACCAAGGGTGTCGGTGACCTGGGTCTGCGCGTTCGCCGTACGCTCGAACAGCCCGGTCAGTGAGGCCGACGAGGTGCCGTCCGGCTGGACCGGCGGCGGGAGCAGGCGGGAGGCGCCGAGCAGGGAGGCGAAGGCCCGCAGTAGCGCGGGCTCCTCCAGCCACAGGTCGGCATCGAAGATCGCGGTGCTCGTCGGGCCGCCCGGCTTGGCGTGGACGAGCACCCAGAACCGGCCGTCCGTGAGCAGGGCCAGCGGCACGCCCCGGCGGCGGCAGAGCATCGCGGCCTGTTCGACCATGGACGGCTGGTCGCGGGTCGCTCGGGTCAGCGGCTCGTCCCAGCGGCGGCGGTAGACCAGCAGCCGTTCGGCGCGCCCGGAGGCGGGGTCGGGGCCGTAGACGACGGCGTCGGGGCGGGCCTGTTCGCCGCCCCAGGAGCGCAGCTCGTCGGGGAGCAGACCGTCGGCGGCGAGTACGCCGGCGGGCCAGCGCAGCAGCTCGGTGAAGATCAGGTCCACCCAGGCGGGGCGCAGCAGGTCGGGCGCGGCCTGCACCTCCAGCCAGGCTTGGCGCAGCCGGGCGGTCGTCTCGGCCGGGACGACGTCCAGGCCCTGCTCCATGGCGTCGGAGAGCACGCTGACGGTCAGGAACGGGCCGTCGGGCCGTAGCAGCCGCAGCCAGTCGGCGTGCTGGTCGGCCACCGAGACGACCGGAGGCCGTCGGATGCCGCGCCCGGACACGGTCCCCGTGCGGGTACTCGTCCGCGGGCTCATCGGTCACCTCGGGCGGCGGCGTGGGCGAGCGCGGCGGGGACGAGGAAGGTCACGGACACGGGAAAGGAACGCTCCTTCGGCTCGGCGTAGCGGCGGCGCAGTGCCTCGGTCTCGGCGACGCGCTGGGCGGGGATCGCGCGCAGCCGCTCCTGCAGCGCTTCGTGGTCCTTGCGGAGCTGTTCGCGTTGCTCCTTCTGCTCGTCCTCGAAGAGGCTGGGCTGCTGCCACCGCGTGGTCTCGGCGAGCGCGGCCTCGATCGAGCGCATCAGCTCGTCGAGCACGGCTTCGATCGCGGTGACCTCCTCCTCGCAGCGTTTGTCGAGCAAGGTGCGGATGCTCCGCTTGCGCTGCTCGGCCCGGTTGGCCAGCCGCCTGCGCAGGGGCTCCGCGAGGACGGGCCTCCAGAGTTCGATGAGCCGGTCGCGCAGTCGCGGCGGTACGGGCTGCTCGGAGGCCGCCGCCAGCCATTCGTCGATCTCGGACTCCCGGGCGGGGACGAGCTTGCCCGCGTCGATGAGTCCTCCGGCGTACACGATCTCCTCGTGCAGGCGGGTCCCCGCCGAGCCGGTGATGACGACCCGGCCGTGCGCGACGACGGCGGGGACACGCAGCACGTCGCCCGGCACGACGCGGGCGGTGACCCTCGAGAGCTTGGGGCCGCCGCTAACGGGGGCAGATGTGGTGGTATGCCCGTTCGCCTGAGCCGTCGCATGTCCGTTCATCGGCTGCGGAGCAGGTACGGCGGCCCGCCCGTTCATCGCCGCCGGAGCGGGTACGGTCGTCGGCTCGGGAACGGACGCCTGGGCGCCGTCGGCGGCGTTGGCCCACAGTTCGGCGCGCAGCAGCCGCATGCACATCTGCACCAGGCGGTGCCCCAGGTGCAGCAGGACGATGTCGCTTCGGCCCACCACGGCCTCGGAGGTGAAGGTGACGAGGCGTTCCTGGCCGGTGAGCGGGTGTGGCAGCCCGTCGTTGCGGGCCTGGGCCCAGGCGCCGGGCAGTTCGGGCAGCCGGAAGCACGGCGCGGAGACGCCCTCCGGGGCCTCGGCAGGGATCAGGTCCTTGCGGTGGGCGAGGCGCAGCGCGGTACTGACGACGCGCTGGACCGTGGCCGGGGTGAGGTTGAGCTCGGTGCGGCTGTCGGACAGTTTGTCGGCCAGGCGGGACAGATCGCGGGCCAGGTCGCGCTCGACCTTGAGCCGCGCCCGGGAGGCCTTGGCCGCGATCTCGGTGTCGGTGGCCCGCCAGTCGACGCGCTTGCCGAGCATCTTCTCCTCGACCCGGGCGGCGATGACGTCTCCGGCGCTGCCCAGGTCCTCCCTGATCTGGTCGACTTTCCTTGCCGCTACCCAGAGGAAGGCGAGTTCGTCCTCCAGCGACCCTTCCAGCGAGCCGGGGGCGGCGTTCTCCCAACCGCGCGGCACGAAGTGCCGGATCTCCACCTGCGAGGCCGGCTGGCCATGCCGGTCGACGCGGCCGTTGCGCTGCTCCAGGCGGTTGGGGTTCCAGGGGATCTCCCAGTGGAGCACGCGGTGGCAATACCGCTGAAGGTTGATGCCCTCACTCGCGGCATCGGTGGCCAGCAGGACGCGCACCCGGTTGTCCGGGCCGGGGGCCTCGGTGAACTCGGTCTTGATGCGCTCGCGCTCGTCGCGGTCCTGCCCGCCGTACAGCAGCTCGATGCGGTCGGCGGGGTAGCCGGCGGCGAGCATCTGCTCGTGCAGCCAGCGCTGGGTGTCGCGGTATTCGCTGAACACGATCACGCGATCGTCGTTCCACTCGCCGCCCGGCCGGACGAGCGGGTCGAGCCAGGCGCGGAAGGCGGCGAACTTGGCGTCCGGCCGGTCCTGCGCGTCGCGGGCCCACCTCAGCAGGTCGCCGAGCAGGTCGCGTTCCTCCGCGGTGAGGGGGCGCATCAGCTGCCGCGCGGCGGTGAGGGCCGCCTGGGCGGCGGTGGCGTACGCCTCGTCGTCCTCGGCGGTCTCGTCAAGGTCGTCGATCAGCGGCCGGAGCAGCTTCACCCCGGCGTCCCCGGCGCGCCCGGCGGCGAGCTCGGCCTCCTTGGCGAAGGCGTCCTCCCTGGCCGTCATGGTGGCCAGGTGCGTCTCGACCGTCTCGGCGAACGCCTTGGGGGAGGAGAACAGCCGCTTCTTCAGCAGGCTGACGACGAAGTCGGCCGCCACCCGTCCCGGCCCCGCCGACCGTGACCTCGCGTATCTGGTCAGCTGTTCGTGCGCGGTCCTCTCGGCGCCGGTGTGGTCGACCTCCAGGTAGTCCAGGCACCGCTTGGGGAACAGGATCGAGCCGTCCCATCGGGGTGGCAGCTCACTCTTGAGGCGGCGGACCATCGCCCTGGCGAGTTGATCCTGGGTCGGCTTCACCCCCCGGGCGAACCGCTGATCGTCCAGCAGTTCCAGTAGCGCGGTGAAGGATTCGAGGTAGCCGTTGTGCGGGGTGGCGGACAGGAACAGCCGGTGCTCACAGTGCGGGGCCAGCTCCCTGACCGAGGCCGTCCGAAGCGAGTCGACGGGGTAAGCGCCCCGACCGGCCGGGGCGCAGGTGTGCACCTCGTCCACCACCAGCAGGTCGAACGTCCGCGGATAGCGCGGGACCGGGGGGGAGTAACTCGCGTAACAGCCGCATCGGCCGGGTGCGCTTGAGCCAGTCGATGCTGACGATCAGGCGCGGGTAGTGGCTCCACGGGTTGGCGTACAGGCCGCGTGAGCGCCGGAGGTCCTTGAGCAGGGTGCTGTCGACGATGCGGAAGTCCAGGCCGAACTTGTCGCGCATCTCGTCGCGCCACTGCAGCGTCAGGCTGGCAGGGCAGACGATGAGCATCGTCCGGGCGCGGTGGCGGAGCATGAGTTCCTGCATGACTAGCCCGGCCTCGATCGTCTTGCCGAGGCCCACGTCGTCAGCGATGAGCAGGTTGGTGCGCGGCATGGACAGCGCCCGCACCACGGGGTCTAGCTGGTAGGGCTCGATCTCGATGCCGGACCGGAAGGGGGCTTGCAACGCGGTCCTGTCGGCCGAGGCGATGGCGCCCCAGCGGACCGCGTCGAGGAACGCCGCGAGCGACTCGGGGTCGTCGAAGCCGTTTTCCGGGCTGGGTAGATCCTGCTGCTCGTGCACGACCGCACCGGGTTCGAGTTCCCAGATCACCCGTAACTCCTCGTCACGGGCGTCGTCCTCGACGCTGACGAGCGTCACCAGGTGCTCTGGCGCGCCCGTGGCGACATGGGGATCGCTGCTGGCCACGCTGCTGCGGAGCACGTCGGCGACCACCCACGGACGATTTCGTACGGTGACCAGCTGACCTTGCGCGGGGATGCCGTCAACCGCCTGCTCCGCTGCGTGCGACGCCACCGTGCGGATCTCCTCGTCGTTGGGGGGTACACAAGTGTCAAATGTCTGTTATTTCCGGTTTTTGTATGGTCGTCGACGCACGGCGAATAGCTCCGCATAGGCCACGCCAAAGGTCCTAATATTTCCCACTAGATGGCCGAGGTCAACGACATTCCAGCAAGCGGTCACGTTTCGCTATCGAGAGCGCCGGGGGGAGGAAGGCCGGCGTGCCACGACCGAGGCCGACCTGTGAGGCCGAGGCTTCTTGTTCGAGCGCGTCGCCTACGAGAAGTCCCAGCCATGGCGAACGGGTCTATCTTCGTCCGCTCAGTGGATCCCGCCCGCGGAGGCCGCCGAGCCATGGACCTGGAGTGGGACATGCCGTTCGGCGGTCTCCGGAGAGGCGTCATGCACGACAATGAAGCGTTCCTGTATGACTTCTGAAAGAAGGTGCTGTGATGGGGAAAATTGTCCACCTTTCGGTTCGCGTCCCTTGGCATGACTCCGGATGGTCTGGAAGGATATGTCGCGATCCGTTGGGAAATGCGTCGTGCATCCTGCTCGGAAATGTGGGTGAACGTCGGCAGGACGACTATGAGCTCGTCAACGCGGGCAAGTCGCTGAGCGAAGTGGACGTGTCCCGGATCGGCTGCGTGGGCGAGCGTGGCAGTTTTCTCAGCCCTCGCTCCTACCAGCTGGTCAGCGAACATCCCTACCGCTACTCCGCTGCACTGAAGGGGCGCATCCAACCCACTCCCTTGACGGTGCCCGCCTACGGTGCTCACGCGGTCCCCTACTACTGGCTTCTGCGCAAGGGCATCGTCGACGTCCTGACCGATTTCGACGTCGACTATGACGAGGGACTCGAGGAGAAGGTCGACGAGGCGCTTGGATTCACTCCGACATGGGTCATCCACGGCGACAATCAGCGGGCAGTGATCAAACGGTTCTTTGACGATGTCAGCCCAACGGAGTCACTGGTCTTCTTCTACGTCAAGCATTCGCCCTTCGATGAAGCCCGGGCAGGTGGTCCCCTGCTGGTGGGCGCCGCCCGGATCACGGAGATCCAGCTGCCGGGACCGTGGAAGACGGAGGGCAGGACCGCATTTCCGAACCACATGTGGGAGACGACCGTTCTGCACTCCCTACGGCCCGACGGCACCGGAGGAATCCTGTTGCCGGTGGCGGAACTGGCTGAGCGGGACGCGCGGGGGCAGGATGTGGCAGAAGCTCTGGCCTGGGCACCGGCGACCGGTGGACGTGAGTTCTCCTACGTCACCGAGCACATCGCGCACGACACCGCGATCGCCGCGCTGGAGCGGCTCTATAGCGCCGCACGGCGATGCGAGGAGCTCGGAATCGACGTACCAGAGTCGTCCCTGAGATGGCTGGACGATCGCATTGGCGAGCTCTGGCGCATGCGGGGCCCCGCTCCTGGCCTAGGAGCCGTCCTCGGCGCGTTGAAGTTCAGGCACGGCAAGGTGCTCGCGCGGTCCATCGCGCGGCACACCCCCGAGCACGTTGATCCCTGGGACGTGCTGACCGACGCCATCGCCCACCCGGGTCGCCACCCCGAGGAGATCAGCAGGCGGATATCGGAGCCTCATCGTCGGGCTTGGCGGACGTTCAGCGACGAGCAGCTCGCTGTCCTGCGGCTGCTGTCACGCTTCCAGCTCACGACTGAACAGGCCTCCGTGCTTTT
This sequence comes from Sphaerisporangium sp. NPDC051017, assembly GCF_040683095.1. NCBI lineage: Bacteria > Bacillati > Actinomycetota > Actinomycetes > Streptosporangiales > Streptosporangiaceae > Sphaerisporangium > Sphaerisporangium sp. NPDC051017. The sequence continues at coordinate 207,368 of NZ_JBFBCI010000008.1, forward strand.
CCGGTCCTCCAACATCGAACTGGATCACGATGAGCTCCTCGCCGACCCCTACCTGGCGCAGATTTGCACGGTCGGTGAGCAGACGCCGGTGCCTTTCGACGTGATCGACCGCGGGTGCTTTCCGCGGGCCGCCATTCGCGCTCGCTTCCCTCTCGCCGAGCCGAGTGCGATGAACGATGGCGGGGACGCCCGGCGCGTGCAAGCGCTCCTGGTGGCGGTGCTGGAGGAGGCCGCCGCCGCCGGTGACACCCTCGTCACACTGGCGAGCGTCATCGAGAGGATCGAGGCGCTGCGGTTGCCCGAGCCCTGTCCGATCTCTGAGGAACTCTTCCGCGCGCACGAGCTCCACCCGGACACGCTGCAGTACGACGTGGATTCCCCCTCATGGCCGCCGGTGACAGGTACGAGACTCGAGGACGGAACGCCGGCCTTCAAACTCGCACGCCTGGAGACGACCGCATACGTGATCAGACAGGCGGTCGACCACCAGATGAATCGCCCCCGCATGGAGGTGCCGGCCGGGCTGTCAGAAGAGCTGGACCGGGTTCTCGGCTCGTATGAGGCGGAGAGCGACTCCGACGCCGAGACGGAGCAGCGAGCTCGGAACGAAAAGAAGGCCGCCCTGGCCGAGCTTTACGCGGCTCCATTGAGTGTGCTCAACGGCCGCGCGGGTACAGGCAAGACCACGCTCATCAAGGCGCTGGTCACCCGTGAAGAGGTCAAGGGCAAGGGGGTCCTGCTGCTGGCGCCGACAGGGAAGGCGCGGGTGCAGCTACAGAACAAGGTCGAACTAGAAGCGCAAACCGTCGCCCAGTTCTTGACCAAACACAAGCGTTACGACCCTGAGACCCGCACATATCTCATTCGTGGCGGCGAAGTCCGCAAGGCGCCACTGTACGGGACCGTTGTCATCGACGAGTCATCTATGCTCACGGAGGATCAACTCGCCGCTCTGCTCGACGCCCTTGTAATTCCCGATCGTATGATCCTCGTCGGCGATCCCCGGCAGCTCCCGCCTATCGGGGCCGGACGTCCGTTCGTCGATCTGATCCAGCGCCTCACCGCCGACGCCGACGTTCCCCGATTTCCCCGCGTCGCCCCTGGATATGTCGAATTGACGGAGCTGCGCCGGCAGAAGGGGCAGATTCGCGATGATCTGATGCTGGCGGCGTGGTTTTCAGGGGACGAGGTCCCCCAGGGGTTCGAGGAGGTCTGGGAGCGGCTGCGCACCGGTGCGGAGATGGAGCGCCTGGCGTCCATTCCCTGGAACGGCGCACGTCCCCCGGAAGTCGTGGATCGCGCCCTCGGCGACGGGCTGGACGTCACCGGGCCGGATGCCTCCGCCCGCTTCGAGACTTCCTACGGAGGCCAGAAGGCCGCGCAGTGGGTTCAGTTCTCCAAGGGTGAGCAGGGAGCCGCCGCGCGCTGCGAGGAGTGGCAGATCCTTTCCCCGACCCGCGGTCACGGGTGGGGGACCGTAGAGATCAACCGGCATCTGAAGCGGACGCACCGGGAAGAGGCGCTCCACGCTGCGCTGAAGCCCGACCGACTGCGCAACACGCCCCGGCCCATCGGGACCGAACAGATCGTGCTCGGCGACAAGGTGCTGAACACCAGGAACGGCCAACGTGACGGCTATCCGAAGGGGACTGGCCTGGCCTATGTGGCCAACGGCGAGATCGGCGTGGTCGTCGGCCAGATCACCAAGGCTGGCGGCAAACCGAGATGGACGCACATCGAGTTCTCATCTCAAATCGGCACGACGTACAGCTATCGGGGAGACGATGAAGACGACCCGACGCTGGAGCTGGCATGGGCGATCACGATTCACAAGTCACAGGGCTCAGAGTTCAAGAAGGTCTTCGTCATGCTTCCCGGTTCAGCCCGCAAGCTGTCCCGGGAGATGCTCTATACCGCGCTCACCAGGCAGCAGGATCAGGTGGTCCTCCTGCATGAACGCTCGATCGACGAGTTGCTAGATCTCACCGTCTCGACCAGTTCGGAAACCGCCCGTCGGCTGACCGACCTGTTCTTCCTGCCGGCCCCGAAGCCGGTCTTCTTCCCGGACGGCTCCCCTGCCGGCACGCTGGATTCGAGGCTCATCCACCTCACGGGGAACGGCACTCTGGTCCGTAGCAAGAACGAAGTGATCATCGCCGAGATCCTCGACGAGCTGGTTCCCGGCTACTGGAGATACGAGGCGCCGCTCACGCTGAACGGGAAGACCTACCGCCCCGACTTCACCATCCGGGTTCCGGACGGACGGACCCTCTATTGGGAACACCTCGGCATGATCGAGAGCCCAACGTATCGGGAGTCGTGGGAGCGCAAGGCACTCTGGTATGAGCAGGGCGGGGTGCTCCTCCACGAAAAGGGTGGCGGGCCGCAAGGATCACTCATCCTCACAACCGACAACCTGCCGGGTGTGGATGTGCCGCACTGGACGGAACTGGCGAGGAAGGCCATCGGGCCGGTCAGCGCACCGCCCGTACTCCCCGCCAAGAAGAAGGTCAAGAAGACGCCCCCGGGAAAGCGCGCTTGAGGCACGCCTGTGAAGCTGGTGTCCAGGGAGGAAGAAGGGGGTCAGACGGTGGCGAGTTCGCGGTCGTGGCGGGCTAGGAACTCCTCGTCCCAGTCGAGTTCCTTGCGCAGCAGGACGGTGGTGCCGCTGCCGGGGGTGATGTCGAAGAAGATCTCGTCGACCACCGATTCCATGATCAGGATGCCGCGCCCGTGCTCGGCGTCCCCGGGCGGGTACTGCCGGGGGACGGCGCCGATGCCGAGGCCGCCGTCGGCGACCCGCAACTCACACCGGCCCTGGCCGATCGCGGCGGTCACCTCGTAGCGCTTGGCGGGGCCGCCGTGCCGGACGGCATTGGCGCAGGCCTCGGAGGTCGCCAGGAGCACGTCCGATACGCAGTCCTCGCTGACGCCGATGCAGCGAAGGGTGTCCCCAAGCACCCGCCGGACCATCGGAATGCCGATCGCATCCCGAGGCAAGGCCAACGAGAACTCAATATCCACCGGACTCCTCCGTGGCGCCGAAAGTCACGTTGGAGAGGTTTCCCCGATGTATCGGGGCTAACCGCAAAATCACGCTGTTGTTATTTAGTGTTGGGCAGACGCTTGCTTTCCGGTCCGTCCCAAGTTCCTTTTGCGGTGATTTGCGAAGCCTTGGAGACGTTGGCGCGGGCCGTCCTAGGGCTCGATGCGCACAGCGTAGTCCTCGATCACCGTGTTGGCCAGCAGGGTTTCGGCCATCTTTCGGACGTTCGCAAGGGCGGCCTCGTCGGCCGGGCCGTCGAGCTCGACCTCGAACCGCTTGCCCTGCCTCACCTCGGTGACGCCGGAGAAGCCGAGGCGAGGCAGCGCCCGGGCGATCGCCTGCCCCTGCGGATCGAGGATCTCCGGCTTGAGCATGACGTCGACGATGACGCGTGCCACGTGTTCCTCCCTGTTCGTGCCGCCCGACCGGGCCGGCGTGACCAGCCTAACGGTGACCGGCCAGGCGTCCGTCCTCCGGGCGGCCCTGGCGGAGCCCGATCATGTGACGAGTGTGCGCCGAGGCGCACCGGGAACGGGAGAAGTGTGGATAAGAGGGTGTCACCGTCTTGCGCAATGGCCTGTGGCTTCTGCCACGATGTCCCCAGACGCCTACGTACCACCACCAGAAGGTGCGTAAGCATGTCAACTGGCCGAACATGGATGGAGACCCCATCAGCACGGCCCCAAACGCACAGGAGCGGCACGTGACATTCGACGCCTCTCATGGTGCCGAGGCACCCTTCGAGCTCGTACAACTCCTCACCCCCGAAGGCGAGCGTGTGGAGCACCCCGCCTACGACATCGACCTCACCGCCGAAGAGGTGCGCGCCCTGTACCGCGACCTCGTGCTCGTGCGCCGCGTCGACATGGAGGCCGTGGCCCTCCAGCGGCAGGGAGAACTCGGCATCTGGGCATCTCTGCTGGGACAGGAAGCCGCCCAGATCGGCTCCGGACGGGCCCTCACCGACGCCGACATGGCCTTCCCCACCTACCGCGAGCACGGCGTCGCCTGGTGCCGCGGCGTCGACCCCGTCAACCTCCTGGGCCTGTTCCGCGGCGTCAACCACGGAGGCTGGGACCCCGCCGAGCACAACTTCCACCTGTACACGATCGTGATCGGCAGCCAGACGCTGCACGCGGTCGGGTACGCCATGGGCATCCAGCGCGACGGCGCCGAGGCCGCATCCATCGTCTACTTCGGCGACGGCGCCACCTCCCAGGGCGACGTCAACGAGTCGTTCATCTGGGCGTCGGTGTTCAACGCGCCGATCGTGTTCTTCTGCCAGAACAACCAGTGGGCCATCTCCGAGCCCCTGGAGAAGCAGTCCCGGATCCCCCTGTACCGGCGGGCCAGCGGCTTCGGCTTCCCGGGCGTCCGCGTGGACGGCAACGACGTGTTCGCCTGCCTCGCCGTGACCCGCCAGGCGCTCAAGAACGCCCGCGAGGGCCAGGGCCCCACGCTGATCGAGGCCTTCACCTACCGCATGGGGGCCCACACCACCTCTGACGACCCGACGCGCTACCGCGTGGCGGGCGAGTTGGAGGCGTGGAAGCTGAAGGACCCGATCGAGCGCGTGAAGGCGTACCTGTTCAAGAACCAGCTCGCCGACCAGGAGTTCTTCGAGAAGATCGACGCCGAGGCCGCAGACCTCGGCCGTGACGTGCGCAAGCGTTGTCTGGAAATGCCCGATCCCCATCCCTTGGATATCTTCGATCACGTGTATGCCGAGCCGCACAACCTGCTCAAAGAAGAGCGGGATCAGTACGCCGCCTACCTCGCCACCTTCGAGGGAGGCGTCCGATGACGACCCTCGCGCTGGCCAAGGCGATCAACGAAGGTCTGCGGACCGCCATGGAGGACGACCCGAAGGTCCTCGTCATGGGAGAGGACGTCGGCAAGCTCGGCGGCGTCTTCCGTGTCACCGACGGCCTGCAGAAGGACTTCGGTGAGAACCGCGTCATCGACACCCCGCTCGCCGAGTCGGGCATCATCGGCACCGCGATCGGCCTCGCGCTGCGCGGCTACCGTCCCGTGTGCGAGATCCAGTTCGACGGGTTCGTCTTCCCCGCGGCCGACCAGATCATCACCCAGCTCGCCAAGATGCCGCTGCGCTCCCTCGGCAAGCTCAAGCTGCCCATCGTCGTGCGCATCCCCTGCGGCGGCGGCATCGGCGCGGTCGAGCACCACAGCGAGTCCCCGGAGGCGTACTTCACGCACACCGGCGGCCTGCGCGTGGTCGCCTGCTCGAACCCGTCCGACGGCTACCACATGATCCGCCAGGCGATCGGCAGCGACGACCCGGTGATCTTCTTCGAGCCCAAGCGCCGCTACTGGGACAAGGCCGAGGTCGACAAGAACGCCACCCCGCTGCCGTTGGACCGCGGCCAGATCGTGCGCCCGGGCACCGACGTCACCCTTCTCGCCTACGGGCCCATGGTCAAGACGTGTCTGGAGGCCGCGACCGCCGCCGCCGACGAGGGCCGCTCGATCGAGGTCGTCGACCTGCGCAGCCTCTCGCCGCTGGACACCGACCGGATCTTCGAGTCGGTGCGGAGGACCGGGCGCTGCGTCGTGGCGCACGAGGCGCCCGTCTTCTCGGGACTCGGCGCGGAGATCGCCGCCCGGGTCACCGAGGCGTGCTTCTACAGCCTCGAGGCCCCGGTCCTGCGCGTCGGCGGGTTCTCGACGCCGTACCCGCCGTCCCGGCTGGAGGACCACTACCTGCCGGACCTCGACCGCGTGCTCGACACCGTCGACCGCGCCTTCGCCTTCTAGGAGGGGCTGTGCTTCGCGAGTTCAAGCTCCCCGACGTCGGCGAAGGCCTGACCGAGGCCGAGATCGTCAAGTGGCACGTCGCCGCCGGTGACAAGGTGACGATCAACCAGACCATCGTCGAGATCGAGACCGCCAAGGCCGTGGTCGAGCTGCCGTGCCCGTACGAGGGCGTGGTCGCCTCGCTCATGGCCGCCGAGGGCGAGACGGTCGACGTCGGAAAGCCGATCATCTCCGTCGACACCGGTGAGGGAGCGGACACCACCCGGGAGACGGCGCCGGCCGACGACATGGTCCCCGCGCCCCCGCCCGAGGCCAAGCCGGAGCGCCAGCCGGTACTGGTGGGGTACGGCGTCAAGCTGGGCGCCACCACCCGCCGCCCCCGCAAGGGCCACGCCCCCGCCCAGGCTCAGGCCCCCACGCCCGCCGAGGCTCCGCCGCCGGCCCCCGTCCGGCCCGCCTCGGCGCCCGCTCTCGCTCCCAGGCGCGGCGGGGTCGCGGTGCTGGCCAAGCCGCCGGTCCGCAAGCTGGCCAAGGACCTCGGCGTGGACCTCGCCACCATCGCCGGGACCGGCCCGAGCGGCTCGATCACCCGCGAGGACGTCCACGCCGCCGCGGCTCCCCAGGCGGCGCCCGCCCTGGTCGCGGCCGGGGTCAGGGAGGAGCGCGTCCCGGTCAAGGGCGTGCGCAAGGCCACGGCGGCGGCCATGGTCGCCTCCGCCTTCACCGTCCCGCACGTCACCGAGTTCCTCCAGGTCGACGTCACCGCGACCATGGACGCCGTACGCCGACTGCGGCAGATGCCCGACTTCGCCGACGTCAAGGTGTCGCCGCTGCTGCTGGTGGCCAAGGCGCTGCTCACGGCCGCCCGCCGCTACCCGCTGATCAATTCGAGCTGGGCCGGCGACGAGATCGTGGTCAAGCACTACGTGAACCTCGGCATCGCCGCCGCCACCCAGCGCGGGCTGATCGTCCCGAACGTCAAGGACGCGCAGGCCCTGTCGCTGCCGGACCTCGCCAAGGCCCTGGCGGCGCTGACCGAGAGCGCCCGGGCGGGCAAAGCCCAGCCCGCCGACCTCACCGGGGGCACGATCACCATCACCAACGTCGGCGTTTTCGGCATCGACGCGGGGACGCCCATCATCAATCCCGGCGAGGCCGCGATCCTGGCGTTCGGTCAGGTCCGCGACCTTCCCTGGGTGGTGGACGGCCAGGTCGTGCCGCGCAAGGTGACCACGCTGGCCCTGTCGTTCGACCACCGCATCGTCGACGGCGAGCTCGGCTCCTACGTCCTGCGCGACGTGGGCGCCATGCTGGAGGACCCGCTGCGCATGCTCGCCTGGAGTTGACGCGCCGCCGCCGTGGGCCCGGGGACGTTCTCCCGGGCCCTTCAGCGTCCCGCGCCCGCCGCCGAGGTCGGGCGCGAGACCGAGACCCGCGGCCGGCCGCGCCGGTAGGCCCGCGCGACGTCGAGCAGGAAGGCGATGTCGCTGTTCAGGTCGCCCCCGCCGGGGATCGGCGTCGCCGGCGGGGGCGCGTCCGCCGCCGCGCCGCGTGCTTTGGCCCGCAGGGCGGCGGCCAGCGTGGCGGCCTCCACGACCGCCTCCAGCCGCTGCCCGCTCACCCCCGCCCGTACGGCGGCGGCGCGCGCGGCGGCGGATGCTTCCGGGTCGATGACGGCCGGCGAACGTCGATCACGTGGGGCATCGGGTCGTTCGCCGGAAACCCTTTTCTCCGGCATCCAGCCATCTCGCGATGCGCGCGGCCGGCCATTCCCCAACGGCTTCCCCCGTCGGCCGGGAAGCGGGCCGCAACCGGCTCGGAAGCCGCCGCCCGCGCACGTGAACCCCGCGCGGGGCACAGGCCGTACGCTGGCGGGCGCAGGCTTTCTGATTCGATTAGCGAATTGTAGTTATGTCGTGGCATGCTGTTACCGCACGCCCGGCGCCCAGGCGACGTCGGGCACCCTCCCCGGTCGGGCTGTGCACGCCTGACCGGTCAGCGTCCGGAGGGACGTGCTCAACGGGCCGGTGGCTCCGGTTGCCGGCACCAGGGCACGAAGACGATTGGTGAATACCGGGCAGCTCGTTGTGCCTTGATTCTGTGTAACGCACAGGATCGCTAAGTCAATCAGAGACGCTAGCGAAGGAGAGATCATGTTCCGGCACGTCGTGCTGTTCAGCTGGGTCGCGGACGCCACCGAGGAGCAGAAGGCCACCGTCGAGGCCAGTCTGAAGGAGCTCCCCGGCGCGATCCCGGAGATCCGCGCCTACAACATCGGCGGCGACGCCGGCGTGAACCAGGGCAACTACGAGTTCGCCGTCGTGGCCGACTTCGACTCCGTGGACGATTACATCGTTTACCGCGACCACCCCGCGCACCGCGCCGTGATCGCCGAGACGATCACCCCGATCGTGGCCGGCCGCGTCGCGGTGCAGTACAGCCTCTGAACGGTTACCGAGCCGGCGTTCAGATCGTGGGCGGGTTCGGAATTCCACGGAATTCGGCAGAACGGTAAAGAGCGCCTCGCGGCAGGGTCATACCCACCGCGAGGCGCTCGATCACCGATTCATCCGGACAGGCCTGGCACGGCCGTCCCGCCGGGCGGGACCGGCCGTCAGAAGGCTTCCTCGGGCAGTTCCATGAGGCTCTGGTCGGTGGCGGCCAGCGTGCGCAGCTCGGCGGAGAGCCGGGGCAGCACGGTGTGGGCGAAGAACGAGGCCGCGGCCACCTTGCCCTGGTAGAACGCCGTGTCGCGCTCGGACTCACCGAGGGCCTTGAGCGCGATCTCGGCCTGGCGCAGCAGCAGCCAGCCGATCACCAGGTCGCCGAGGCCCAGCAGGAACCGGGTGGTGTTGAGGCCGACCTTGTAGACCTCCTTGGGGTCCTCCAGCGATCCGATCGCCCAGCCGGCCATGGTGTCCGCCATCGCCTTGACGTCGTCGGCGGCGCCGTCCAGGAGTTCGCGCTCCTCCTTCAGCCTGCCGTTCCCGGCCTGCGAGGCGGAGAACTCCTTGATCTCGGCGACCAGCGAGCCGAGCGCGGCGCCCTGGTTGCGCAGCACCTTGCGGAAGAACAGGTCCTGGCCCTGGATCGCCGTCGTGCCCTCGTACAGGGAGTCGATCTTCGCGTCCCTGATGTACTGCTCGATCGGGTAGTCCTGCAGGTAGCCCGAGCCGCCGAGTGTCTGCAGCGACCGGGTGAGCATCTCGTACGAGCGCTCCGACCCGACGCCCTTGACCAGCGGCAGCAGCAGGTCGTTCATCGCCTCGGCCGCGGCGTCCTTGGTGCCCTCGAACGCGGCGATCTGTACCGCGTCCTGGAAGGTGGCCGTGTAGAGGACGAGCGCGCGCATGCCCTCGGCGTACGCCTTCTGCAGCATGAGCTCGCGGCGGACGTCCGGGTGGTGGGTGGTGGTCACCCTCGGGGCGGACTTGTCGGCCATGCGGGTCATGTCGGCGCCCTGCACCCGCTGCTTGGCGTATTCCAGAGCGTTGAGGTAGCCGGTGGACAGGGTGGCGATGGCCTTGGTGCCGACCATCATGCGGGCGTGCTCGATGATCATGAACATCTGCTTGATGCCCTCGTGCACCCCGCCGACCAGCGTGCCGATGGCCGGGTGCTTCTCGCCGAAGGTCAGCTCGCAGGTCGTGGACGCCTTGAGGCCCATCTTGTGCTCGACGTTGGTCACGTACACGCCGTTGCGCTCGCGGGGCTCGCCGGTCTCGGGGTCCACGAGGAACTTGGGGACGAGGAACATCGACAGGCCCTTGGTGCCCGCGCCGGCGCCCTCGGGGCGGGCGAGCACGAGGTGGAAGATGTTCTCGGCCATGTCGTGCTCGGCGCTGGTGATGAACCGCTTGACGCCCTCGATGTGCCAGGTACCGTCCGGCTGCTCGACGGCCCGTGTCCGGCCCGCGCCGACGTCGGAGCCCGCGTCCGGCTCGGTCAGCACCATCGTGGCGCCCCACTGCCGCTCGATGGCGTGCGCGGCGAAGCGCTTCTGGTCCTCGGTGCCGATGACGTACAGCACGTGGGCGAAGGCGGGGCCGCTGCTGTACATCCAGATGGCGGGGTTGGCGCCGAGGATCATCTCGGCCATCGCCCAGGTGACCGACCGGGGAAGGCCGGGGCCGCCGAGCTCCTGGGGCAGGTCGAGGTTGGTCCAGCCCGCGTCGCGGAAGGTCTCGAAGGACTTACGGAAGCGCGGCGGCATCGTCACCGTGCTGGTGGCGGGGTCGAAGACCGGGGGCGTGCGGTCTCCCTCCTCGAAGGAGTCGGCCAGCACGCCGGTGGCCAGGCGGTGCATCTCGTTGAGGACGCTGCGCACGGTGTCCTCGTCCACCTCGGCGAACTGCCCGGTTCCGAGGATCTCACGGCGGCCGAACACCTCGAAGAGGTTGAACTCAAGATCCCGGACGTTGCTCTTGTAGTGGCCCATGCTGCGCGTCTCCTCGAACCGGCATAAGAACTACTCGCGAGTAACCTTACCTCCAATGCTACCCGCGAGTAACCCCTAGAAAACCGGACGAACCACCACGTCGTCCGGTATGTCCGTGTAGATAGGCCGTCATGGGAAACCCGGCTGTGGTGAAGTTCCTCACCAAGAAGGTCCGGCGGGTGTGATATTTGCTAGTTTCGGTGCCAGAGGCCCCGTCTCGGGGCCTCCCGGACGAGTGGCGCGTCGTACCCGGCCCAGCGAAGACGACGCGCGAATCAACATGGAACAGATCGTTCAGATCGCCGGCGCGATCGCCGTCCTGACCGCCTTCGTCCTCGCGCAGTTCAAGGTCCTCCGGCCCGGCTCGGTCGTCTACCTGACGCTGAACCTCGTCGGCTCCGCGGTGCTCGCCTGGGTGGCGCTGGCGAACCGCGACTGGGGATTCCTGCTGCTGGAAGGCGTCTGGGCCCTGGTCTCCGCGGTGAGCCTGGCCCGCGTGACGCTGCGAGGGGAGCCCGCCACCGAGCACTGAGCAACCGGTTTGACGCTTTTGCTGGTGTTGCGCTTAGCTGGCGCGCATGATTGGCATCCACACTGTCACGATCGACAGCGACGAGCCGTACGAACTCGCCGAATGGTGGCACGAAGTGCTCGGGTGGCCCTTCGACGACGAGACCGACGAGGACGACGACGAGATCATGCTCGTGGGGCCGAACGAGCCCCACCTGCTGTTCATCCGCGTCCCGGAGGGCAAGTCCGTCAAGAACCGCCTGCACCTCGATCTGAGGCCGCAGGGGGACGGGACGCGCGATGACGAGGTCCGGCGGCTGATCGGCCTCGGCGCCACGGTGCACGAGGACCACCGCTACAGCGACGGCACCGGCTGGGTGACCATGCTCGACCCGGAGGGCAACGAGTTCTGCGTGTGCCGCGGCCAGGCCGAGCGCGAGGCCATGGGGGACTGACTCCGGCCCCCGGAAGAGCACAGAAGAGCCTGGGCGCGGGGGCCCAGGGCCCCCGCCGGCCGGCTCAGCGGGCGGACCTGGCCTTTCCCTTGAGCGAGAGCGTGCCGAGGGCCGCGATCAGGTAGACCAGCGCGCCGCCCCACAGCGCGTCCCAGGCGGCGCCGAACACGCCTTCCTGGTCGAAGATGAGCTGGATCGGGTACATCAGGACGGCGGCGCCGATGCCCGGGTAGAGCGAGAACCTCCACGGGTGCCGCAGCGACCACAGCCGCGCCTGGCGGGTCACCCTGTCGCCGACGTCGGGCTTGCGGACGGCGCCGACGGCGGCGACCAGGCTGAAGAGGCTGATCCCGAGGCACAGGGCCCAGGTCAGGTCGGCGGGGCCGGGCAGGATGGCCCCCATCGTGAAGCTGATCGCCGCGGCCGCCGTACCGGTGATCGCCGCGGCCTTCCAGGGCGCGCCCCGCAGGGCGGCGCCGGCGAGCGACATCTCGTCGCGCCGAGTCAGTTCGTTCATGGCATCCAGAGTGCCCTGTGTGACGCCTTCGGTACATCGGGGGAGAACCCTGATCCTCCCCTGAGCCGCGTTCGGTTTCCGGGGGCACGTGTTCGCCGGACCGGTCCCGTTACCCTTTGAATATGTCTGTGATCTTTCGTCCCGCGCGCCGGGAGGACGTCCCCCTCATCGTGGCCATGCTCGCCGACGATCCCATCGCGACGGCCAGAGAAGGCGACCCCCAGGACGAGGCCTACATGACCGCCTTCGAGGCCATCGACCGCGACCCCCGCCAGGAGCTGGTGGTCGCCGAGGCGGACGGCCATGTGGTGGGCACCATGCAGGTCACCTACATCCCCGGGCTGTCCCGTAGGGGCGGGGAGCGGGCGCTGATCGAGGCCGTCCGCGTCGGCGCGGGCGCGCGCGGCCAGGGACTGGGGCGCGCCATGATCGGGTGGGCCATCGACAGGGCGCGCGAGCGCGGCTGCCGCATGGTGCAGCTCACCAGCGACAAGGCCCGCCCCGACGCCCACCGCTTCTACACCTCGCTGGGCTTCGTCGACTCCCACGTGGGCTTCAAGCTGGCCCTCTGAGGCGAGCCCTAGGGGAGCGGGCCGATCTCGACGAGGTTGTCGTGGTAGACCGCGCCCCTGCCCATGTCGGCGTCGCGCTCGTCCACCAGCGCGTTGACGTTGGTCCCTCCCGGACTGAGCTTGGGCCAGCTCCCCTTGGGCGTCGCGACCACGCCGGGGGCCACCCGGTCGGTGATCTCCACCTCGGCCGTCATCCCGCCGTTGTCGTTGAAGACCCGCACCCGCTGCCCGTGGCTCAGGCCGCGGTCGGCGGCGTCCTTCTCGTTCACCATCACCTTCGGCGCGCCCGCCCGCCGGGTCAGCTCGGGGTTGTTGCCGAACACCGTGTTGAGGAACACGTGCGACGCCGGGGTGATCATCGCGAGCTTGTACGGCCCGTCGGGGCGGATCGTGGCGGGCGGGACGTACCCCTTGCCCTCGGGGACGAACCGCAGCCTGCGCGACGGCGTCGGGAACCCGTCGGTGAACGGCACGAACGGCTCGGGGTAGTTGAGCCGCGCCCAGCCCTTCTCGCGGAGCCCCTCGACCGTGATGCCCGCCAGCGCCGGGTGGTCCGCCGACAGCAGCTCCTCGGCGATCTTGAGGTCGGAGTCGTAGAGGGACGGCTCGGTCAGGCCCAGACGGCGGGCCAGCCGGCGGAACGTCTCGGTGGTGGACAGGCACTCCCCGGCGGGGGCCACCGCGGGCTCGTTCCACAGCAGGTACATGTGGCCGTACCCGTGGTGCAGGTCCATGTGCTCGAACTGCATGGTCGCCGGCAGCACGATGTCGGCGTAGTCGACGGTATCGGTGGGGAACTGCTCCATCACGACCGTGAACAGGTCCTCCCTGAGCAGGCCCTCGCGGATCCGGTTCTGGTCCGACGTGCTGCCCATCGGGTTGGCCCCGTAGACCCACAGGCACTTGACGGGCTTCTCGGTGTCGGCGAGGCCCTCGGCGAGGCGGGTCATCGTGAGCGTGCGCACGGGCTTGGGCAGCAACTCGCGCCGGGAGTCGACGCGCAGCGGCACGTAGGCGCTGGTGGAGTACGCCAGGCCGCCGCCGGGGTACTTCCAGTCGCCGGTGACGCCGGGGATGCAGGCGATCGTGCGCATGGCCGTGCCGCCGCCCTGGTGGCGCTGGATGCCCATCGTGGCGCGGATGCCGGTGGGGCGGGTGTGCGCCAGGCGTACGCCGAGGGCGCGGATGTCCTTCTCGGGGATGCCGGTGATCTCGGCGGCCACCTTCGGCGGATATTTGCGGATTTCTCGCTCGAAATCCTCCCAGCCGGTGGTGTGGTGCTCCAGGTAGTCGCGGTCCTCGGCCCCTTCGTTCAGGACGACGTACATCAGGGCCAGCGCGAGCGCCGCGTCCGTCCCCGGCCGGATGGCCAGGTACTCGTCGGCCTGGTCCGCCGTGCGGGTCCTGATCGGGTCGATCGCGACGACGTGGGCGCCGTTCGCGCGCGCCTCCTGGATGAACTTCCACAGGTGATGGCCGCTCGTGAGCGTGTTCGTACCCCACAGCAGGATCAGCTTGGACAGCGCGAACGTCTCGGGGTCCATGCCGCCCGGAGTGCCGTTCGTGCGCGCCAGTCCGAGGTTCCCCGCCCGCGAGCAGATGTTGAGGTCGTGCCGCGACGCCCCCAGGGCGTTCCACAGCCGCTGCCCGGCGAGTCCGGACTCGCCCTGGATGTACCCGAGCGTCCCCGTCCCCTGGTACGGCCAGATCGCCTCGCCGCCGAACTCGTCGATGATCGCGGTGAGCCGGGTCGCGATCTCGTCCAGCGCCTCGTCCCACGAGATGCGCTCGAAGCGGCCCGACCCCTTCGGCCCGACCCGGCGCATCGGGTGCAGGATGCGGTCGGCGGCCTTGGTGTGCTCGAGATAACGATTCACCTTCACGCAGAGGGCGCCGCGCGTGTACGGCTGGTCCCGGTTGCCCCGCAGGCCCACCGCCTCGCCGTCCCTGACGGTCACCACCCACGAGCAGGTGTCCGGACAGTCCAGCGGACACGCCCCCAGCACGTTCAGCTCACGTGTCATGAATAAACGCTACCTGGGCGGTCATTACCAATCCATGGGACCCCGTGTGGTGTCCGCACCATCACCATCGATCATGTCTCGTCCGGCTGGTCCCCCACCGGCGGACGCGCCGTAGAGTGTCAACGAATGGCCGGGGGCGACCGAACTCCGGCGGCCTGCCGGGCGCGCGCCAAGAACGCCCGGAAACAGGGCCGCCGATTTCCGTCGGCCCTGCGCGATCAACGCGAACTAGGGCTAGGAAGATCATATGACGCGAGACGAGTGCAGACGTCGGCGGTGACCGAAATCAGGCAACGTGACGAGGCGGAGGAAGCGGCGGGGGAGCAGATCTCCGCGGCCGACGCCGACGTGACCGCGCACGATCCATCGCGCGAGTCGGTGGCTGAAGAGGGGCACGACGCGGCGGTCCACGCGGAGGCGGCCCCCGAGACCCGGTCCGAGGCACGGCGCGAGGCCCAGGAGGCCGGCCCGTCCGCCGACGCCTCCCGCGATTCCCTCGTGCTCGTCGTCGAGCCCCTGCTGCCCCAGCGCATCCGCCGTCCCTCGGACGCCCTCCGCTTCCTCGCCACGCTGGCCGCGCTCGCCGCCGTGATCCTCCTCGCGCTCGTCGCCAAGCAGACGCTCGACGGGCTGGAGAAGGACGTCACCGACGGCACGAGCCGCGCCCCCGACCTGCTGATCGGCGTGGCCGCCTTCCTCGCGGGCACCGCCGTCCTCGCCGTGCCCGCCGCCTACGCCGTCGAACGGGTCTTCCACCGCGACGGGCTGCGCGTCGCCGAGGGACTGATCGCGGCCATCACCGGCATGCTCGCCTCCTTCGTGCTCGGCGAGTGGCTGGCCGTGGCCGGTCCCGGCGACCTGCGCCAACTCCTCACGGGCGGACGCTCGGTCGAGCCGATCAACACCCTGCTCACCTCCGTCGTCGCCTACGTCACCGCCGTCCGCATCTCCCGCCGCCCCACCTGGCGCGCGGTGATGTGGATGGCCATCGCCCTGGACGTCTTCGCCCTGTTCACCGGCGCCGAGGCCACCGCTCTCGGCGTCTTCGTCACCTATCTGGTCGGCCTCGCCATCGGGTACGCCACGCTGTACGTCGTCGGCAGCCCCAACACCCGCCCGCCCGGCAGCACGGTCATCGCCACCCTCCGCCGCCTCGGGTTCGTCCCCGTCAAGGCGAGGCGCATCAACGACGACCCGCAGGGCAGCCGCCGCTACGCCGTGACCATGTCCGACGAGCGCCGCCTCGACGTCACCGTCCTCGACCGCGACCGGCAGGTCTCCGGCGTCCTCTACCGCCTGTGGCGGCGCATCCGCCTCAACTCCGAGACCCGCCGCCGCGCCATCCGCTCGCTGCGCGCCGAGCTGGAGCGCGAGGCCCTCATGGCGTACGCCGCCCAGGCCGTCGGGGCGAACACCCCGCGCCTGGTCGGCACCAGCGAGATCGGCACCGACGCCGCCCTGCTCGCGTACGAGCACCTGGAGACCCGCGCACTGGAGGACGTCGCCGACGACGAGCTCACCGACGAGCTGCTGATCAAGATCTGGAAGCAGGTCGAGCTGCTCCAGGCGCAGCGGCTCGCCCACCGCCGCCTCACCGGCGACAGCATCCACCTGCACGGCGGCGAGGTCGTCCTGATGGACGCCCGCAGCGGCGAGATCGCGGCCGGAGACCTGCTGCTGCGCCTGGACGTCGCCCAGTTGCTCACCTACCTCGCCCTGCGGGTCGGCCCCGAGCGCTCGGTGGTGTCGGCCTCGAAGGTCATGCCCAAGCAGGCTCTCGCCGGGGCCCTGCCGCTGCTCCAGCGCATCGCCCTCACCCGCGGCACCCGCGCCGAGGTCGGCAAGAACAAGGAACTGCTGCCGGCCCTGCGCGAGCACATCGTCGCGCTCACCCCGCAGGTCGAGGTCGAAGAGGTACGCCTGGAGCGGTTCCGGCCGCGCACCGTCGTCACGATCATCGCCAGCGCCCTGGCCGCGTACTTCCTGCTCTCCCAGCTCAGCCGGGTCAACCTCGCGGACGTCGTCACCTCGGCCAAGTGGGGCTGGGGCGGCGTCGCGCTCGCCGCCGCCGGGATGAGCTACGTCGCCGCCGCGCTCATGCTGCGCGGCTTCGTCCCCGAGGCCCTGCCTCTCGGCCGTACGGTGCTGGCGCAGTTCGCGGGCTCGTTCGTCAAGCTCGTCGCGCCCGCGGCGGTCAGCGGTGTCGCGATCAACACTCGCTACCTGCAGAAACGCGGCATCGCCCCAGGGCTCGCGGTGGCGAGCGTGGGCGCCTCCCAGCTCGTCGGCCTCGGCTTCCACATCGTGCTGCTGCTGCTGTTCGGCTACGTCACGGGCACCAAGGCCGCCCCATCGGTGAGCCCGTCCCGGGGCATCGTCATCGGCCTGCTGTCCGCCGGCGTGGTCGTCCTGCTCGTCCTGGCCGTCCCGCAACTGCGGCGCCTGGTCGCCGGGCGCATCAAGCCGCTGTTCTCCGGGGTGATCCCCAGGCTGCTGGACGTCCTGCAGTCGCCGCGCAAGATCCTGGAAGGGGTCAGCGGCACGCTGCTGCTGACCCTCGCGTTCATCGTCTGCCTGGACGCCTGCGTCCGCGCCTTCGGCGGCTCGCTCCCCTTCACGTCCGTCGCCGTGGTGTTCCTCGCCGGCAACGCCATCGGCTCCGCCGCGCCCATCCCCGGAGGGTTGGGCGCGGTCGAAGCGTCCCTCTCACTCGGCCTGACGCTGTCCGGGCTGCCCGGCACCGTCGCCACCTCGGCCGTCCTGCTGTTCCGGCTGCTGACGTTCTGGCTGCCCGTCCTGCCGGGGTGGGCGTCGTTCGCCTGGCTCCAGCGGCACGACGCCCTCTAGGTTTCCCTCAGAGCACCTTGCGGCCCGGCTCGGCGATCTCCTTGTCGATCGCGGCGAGCTCGTCGGCCGAGAACTCCAGGTTGTCCACCGCCGCGACGTTGTCCTCGAGCTGCTTCACGCTGCTCGCGCCGATCAGCACCGAGGTGATCCGCGCGTCGCGCAGCGCCCAGGACAGCGCCATCTGCGCGAGCGACTGCCCGCGGCCCGCGGCGATCTCGTTCAGCGCGCGGACGCGGCGCAGCACGTCCTCGGTGATGTGGCTCGGCCGCAGGAACCGCTCCTTGGAGGCGCGCGAGCCCTCGGGGATGCCGTCGAGGTACCGGTTGGTGAGGATGCCCTGCGACAGCGGCGAGAACGGGATGCAGCCGACGCCCTCGGCCTCAAGCGTGTCCAGCAGACCGTCCTCGATCCAGCGGTCGAACATCGAATAGTTCGGCTGGTGGATCAGCAGCGGCGTGCCGAGCCGCCGCAGGATCTCGGCGGCGCGGCGCGTCTGCTCGGGGTTGTAGTTGGAGATGCCCGCGTACAGCGCCCGGCCCGACCGGACGGCCGTGTCCAGCGCGCCCATGGTCTCCTCCAGCGGGGTGTCCGGGTCCGGCCGGTGGCTGTAGAAGATGTCGACGTAGTCCAGGCCCATGCGCACCAGCGACTGGTCCAGGCTCGCCAGCACGTACTTGCGCGAGCCCCACTCGCCGTACGGGCCGGGCCACATGTCGTACCCGGCCTTGGTCGAGATGATCAGCTCGTCGCGGTACGGCCTGAAGTCCTGTGCGAAGATCTGGCCGAAGTTCCGCTCGGCGGAGCCGGCCGGGGGGCCGTAGTTGTTGGCCAGGTCGAAGTGCGTCACACCGAGGTCGAAGGCCCGGCGCAGGGTGGCCCTCTGGGTCTCGATCGGCTTGTCGTCCCCGAAGTTGTGCCAGAGCCCGAGCGACACCGCGGGAAGCTTCAGGCCGCTCCTGCCGGACCGGTTGTAGGGCTGCCGCTCGTAACGATCGCTCGATGCCGAATACGTCACTTCTTCTCCTCGGTGTCTTCTGTCGCTCCCGTGGCGGCCCGGTCGAGGATCCACGAGAGGGTGAACGCCTCCTCGCGCCACGCGTCGTACCGCCCGCTCCTGCCTCCGTGGCCGGCGCCCATCTCCGTCTTCAACAGGAAGGGGCCTCCGGCGGCGGTGGCGCGGAGCCTGGCGACCCACTTGGCGGGCTCGTGGAACAGGACGCGGGTGTCGTTGAGGCTGGTGATCGCGAGAATGGGTGGGTACGTCCGGTCGTTGATGTTCTCGTACGGGGTGTACGACTTCATGTACGCGTATACGTCAGGGTTGTGCAGTGGATCGCCCCACTCGTCCCACTCGATGACCGTGAGCGGCAGCGACGGATCGAGGATCGTGTTCAGCGCGTCCACGAACGGGACCTCGGCCACAACGCCTGAGAACTCCTCGGGCGCGAGGTTCACCGCGGCGCCCATCAGCAGGCCGCCCGCCGATCCGCCCCGCGCCACGATCTCGCTGGACCAGCCCGAACGCTTGAGGTGGCGCGCGACCGCCACGAAGTCGCTGAAGGTGTTCTTCTTGTTGGAGAGCCTGCCCTCCTCGTACCACCGGCGGCCCATCTCGCCGCCGCCCCTGACGTGCGCGACGGCGAACACCATGCCGCGGTCCAGCAGGCTCAGCCGCGCCACCGAGAACGACGGGTCGATCGAGGCCTCGTAGCTGCCGTAGCCGTACAGCACCGTGGGCGCGGGACGGGGCGTCCCCCTCTTGGCCACGATGGACACCGGGATCCGCGTACCGTCCTCGGCGACCGCCCACTCGCGGAACTGCTCGTAGTCCTCGGGCTCGTACCCGCCGAGCACCGGACGCCGCTTCAGCAGGATCAGCTCGCGTGAGGTGAGGTCGTAGTCGTACACCGAGGGCGGCGTCACCATCGAGGCGTACGCCAGGCGCAGCCTGCCGGTGTGGAACTCCGGGTTCCCCGCGGGCTCGGCGGTGTGGATCGGCTCCGGGAAGGAGATCTCGTACGGCTCGCCGTCCTCGGGCAGCACCCGGATGCCGGTGAGGCCGTCACGGCGGAAGTGCACCACCAGGTGGTCGGAGAAGGCGTCGACGTCCAGCAGCCGGGTGTCCTCCCGGTGCGGGACCAGCGGCGTCCACGCGGCGGGGTCGTCGATCGGCGCGGCGGCGATCTCGAAGTTCCGCGCCCCCTCGTTGTGCAGGATCAGGAAGCGGTCACCCTGGTGGTCGATGGTGTACTCCACCCCGGTCCGACGCGGACGGACCACCGCGAACTCGCCCGTGGGGTACTCGGCGTCGAGGACGCGCACCTCACTGGTGATCTTGCTGCCCGCGCTCAGGACGACGAACCGCTCGCTGCGGGTGAGGCCGATACCGACCCAGAACCGCTCGTCGGACTCCTCGTAGACCAGCACGTCCTCGTCGGCCGACGTCCCGATCATGTGACGGTAGACGCGGTACGGGCGCCACGCGTCGTCCACGGTCGTGTAGAAGAACGCCGAACCGTCCGCCGCCCACGCGCCGCCGTAGAAGATGTTCGGGATCTCGTCGGCCAGCACCTCGCCGGTGTCCAGCCTCTTGAACCGCAGAGTGAAGCGCTCGTTGCCGCTGAAGTCGGTCGAGTACGCGAGCGCCGAACCGTCGGGGTTGACGGCCGAGGTGCCCATGGCGAAGAACGGGCTGTCGCCGACGAGCACGTTGCCGTCCAGCAGCACCTGCTCGCCCGGCAGAGGCTCACCGGCCTTGAGCTCGGGCGGGGTGTCGCCCTCGACGCGCAGACGGCACTGGATGCCGTACTGCTTGCCCTCCTCGGTCCGCGAGTAGTACCACCAGCCGCCCTTGCGCGCGGGGACGGAGAGATCGGTCTCCTGGGTGCGGGCCTTGATCTCCTGGAAGACCGCTTCCTGCAGGTCCTTGAGGTGGCCGGTCTGGTCGTGGGTGAAGGCGTTCTCGGCCTCCAGGTACGCGACCGTGTCAGGGTCGTCCTTGTTCGTCAGCCATGCGTAGTCGTCGATCACGGTGTCGCCGTGATGAGTCCGCTCGGCCGGAACCTTCTTCGCCACGGGAGGCGTGTCGCTGCTCACTTGGCCGAGTCTAGGACGCGCCCTCGCCCTCATCTGGTCTGACGGCGAGCCGTTCAGGCGTGCTGACGGGCAGGTGGCGGTCGATGGACCTCGGTTTGGTGGGCCTCGGCTTGTGGGGCCTCGGCTTGTGGGGCCGTCGCGACGTGTGCGCCAGTGCTCTCGGGGGCTGCTAATCTTTTGTTGTCGGCATCGACCGGCCAATCCCACCGCAGATCACCTCCGGGTGAGTGGCGCGTGAGCCTGGCCAGAGGTGCTGGCAATCCTCTCTAAAAGATCTTCCAAACTTCGCTTGCCATGCGGGGCGGGTTGGTCTAAAGTAGAGGGGTTGCCCTGGAGACGGGGCGGCCTGAATGCTAGTGGGTTTGCTGGGTCGCAAGTCAAGTGCTGGTAACGGTGCGATTTGCTGGCGGTCAAGCGACTTGATAGCCTGAAGGCACACGAGATGGAAGCCCCGGAGTTCGGATCCCTGGTCGGGTTCGGGTGATGGTGTACGCGTCCGTTTCTTGAGAACTCAACAGTGTGTTAAAAGCCAGTGCATGAATCATGCATGAACCTCCGTCTCTCATGGCGGGCTGCCGGT
>NZ_JBFBCI010000009.1:0-195635 GCF_040683095.1 Sphaerisporangium sp. NPDC051017
GTTGAACACCACCCGCGCGCACCCGAACGCCTTGGCCAGCGCGACGCGCTGACCAGCGGTCGGGTAGAGGCGGAAGTTGTACCTGAGCTGCACGGCGCCAAGGGTAACCTGGTACCGGACCGAACGAATGAGTGTTCGAGAAATCCGCGACACCTGGGGCACCTACTTCACTGGTAAGCCGGCCATCGCCGAACGCCACCGCGAACCCCGCACCGTCCTCGTCTGCCACGCCCGGCGGATCGAACAGCACGATCATCTCGACTCCGCAGGATAACGCCGATCCGCCTTGGCGGCAGATCGGCTTTCCCTTCCCCGCTGCGCGGGACAGTCCGCTTCACCCCCGGCTCGAAGGCCGGAGCACTGCGGACGAACCCGGTAGCGGGTCGGCTCCAACGGATAGGGCGAGGGTGGCGGCGCACGCCAGGGCTGCGAACAGGGATGGACGTCGCACGGGTAGCCCTTCCTGAAGGTGAGCTGTACATGAGCCGAACTCATGCTGAAGGGAACATCGCACGCAACGCGGAGTCAGGCAATAGGTAAGATGCGGACGAATCTGTTAAATCGGAATGCGGCCTTTCCAGGGGGCGCGGCGCTCACATGCTCGACAACTTGCGGTGGACGCTGATCACGGCGATCGCGCCGGTGGCATGGGGGACCAACTACTACGTCATCCACGAGTACCTGCCGGCCGGGCACCCTCTGTGGGGCGCGCTGCTGCGCGCGCTGCCCGCCGGGCTGCTGCTCCTGGCGGTGTGCCGGCGGCTGCCCCGGGGGCCGTGGTGGTGGCGCTCGCTGGTGCTCGGCGCGCTGAACATGGGGGCGTTCTTCGCCCTGATCTACACCTCGGCGCAGCTCCTGCCGACGAGCGTGGCCTCGACGATCATGGCGTCGTCCCCCGTGGTGATGATGCTCATCGCCTGGGCGCTGCTCGGCGAACGTCCGCGCCTGCTCGCCTCGGCCGGAGCGGTGCTGGGCGTCACGGGGGTGTGCCTGATGCTGTTCAGCGGGGTCTCCGCCGTGAACTGGTGGGGAGTGGCGGCGTCGGTCACGGCGATGCTGATGTCCTCGCTCGGCTTCGTGCTGACCAAGAGGTGGGGGAGCGACACGAGCGTGCTCGCGTCCACGTCCTGGCAGCTCGTGGCCGGGGGGCTCGTGCTCGCGCCGTTCGCGGTGCTCGTCGAGGGCGCGCCGCCCGCGATGGACTGGGCTGCGGTCGCGGGGTTCGCCTATGTCGCGGTCGTGGCCACCGCCGTCGCGTTCGCGGCCTGGTTCGCGGGCCTGAAGTACCTGCGCGCCGGGACGGTCGGGCTGATCGGCCTGCTCAACCCCGCCACGGGGGTGCTGCTCGGAACCCTGCTCGCCGCCGAGGTCCTCACGCTCCGGCAGGCCGCGGGGCTGGGCCTCGTCCTGGTGGGCATCCTGCTCGGCCAGCCCGTCGCCGAACGGCTCCGCGCCCGCCTGCGCCCCCGACCGGCGGCGCCCGCCACGCCTCGCCGCGAGGCCCATGCCGAGGCGGGCGGCGGACGCCCCTCGCGGTGAAGCGCGTGCGCGTCTCCAGTGTTCGGTCTGTGCTCGGCCTGCATAAAGCTCGGCCTGCATAAAGGGGGCATGCCCGCCCCGCGCCGTTCAGATCGGCGGACCGCGGGATCCCGGGGGCGCCCGGGCGGTCAGAGATCGAGGCCGGAGCCGCCGAACCGGTCCTGGAGGAACCTTCCCTGGTCGCGCAGGGCCTGCTCGTCCCCCTGGTAGACGGACTCGGCCACCTTGCGCAGCTGGGTGTCCAGCAGGTCGAGCTGGGCGAGCAGCTCCTCGTGGGCGCTGCGCTCCCGCTCGCCGCGCCGCGTCAGCGCGTACGAGCGGGGCAGGTTCGCGTACGCCTCCAGGCTGGACGGCAGGTAGTCCCTGATCGTCTGCGACACGATGTGCAGATGGTCGGGCGAGGAGGTGAGCGCGTCCGCCCGGCGAAGGATGTCGCGCAGCACCTCGGCCAGCGCGCCGACCCTGGCCACCACGTCGCCGGGGAACCGGTTCCCGTCGACCTTGGCCAGCAGCGTCTCCAGGTCGGCGTGGAGTTGCCGGCTCTCCACCTCCGCGTGCGAGATCGTGAGTCTCACCCGGTCCGCCGGGGCCAGCAGCGCCCCGACGCCGTACAACCCGGCGACCACGACCGGCCAGAACGATCCGGCGACGCCGAAGAACACCAGGATGACTCCGGCCAGCGCCAGGGCGCACCCGGTGATGTTCTTCGTCGACCCGGCGTAGGCCAGGATCCGCTCGCGCGGACTACTGGTAGCCACGGATCTCCTTGAAGGCCGCGGCCAGCGATCCCGACCGTGCGTCGAAGGTGGCGCCACCGGTGAGCTGGGCGATCTGCTTCATCTCGTTGACGTCGCTGTCGCCGAAGAGCACGACGAACGCCGGGAACTTCACGGGCAGCGACCTGTAGTACGACGCGAAGTCGTCGTAGGAGCCGCCGTCGGTGTTGTCGCCGTCCGTCATCAGCACGATCGAGGTGAAGTCCCCTGAATTCGCCGACGACCCGGCCTGCGCGTAGGCGGCCCGAAGGCTGTCGAAGATCGCCGTGCCGCCCCCGGCCCGCAGCGCCTCGCCGTACGAGCGGATTCGCCGGAGTACGGGTTCGGGGTCGTGTTCGGGCAGCCTGAAGGTCTGCGGTGTGCCGGGGGCCGTGTTGAAGGGGATCATCGTGACGGTTTCGCGGTCCCGGAAGCGCGAGAAGGTCCCGCTGACGGAGGTGTCGGCGCCGGACAGGGCGGTCAGCGCCTGCTTGAGCGCGTCGATCCGGTCGCCCTCCATCGATCCGGAGGTGTCCAGCACGAACAGCGTCCGCGACGGCCTGCGAACCTGGTTGAGGTACACGCCGATCAGCTCGTCGGCGGCGCTTCGCCGGTTCGGGAACGGCAGCTCCACCAGCGACGCGGATCCGAAACGCCGGTCGGGCCTGACCTCGGGGACGATCGGCCGCCGGAACGTCGTGGTCATGATCTCCCGCTGGATCTCCGGCTTGCGCAGCCACGCCGCCAGCTTGCCGTACAGCTCCTTCTTGCCCGGCGCCGCGGAGCTCAGGAGAGTGAGCGGGTAGTCGGCCGTCACCACCCCGTCGGTGGGGTAGATCAGTGTGAGCGGTTCCTTGAGCGTGCCGGAGGCGTTGAGGCCGAGCAGCACGGACTCGTAGTTCACGAGCCCGTCCACCGCGCCCTGCTTGGCGTACGCGTCCGCGAGCCATCCCGAGGAGCCGGCGGTTAGCGTCTGCGCCGAGAAGAACTCCTTCAGCTTGGGCGTCGCCGCGTCGATCTGGGCCTTGTCCACGGCCTCCGCGGCGTCGGAGAGGGCGGCGGTCACGCCGACCAGCGCCGAGAATCCGGAGTTGGAGGCCGCGGGGCTGGTCATGCCGAAGGTGAACTTACGGGCCCGCGCGGCCGCGGCGATGTCGTTCCAGGTGACGGGCTTGACGTCCCAACCGAGCTCGTGTGCCTTGGACGCCTTCAGCCCGAGCAGCACCGGCGAGACCATCACCTTGGTCTGGGTCGACAGACGCGCGGTCGCCCCGTCGATCAGCGACAGGTACCGGTTGGAGGAGAACCACGTCGCGTCGTACTTCCCGTCGGCGCCGCCCCTCGCGACCTGGTCCGCTCCGTCGAGCGTCCCGGCGTACGACAGCGTGACGCGCACGCCGACGGCGTCCTGGGCCCGCTTCAGCAGCGGTTCGAGGTCCTTGATCTCGCTTCCCGCGAGGACGCGGAGCACCTCGGGGCCGTCCACGGGGCCGGGGGTGTCCGCCCCTCCGCACGCGGTCGTCGCCACCAGCAGGGTCAGCACGCCGAGCGCCCGCGTGAGCGCCGGAACGCCCGCCCGTACGGCCGGCACTCGCCGTCTCATCGAGGGAGCGCCTGTTCGCCGCCGCGCTGCGACCGATCCAGGTACGTGCGCGCGTGGTCGAGCTCGACGGTCAGGTTGTCCACGGTGATCGCCATGTTCTGCACGGCCTGCGCCTTGAAGGTGTCGATCATGTCCATGGTCGTGTAGATGTTGTCGAACGCCTTGCGCAGCGCGTCCATGTTGACCGTGGTCGAGGCCGCCTGGGTCTGGATGTCGCCCGCCTGCGTGCGCAGCATCTCGCTGGTCGCCACGATCAGGTCCGAGGTGGTGGCGTTGAGCGCCGTGATCTGGTCGAGCACCAGCTTCTGGTTCGCCAGCGCCTGGGCCACGGTCACGGCCGTGCGCAGCGCGGCGATCGTCGTCGTGGTCGCCCGGTCCACGCCCTTGATCAGTTCGAGGTTGTTCTTGCGGATCAGGTCCAGCGCGAGGTACCCCTGGGCGGACACCGCGAGCTGGGTCAGCAGGTCCTGGTGCTTCTGCCGGACGCCGAACAACGCGTCCGAGCGGAGGGCGGTGGCCTTCTCCGGGTCGGCCGTCTCGACCTGCGTGATCTTCTCTTCCAGCGCGGCGTCGAGGGCGGCGGCGAGCAGGGCGTACTCCTGCAGGCGCTGCATCGACTCCCACAGATTGACCTTCTCGCCCTCGATGGCCGCGTTGTCCTTGAGCAGCTCGTCCTGCCCGGACTTCAGGGCCCGGATGATGTCGTCGATGTGCTTCTGCGCCGACTGGTACTTCGCGAAATAGTCGCGCAGCTTGTCGCCGAACGGGATCAGTCCCAGCAGCTTCTTCGCCGGGTTGGACGCCTGCTTGGGGTCGAGGTCGACGATCGTCCGGCGCAGCGCGACGAGCTCCCCCGCCACCGCCGCCTGGGCGTCCTTGCCCTCGCCCTTGGCGGACGCCAGCGCGGCCACCGGACGCTTCAGCATGCGGTTGGCGACCTGGGACGACGCCCGGATCTCCGAATCGCCCATCGAGGTGATGTCGTGCACCTTGCGGGTGAACTCGGGCGACCGCGGGTCCAGGCCGCCGAGTTCCTCGGCGAAGCCCTTGGCCTTCTCGGCCAGTTCGGTGCTCCGTTCCTCCTGCACGGGCAGCATGGTGGCCGCCTTCTCCGTGGGCACCTTGGCCACGGGTTCGGGCGGGCTGAGCACGAGATCGCTCACGGTGGTCTCTCTCCTTGAAGCGGTAGGAAGGCGAGGTCAGGGCGTGGGGGTGGGCACGGCACCCGACCGGTAGAGCTGCTCGATCGTGGTGATCATGGCCTCCAGCCGCTCGTGGTCGGGCGGTTCCACCACGTCGATGAGGTTGGCCGGCAAGGGGGCCTTGGCCTTCGCCACCAGGTCGTCGAACGCCTTGGCGTGCGCGGTACGGAAGCCGTACTGGGCGGCCAGGCGTCCGAGCTCCGGATCCTCCTGCAGCAGACGGCCGACCTCGGTGCCCTGCGCGCTGAACGGGACGAGCGTGTGCTTGCTGAGGACCGTGGGCGAGGGATAGAGCAGCCGCATGTCCGGGCGGATCGAGCCGTCGCCGGAGAACAGGCGCGAGGCGTACTGCGCCTCGTAGACCATGATCATGGGCGTCTTACCGATTCCGAGCGACAGGTAGTCCTCGAACGGCGCCTCGGTGGAGGTCTCCGAGTAGCCCTGGTCGAGGAAGAGGGGAGCGACGGTCTCCGCGACCTTGGAAGCCTGCGCGTCCGAGGTGACCACGTCGTCGCCGTTGGCCACGTAGCCGGCGATCGCGAGGTACATCGCCGCGGAGTTCGAGGTGCGGATGTCGGTGGTGGTGAGCAGGACCCGCTTGCGCGCCGGATAGGCGGTGTTGCCGGGAAGCCTGTCCCAGCGGGTGCCTTTCGCCACCAGTTCCAGATATTTCTGGACATCGAACACCTGATAGCCCTGGCCGGAGTCCCGCACGACGCCCGCCTTGGTGAGCACGCCCACGATCGGCTCGAAGGTGGCGATCGCCATGGGGGACGAGAACGGCGCGAACGTGCGGGTGGCGCCCTGGTCGCGCCTGATCTTCTCGGCGGCCGGCGCGCTGGACGGGAAGGCGAAGCCGTACTTCTTCAGGTCGACCGAGTCCGCGATCTGGCGGGAGCCGGCGGTGTCGACCTCCACCCGGAGGCCGTGCCGCGCGAAGACCTCCCGCACCCTCTGATCGTCGAAGAAGGGCTTCTTCTCCGAGCCGATCACCCCTCTGACCACGGTGAGCTCCCGCGTCTCCGTGCCGCCGCCGCGGTTGCCCACCACGATCGCCACCACCACGGCCGCACCGAGGAGCAGCGCCAGCCCGATGCCGATCCAACGCTTCATCTGGTTCCTCGTACCTCGCCCCGTATTCGCTGCGAATCAGCGTTCACCACCGAATTATGTGAGCTATGACGACATGGCGGGCCGAGGCATCCCCGGCGCGTCCACATTTCAGCTTCCGTTCACCGTTTGGCCATAATCGCCCTTGGGTCCGATGGCGTGTCCGGGACGCCCCTTAGGCGGCCCGAGCTCAGCGGTCGTCGGTGAGGCGGCGGGCGAGCCAGACCAGCGACTCGGTGATGCGTTCCTTCGGCAGGCCGAGGGTGTGGCGCTGGAAGTGGTACAGCTCGGGGGCCAGGGGCGCCAGGACGGCGTCCACCGCGTCGTCGGGGACGGGGGCCCCGGCCTGCTCCAGCAGCATGCGCACGTGCGTGCGCCAGAAGCCGTAGGCGCCGGTGGTGAACCTGGCCTTGCCGACCTCGGCGCCGAGGGCCAGGTGCAGGTGGCCTTCCAGCAGGTCGACCGACGCCTCGTAGAACGCGGCGAGGCGCTCGGTGGGTGAGGCGCCGGGGCCGAGGGGCGGGTCGCCGCGCAGGATGTGCTCCTGAAGGCGGCGCTCGTGCTCGTCGAGCAGGGCGATGGCGATGGACGCGGGGTCGGGGTAGCGGCGGTACAGGGTGGCCCGGCCCACGCCGGCGGCGCGCGCGATCTCCTCCATGGTGACCTGCCGGGCGTCCATGGTGGCGAACAGCCGTTCGGCCGCGGCGAGGACGCGGGCGCGGTTGCGCGCGGCGTCGGAGCGCTCGCGCACCGGCTGCCGGGTCACCTCGATGATCGCGGACGACAGTAGGGGGAGGTCGCGGCCCGATATGCCGACCGTCATGGTCCGGTGTGTCGGAATCTGGCCGTTCATCTGAGTCCCGTTGGCGCCGGCAAGCCTGTCGCTCATGGGTCCATGGTAGGGCCTACAACGTTATGTGAGACATGAAGTCCACTTCTGTGGTACCGGCGGCTCGCGCCGAATGGACGAATTCTTCCCTCCCTGTCACACCCGAAAGGCGGAACGCGGACCCGGGGAGGTGGGTCCGCGTTCCGTTGGGAGTGGGTTAACTTGTCAGGTCCTCAGGCGATCACGAGAGCCGTGCGATCACGGCGTCGATGTCGCGGGTGAGGACGGTGCGGATCTCGGCGTCCGGGACCGTCGTGCCGTCGTTGACGAGGGTCCTGAACTTCTGCAGCTCCTTGACGGTCTTGCCGTCGTTGCCCGTCGCCTCGGCCTTCTTGACCTTGGTGAGCTCGGCCTGGAGCTTGTTGCCGTTCTTCTGGCTGAGCCGGCTCGTCGCCACGAACCGGTCGATCAGCAGGCCGACGTCCCGGGTCGAGGTGGTGATCCCGAAGGTCACCTGCTCCTTGGTGACGTTGCCCGCGTTGTCGGTCGCGGTGACCGCCAGCGCGTGCGTGCCGAGCTTGAGCTCGTAAAGCGCCTGGAGCCTGCCCGAGGCGTACGGAGCGGCGTCCAGCGTGCCGGTGACCGTCTTGACCCCCGAGGTGCCGTCCACCGCCTGCCAGGTGATGCGCAGGTCCTGGCTGTCGCCGTAGATCTGGGAGTCGGAGATGCCGGACACCAGGACCGTCGGCCTGGTGCCGTCGATCTTGACGGCCGCGGCCTTCTCGGTCTCGACGTTCCCGGCCTTGTCCTTCGCCCGGTAGCGCAGCTCATGGCTGCCGTCGCCGGTGATGTTCACCGGCTCGGTGTACGACTTCCACGCGCCGCCGTCGAGCGAGTACTCGACGCCGGCGAGGCCCGAGGCGCCGTCGGACGCGGTGAGCGTCACCGGCACGGTGGATCCGTGCCAGCCGTCGTCGTTGCCCGGGGCGAACTGCGCGGTGGTCAGCGGCGCCGTGGTGTCCTTCTTCACCTCGATCGTGCCGTCGGCGGTGTTGCCCGCCTTGTCGGCGGCACGGTAGGCGACGGTGTGGAGGCCGTCGGACGCGACCGTCACCGGGTCGGTGTAGGGCGCCCACGGGCCGCCGTCCACGCTGACCTCGGTGGAGGCCAGGCCCGAGCCGCTGTCGGACGCGTTCACCGCGACCGTGACGGGGGAGACGAACCAGCCGTTGCCGCCGTCGGGCTTGGCCGGGGTGGTCGTCGCCGAGACCGTCGGCGGCGTGGTGTCGGCCGGCCGTCCCCACGAGGCGTGGAAGAAGTCGAACTTCGCCGTCTTGGACGCGGCCTGGTTCACACCGAAGGCGAACAGGCCCACCTTGGCGTCGCCGATCGCCGTGTTGGCCACACCGGTGCCGATCTCGGTCCAGGTGGTGCCGTTGGAAGAGGCGAAGCCGCGGTACGTCGTGCCGGTCTTGGTCAGTCGCAGCCACCACACGCCCTGGGTGAGGTCGGTGAGCTGCGGCTGCGGGTTCTGCACGGCGTTGCCGACCTCGGAGCGGAGTTCCAGCCTGCGCGCCGTCGCCCCGTCCGCGACGTAGTCGAGCTTCACGTAGTCGCCGTCGCCGGTGTAGGCCATCAACCCGGCCTGCTGGTAGGCCTCGTTGAAGGCCGACGCGTCGACCTTGGTCTCCACGGTCCAGTCCCCGGAAGGCGGGGTCTGGAGGATGAAGTTCTTCGGCCCCGAGTTGTCGTTGCCGTAGATGTCACCCTTGCTCGTGTCGATCTCCAGGTTGCCACCGGTCACCCGGGTCGCCGAGGCGTCCGGGCGGACGATGGTGTTCCACCGGCAGGCGTCCAGCGAGTCGCCGGTGAACTCGTCGTCCGGCGTCGACGGGCCCGCGGTGGCGTCCGGCAGAAGCTGGAACCAGTCGAAGGCGGCGTCGACGACCGGCCTGTTGCCGCTGCTGGCGAAGGACGTCAGGCCGATGCGCGGGTCGGTGATACCGGCGATCGCCTTGTCGGTCTGCGGCATCGTCGTCCAGTTCACCCCGTCGGGCGAGTAGGCCGCCGTGAGGGTGGTGCCGTTGCCGGCGAGCCGGATGTAGACGGTGGTCGGGTAGTTCGCGCCGAGGTTGGCCGTGTTGGACGCGGCGACCTCGTTCGGGCTGCCCGCCTCTTCCCGGATGAACTGGAAGATACGTGCCGCCGGGTCGTTGGTGCCACGCGCCGAGATGACCATCTTGGCGTAGTTGTCATCGTCGCCGTACAGGATCAGGCCCGCCTGCTGGTAGGCGTCCCTGGCGTCGAGCGTCACCTTGGTCGTGGCCTGCCAGGCCCCGGTGGGCATGGGCTGCAGCACCAGGTTGGGCACCGGGTTGCTGTTGTTGGTGCCGTAGATCTCGGTGAGCGAGGTGGGGATGTGCAGCGCCCCGCCGGCCATCCGCAGGTCCTGGTTCTCCCGCAGCACGCTCCACCGCGAGCGGTCGAGCGCGACGCCGTCGAAGCCGTCCGACTTGCCGGTCAGGCAGGTCGTCCCCGGGGTGTCCACGATGATCGGAATGTGCTCGGTGCGGGCGGCGCCCTTGGCGTCCGTCACGGACACCGACGCGTCGTACGTCCCCGGCGTCTGGTAGGTGTAGCTCGCGTCCGGGGTCGTGGGCGTGGGCGCGCCGGCCACGCCGAGGTTCCACTTGTAGGTCAGCGGGGTGTTGCCGTCGGGGTCGCCGGCCTCGGCGTGCAGGCTGACCGTCAGCGGAGCCGGGCCCCGGTCCGGGGTCGCGGTGAGGGTGACCGCCGGCCGCTGGTTCTCGGTGACGCCCTTGCCGATGAAGTCGGTCCAGTTGACGTTCAGCAGACCACCGGTGTTGGTGCTGCCCGCCGGCTTGCGCACGACGAAGTACAGCGGGCCGCTGGTGGCCGGCGGGTCGGTCAGCGTCACCGGGAAGTCCTGGAAGGTCTGCCAGCCGCCGGTGTTGGCGACGTCGGCCTTGCCGACCAGGGTGCCGTCCACGGCGCCCGCGCGGATCTCGATCGTGCCGCCGGTGGAGGCCGAGGCCGCCCGGAAGCTCAGCTTCTCGATCCCCGACAGGTTGACGGGGTCGTGGCTCCAGTAGTCGCCGTCCTCGATGAAGCCGATGTTGCTGAAGCCGCCCTGCGTGTCGGAGGTCGTCTCCACCTTGACGCCGGGGTCGCCGGTGCCCGTGCCGTCCGGCGCGCGGCCGGTCGACGAGTAGAACTCGGCCTGCTTGTGCTTGGGCTGCAGCAGCGCCTGTGCGCGGCCGGTCAACGGGTTCGAGGAGCCCGCGCCGCCCTTGTCGGTGTAGGACGCCTCGAGGACGTAGAAGACGTTGTCGCCCTCGCTGTGCCCGCCGGACAGCGTCGTCTGGACGACGCCCGAACAGCCGGTGTACTGGTCGAGCGGGTGCCCGTGCGTGTCGTGGCCCAGGATCGCCTGGATCTTCACGGCCGTGCAGTCGACCGTGCCGTCCTCGGGGTCGGTGACCGTGACGGTGAACTTCACCTGGTCGCCGAACTCGAACAGGCCGCCGTCCGGCGGGAGGTTGATCTTGACCGTCGGCGCCGTGTTGCCGACCACGATCGGCACGTTGGCGCTGGCGGTCTTGCCGTCCTCGTCCTTCACGGTCAGCACGGCGGTGAAGTTTCCGGCCGTGTTGTAGGTGAAGGTCGGGTCGGCCTCGGTGGAGTCGGTCTGGCCGTCGCCGTCGAAGTCCCAGGCGAAGGTGATCGCCGACCCGTCGGGGTCGGCCGAGCCGGCGCTGGAGAACTTCACGGTCAGCGGCGCCGGGCCGGAGGTCTTGTCGGCCTTGGCCTGCGCGATCGGCGACCTGTTGCCCTGGACGTAGTCGATCCGGTAGACGCCGGAGTCGGTGTTGTCGCCGCCGAAGCTCGAGCCCCACTCGATGAGGTAGAGGGCGCCGTCGGGGCCGAACTTCATGTCCATCGGCTTCTTGAAGCTCATCGTGCCGAGCATCGTGTTGATGTCGACGAGCTGCGAGCCGTCCTCGCTGAGCTGGAAGGAGTACAGGTGGTTCTGGTTCCACTCACCGAAGACGGCCTTGCCGTCCCAGTAGGCGGGCCACTTGCGGTCCGACTTCAGCGCCGGGTCGAAGCGGTAGGCCGGCCCGGCCATCGGCGCGCCGCCGCCGCCCAGCTCGGGGAAGGCGGGGTCCGCGGCGTAGTGGTAGTACACGGTGGCCGGCAGCGCCTTGGGCAGGTCGGTGATGCCGGTGTTGTTGGGCGAGTCGTTCTTCGGCGCCGCGCAGTCGAACGCCTGCTTGGAGGTGTTCGTGGCGAAGTCGAAGTCGATGTAGGGCTTGTTGTCGCCGATGCAGTACGGCCAGCCGTAGAAGCCCGGCCCGTTGAGGATGTCCCACTCGACGGTGTTCTCCGGGCCGCGGGTCGCGCTCGGCTGCCCCGCGTCCGGGCCGTAGTTGGCGACCAGCAGCTTGTGCGTCTTCGGGTCGATGCCGATCCGGAACGGGTTGCGGAAGCCCATGCCGTAGATCTCGGGGCGGGTCTTCGGCGTGCCCGGCGGGAACATGTTGCCCGCGGGGACGGTGTAGGTGCCGTCCGGTTCGGGGTGGATGCGCAGCACCTTGCCGCGCAGGTCGTTGGAGTTGGCGGAGGTGCCCTGGGCGTCCCAGGCCGACCGGCCCGCGCGCTCGTCGATCGGGGTGTAGCCGTCGGAGGCGAACGGGTTGGTGTTGTCGCCGTTGGCCAGCCACAGGTCGCCGGTCGCCTTGTCGAACACCATGCCGCCGCCGTGGTGGCAGCACTCCGCCCGCTGGACGGGAACCTCGAGCACGACCTTCTCACTGGCGAGGTCCAGCGTCAGGTCCTCGCGGATCGTGAAGCGCGAGAGCCGGTCCACGACCTTGGACTGGGGCGAGTAGTACAGGTACGCCCAGCGGTTGGTCGTGAAGTCCGGGTCGAGCGCCAGGCCGAGCAGGCCGCTCTCGTTGGCGGTGAAGACGTTCAGGTGGCCGGAGGTGACCACGCCGCCCGCGGGCTTGACGGCCTTCATGTCGCCGAGCCGGTCGATGTAGAAGACGGTGCCGTCGGGGGCGACGTCCAGCATCATCGGGTTGGACGTGTTGTCGTCCAGGGTGACCTTGGCGAACGCCGAGTCCAGACTGGCCGAGCAGTCGGCCGGGACGACACCGGCGGCGGTCTGCAGGCCGCCGAGCAGCATCTTCAGGAAGTTCGGCTCGGCGTAGGACTCGTTGGTGTGGCCCAGCGCGGTGTACCAGGAGCGGCCGCCGTCGTAGTTCTGGCACCAGCTGTTGGGGTGGTCGGTCCCCATCGTGCCGCCGCTGTAGCTCTTCTCGTCCAGGGAGGTCAGGACGTGAACATTGCCACGCGGGTTGGCGCGGAAGTCGTACCACTCGTCGTTGCGGGTCCAGCGGGCGGGCAGGCCGGCGGTGGAGGGGTGCGCGGGGTCCTCGACCTTGACGACGGCCTGCTGCGGCGCAGGGTGCTGCTTGAAGTACGCGCCGACGAGCTTGCCGTACCAGGCCCAGTCGTACTCGGTGTCAGAGGCCGCGTGGATGCCGGCGTAACCGCCGCCGCCCTCGATGTAGTGCTCGAAGGCGGTCTGCTGGGCGGCGTTCAGGACGTCGCCCGTGGTGGACAGGAACACCACCACCTGGTACTTGGCCAGGTTCTCCTCGGTGAAGGCCGCGGAGTCCTCGGTGGCGTCCACGGTGAAGCCGTGGTCCTGGCCGAGCTTCTTGATCGCGGCGATGCCCGCCGGGATGGAGTCGTGCCGGAACCCGGCGGTCTTGGAGAAGACCAGCGCGGAGAACGGCGGTTCTGCGGCGGCCGTCGTGGCGGCGGCCGAGGCCGGGGAGGGGAGCAGGAGCCGCGAAGGGATGACGAGCGTGGAGAGGAGCAGAACCAGGGAGGTGAGCACTCGTTTCATGCCACACCTCGCATGCCTCTGCGCAGGCGAATTCCGATATGCATCTGCATGTCGTTCCTGACCTCAGGATCCAGTCAGGCAAGGCGCGCGCCGCCGCGCTTGTTGCCGGGGGGTGATGCGGGGCCGGAGGGGTGCCGCCGCCTCCGTCGTGCTGTCGGTGTCTCGGTGTCGGATGGGAACGTGCCGGCTAGGTTTTTATGTCTAGGAGATTAATTAATCGGGTTTTAACACGTTCGAGACAGGGATGTATAGACACAAAACGATCACGACATGACAGTGCCCCGGAGGAGGCGGCCCGCACCTCCTCCGGAGCCCCAGGCCGGTCAGAAACTGTAGGCCCCGAATTCCGAGAGCCGGCCGGCCGATGAGTCGGCGGCCGGTTCGCCATGCTTCAGGGCTGCGAGCCGACGATCAGGGGATCCGGCGAGAAAGCCCCGCCGCCCTGGCGTGGAAAGGCCAGGGCGGGCGGGGCGTCATCCTTGGGACCGCGCGGTCGTTCCGGCTGTTCGATCGCATCGCGGTCCATGAGCCCGGGGCGCCCGCCGGACCCGCCGGACCCGCCGGACCCGCGGGTCCGGCCGGTCCCCGGGCGCCGGGCTCACCCCTGGGCTCTGGGTTCCCGGCGGTCCTTACCGTCCTCTCCGGCCGGAATCCCGGAGAGCGCCGGGTGCTTCACGAACGACGCGTGTCGTGGTGCTTGACGCGATGCTTCATCGGTCGTTGATTGAGCCAGCGGTCCGCCTCTCGGAGGGCCGCCTGGTAGGCCTCCTGATGGCTGTGGTGCCTGCGCAGGTGCCGCGCGCGGTAGAGGTCGTCGATGAAATGACCGTTGTGGCGGTGGCCGTGATGCCTGTGGTGGTTCCTGAAGCCGCCGCCTCCGCCGTGCTCGGGGGTGACCGAGACGTCGACGTGCTCTTCCGGTCGTG
Source organism: Sphaerisporangium sp. NPDC051017 (assembly GCF_040683095.1). Lineage (NCBI taxonomy): Bacteria > Bacillati > Actinomycetota > Actinomycetes > Streptosporangiales > Streptosporangiaceae > Sphaerisporangium > Sphaerisporangium sp. NPDC051017. The sequence continues at coordinate 13,906 of NZ_JBFBCI010000009.1, forward strand.
GTTTGTGGAAATGCTCGTAGTGTTTTTGCGGACGGTAGGCGATGTGGCGTATCCGGCGGTGCTTCCGGATTTCCTTTCTGGGCTTCTTCACGGCGGGAACCTCTTCCTCGCCCCCGCTTGGCCCTCCTCCGTCGGGTGTCGACCGGAACGTGAGGCCGGTGTGGACGCCGTTCGTGGCGGCGTGGGCGTTGGCCTGCGCGGGAAGCGCCGGCGCCATCAGCACCCCGGCGGTGACGGCCGCGCCGATGTAAGCGAGCAGGGATCGGTCGTTGATCGTTCGCGTCAGAGACTTCCTGCCTCTAGGTGGATGACTCACCTAAATACCCCCAGTTAGTAAATGCAGAGAATCGAGCGCTGAATCACCATAATGGTGACGCATGGGTGACCTACCCCGTATTGAGGTGGCAACACAGATGATTAATCAGGCAAGTGTGTCGACTGCCGGTTAATGCCGCAAATGGGATACGCCCCCGACGGGCCACTTGTGCGGTATATCGGATAAAGCGTTTTATGTCCTGGAGTCGCCGTGCCGCCTCTGGCCCGTTGGGGGAGAGGGAGGGCGAAGGCCCGGCCGTCCGGCGCCGGACGGCGGTCCGCTGACGCGGCTCAGAGCGGGGGCAGCGTCTCGGTGTAGAGCCAGGACGCGAAGAACGCGTCCAGGGGCTCGGGGGTGTAGCGGGCGGCCAGCTCGGTGAACATGCCGGTGGTCACGACGCCGTGCCGGTAGGCGTCGGTCCAGACGCGCAGCAGCGAGGTGAACGCCGGGCCGCCGAGCACCCGGCGCAGCGCGTGCAGGGTGAGCGCGCCGCGCTTGTAGACGCGGTCGTCGAACAGCCGCCTTGCCCCCGGGTCGGCGAGGACGAAGCCGCCGGGGCGGGCGGCGAGCCGGGCGTGCCAGCGCCGCGCGTGCGCCTCGGCGGGCTCGCCGCCCGAGGCCTCCGACCACAGCCACTCCGCGTACGTCGCGAAGCCCTCGTGCAGCCAGATGTCGCGCCAGTGGCGCAGCGTCAGGCTGTTGCCGAACCACTGATGGGCCAGCTCGTGCGCGACCAGCCGCTCGCAGCCGCGCCGTCCGTCCATGTGGTTGGCCCCGAAGATCGACATGGCCTGGGCCTCGACGGGGATCTCCAGCTCGTCCTCGGTGACGACCACGGTGTACGACGCGAACGGGTACGGCCCGAACAGCTCGCCGAACACCCGCATCATCGCGTCCTGGCGGCCGAGGTCGTGCCGCGCCCGGGAGAGCAGCGCGGCGGGCGCGGCCAGCCGCTGCGGCACCTCCCCGGGCAGGCCGGTGAGCTGGTAGCGGCCGATCTGCACGCTCGCCAGGTAGGCGGCCGTCGGCTCCGCCTGGTGGTACACCCAGGTCGTCCGCGAGCCGCCGCGCCGCGTCGACACCGGCGTGCCGTTGCAGACGACCGTGTACGGCGAGGCCGTCGTCACCGCGATGTCGTAGCTCGCCTTGTCGGAGGGCCGGTCGTTGCACGGGAACCACGACGACGCGCCGATCGGCTGGCTCGCGACGATCACCCCGTCGTCGAGCAGGTCCCAGCCGAGCCCGCCCCAGTGGCTGGGCACGGGCCGGGGGTTGCCCGCGTACCGGACCTCGACCGTGAACGTCCTGCCCTCCGGCAGCCAGCGGGGCGGCGTGACGCGCAGCTTCTCGCCGCGGTGGACGAATCGGGCGCGCTCGCCGTCGACGAGCACCTGGCCGACGCGGAACGGGCCGAGGTCGAGCACCACCCGGTCGAGCGGCTCGGCCGCGACCGCGGTCAGCCGGGCGGTGCCGCTCAGCCGGTTCGGCCCGAGGCGGTGCTCGAGCGCCAGGTCGTAGTGCCGGACGTGGTAGGCCGGATCGCCGCGCTCGGGGAAGTAGCGGGTGGCCGCTGCCACTGTCCTCCCCTCGATGCCGGTCACGCGGCGCTGTGCCAGGCCGCGACCGGGTTGCCGTACCAGCGGGTCCGCGCGGGCAGCGACTCGCCGCGCATCACCAGGGACGCGGGGCCGATCGTGGTGTTGCTCCCGACCGTGGCCGCGGGCAGCACCACCCCGTGCGGGCCCAGCGTGGAGCCCTCCGCCAGCTCGACTGTATCGATGCTCATGACGCGGTCGTGGAACAGGTGGGTCTGGAGTACGCAGCCCCGGTTCACCGAGGTCCCGTCGCCCAGGCTGACCAGGTCGATCTCGGGCAGCCAGTACGTCTCGCACCACACGCCGCGGCCGACCCGGGCGCCGAGCGCGCGCAGCCACGCGTTGAACGGCGCCGTGCCGAGCCACGGTGTCGCGAACCACGGCGCGGCAAGCACCTCGACGAAGTTGTCCGCCAGTTCGTTGCGCCACACGAACGAGCTCCACAGCGGCCGGTCGCCCGGGCTGATCCGGCCCAGCAGCGACCACTTGGCCGCGACCGCGACGGCGCCCGCCACGACCCCGGCCCCCGCCAGCACGATCCCACCGAGGAGCGCGGCGACCGCGAAGCCGGCCGTCGCCGCCAGCCACAGGAACGCCGCCAGGACCGCGACGCCGAGCGCGACCGTCGCCATCGCCGGGACCGCCCGGCACAGCTCCACCAGCGCGCGGGCCACCCGCAGCCGGGCCGGCGGGTCGTAGGTGCGGCTCGTGTCCGCCCGCTGCGCGGTCCTGCGCAGCTTCACCGGGGGCATCCCCAGGTACGACGAGCCCGCCTTGGCCTTCTTCGGCGCGGCCGACAGCACCCCGACGAGGCCGTCCTTGGGCACCTTGCGTCCCGGCGCGGTCATGCCCGAGTTGCCGACGAACGCCCGCTTGCCGATGCGCACGTGGTCGACGCGCATCCACCCGCCGGCCAGCTCGTACGGCGCGATCATGGTGTCGTCGGCCAGGAACGCGCCGTCGCCGACCGCGGTCATCTTCGGCAGCGCCAGCACCGTGGACAGCTCGGTCCGGCGTCCCACCCTCATGCCGAGCGCCCGCAGCCACAGCGGCGTGAACATGCTCGCGTACAGCGGGAACAGCCACACCCGCGCCATCGCCATCAGCCGCTCGGTGGCCCACGCCTGCCAGGCCGTGCGGCTGTGCACGGGGTGGTCGCCCGCGCGCAGGCCGATGCCGAGCAGCCGGACGAGCACCAGCAGGAGCAGCGCCATGGCCGCCATCGACACGACGGTGGAGACCGGAACGGCGAGCAGGGCCGGGCCGAGCGCCGCGACCGGCCCGGGGGAGTCCTGGACGGCGGCGCCGAGCACGGCCAGCCCCGGGACCGCGGCGACCAGCGGCACCAGGCCGAGCAGCGACGCCGACACGCCGTAGATCGCGGTCCAGCGGCGCAGGCGCGGTGGACGGGCCGTGCGCGGGGCCGCCTTGCCCTGCCGCGTCGCGGGGGCGCCCGCCCAGCGCTCCCCGGCCGGGACGGGCCCGCTCACCGACGAGCCGGGGGCGATGTGGGCGTTCTTGCCGATCCTGGTCCCCGGCAGCAGCGTGGAGCGGGCGCCGACCCCGGCCCCCGCGCCGACCCGGATCTCGCCGACGTGCAGCACGTCCCCGTCCAGCCAGTGGCCGGTCAGGTCGACCTCGGGTTCGATCGCCGCGCCCCTGCCGAGGCGCAGCATGCCGGTGACCGGGGGAAGCGTGTGCAGGTCGGCGTCCTGGCCGACCTGCGCGCCGAGCGCCCGCGCGTAGTAGGCGATCCACGGCGCCGAGGAGATCCCCGCGACGCCGAGCATCTCGGTGAGCTTCTCGGTGAACCAGATGCGCAGGTGGACGGCCCCGCCGCGCGGGTAGTGGCCGGGCCGCAGGCCGCGCAGCAGCAGCCGGGCCGTCGCCGCGGCCAGGCCGAGGCGTCCGAACGGCGTCATGAACAGCAGGACCCCGGCGAGCACCCACCACCACGAGATCGCCGGCGTCCAGGGCGAGTCGAGCAGGTTGCCGGCCGCGGCCGCGCCGATCAGCCACGGCATCGCGCGGACCGTCAGCAGCGGCAGCGTCAGCGCCGTCTGGATCAGCGACGCGCGCAGCGGCATCGGCACCACCGTGCGGCCGTCGTCCGCGTTCTCGTGGTCGTGGGCCGCTGCCAGCTCGTCCAGCCGGCCGGCCAGGCCTCGCAGCGTCGGACGGTCGTACAGGTCCGCGACCGCGACGGACGGGTGGCGGGCGCGCAGCGCGGACACCAGGCGGGCCGCCGCCAGGCTGGTGCCCCCGGCGGTGAAGAAGTCGGCCCCCGGTCCGGTGACCCGATCCCCGAGCACCTCCTGCCACCGCTCGGCCAGCCACCGCTCCGTCTCGGTCATCTCGCCCGGGTCGCCGGCGGACGTGCCCGCGTCCAGGGCCGCGACCGGCCAGGGCAGCGCGGCCCTGTCGATCTTCCCCGAGGTCCGCGTGGGCAGGGCGTCCACGACGGCCAGGCGCGGCACGAGCGCCGCGGGCAGCGCGCCCGCCAGCCGCTCGCGTGCCGCCGCCGCGTCGAACGCGCCCGGGTCACCGGGCACGACGTACCCGACCAGGAGCCGGTGGCCACCCGCCGTGGCGCGGACGGCGGCCGCCGCGCCGGCGACGCCGGGCAGGGCGCTCAGCGCGGCGTCGATCTCGCCAAGCTCGACGCGGCGCCCGCCCAGCTTGACCTGGTCGTCGGCGCGCCCCACGAAGATCAGCCCTTCGGGGTCGGCGACGACCAGGTCGCCGCTGCGGTAGGCCCGCTGCCAGCCGAGGGACGGCAGCGGCGCGTACTTCTCGGCGTCCCTGACCGGGTCGAGGTAGCGTGCCAGGCCGACGCCGCCGATGACCAGCTCGCCCGTCTCACCGGAGGCGACGGGCCGGCCGTCCGGGCCGACCACCGCGAGGTCCCAGCCGTGCAGCGGCAGGCCGATGCGCACCGGACCCGGCCCGCCCAGCGGCGCCGCGCAGGCGACGACGGTGGCCTCGGTCGGGCCGTAGGTGTTCCAGACCTCGCGCCCGGGGACGCTGAGGCGCTCGGCCAGCTCGGGTGGGCACGCCTCGCCGCCGAAGATGAGCAGCCGGACCTCGTCCAGGGTCTCCACCGGCCATAACGCCGCCAGCGTGGGGACCGTCGACACGATCGTGACGCCGCGTTCGACCAGCCAGGGGCCGAGGTCCATGCCCGTGCGCACCAGCGCGCGCGGCGCCGGGACCAGGCACGCGCCGTGCCGCCACGCCAGCCACATCTCCTCGCAAGAGGCGTCGAACGCGACCGATAGCCCGGCCAGCACCCGGTCCCCGGGCCCGAGGGGAGCGTCCTGGAGGAACAACCGGGCCTCGGCGTCCACGAACGCGGCGGCGCTGCGATGGCTGACCGCGACCCCCTTGGGCTTCCCGGTGGACCCGGACGTGAAGATGACCCACGCGTCGTCCTCCGGCCGCGGCGCCCGCCCGGATCCCGCCGTGGACGGCCCGGCGGGCTCGCCGTCGCGGAACGTCAACGCGCGGCCCTCGCCGATCACCAGGCGGACGCCCGCCTCGCCGAAGACCAGCTCGGCGCGCTCGTCCGGGTCGTCGGCGTCCACCGGCACGTACGCCGCGCCCGCGGTGAGCACCGCGAGGATCGCGACGTACAGGTCGGCGGTTCCGGACGGGACGCGCACGCCCACCCGCGCGCCCGGCCCCGCCCCGGCGGAGCGGAGCCGCCCGGCAAGGCTCTCGACCTGCTCACGGAGCTCGGCGTAGGAGAGCACCGCACGACCGTCGTCCAGGGCCGGCTCGCCGGGGTGCGCCCGGGTCGTCTCCTCCAGGACCTCCACGAGCGTGCGCGCGGGCGGCGTTTCCCCCTCGGACAGGTACACGGCCTCGGCGGGCGGAGGGAGGGCCTCGCCGGAAGGAATCAGGGCCTCATCGAGAGACGGGACGGCGTCAGGCAGCACGGATCCACCGTTCGGCGGCAAGAAATCACCCCAAGCGTCGACGACGCGACCCCCGGGTCACCGTGACCTGCGCGTTTCCCTTCGAAGACCGGGAACCTCGGACGCGCATCGGGGCCGCCGTGACGCTCCGCGCCACGCGTACATGAACATTTCCCGAACAATCATATATTTCACTTTGCCGGTGATCGCCGCAGACCCCGCGAACGATAGCCTGAAGAGTCGTACCGGAAGCCCTGGCGCTCGCCGGGATCGCCACCCTGACCCCACTCGCTGGTCGCGGAGGGGCTATCGGTCCCTGTGGCAGGAACGCCTCGGCCAGGTCGCGCTGCCGGTCGGCCATCGTGACAAAGGGTGGGCGGGGCTCGCTCTGCGTGATGGCCGGGCGCCCCGCGCCTACCCCTTGAGGCCGGACCGGGAGATGCCTTCGATGACCCAGCGCTGCGCCACCAGGTACAGCAGGATCACCGGCAGGCTCGCGATCACCGCGCCGGCCATGAGCAGGTCGTAGCGGATGCTGTTGGCGCTCTGGAAGTTGCCGAGGCCGGCGGGCAGCGTGAGCGAGTCCGGGTTGAGCAGCACGTAGATGGGCCACAGGAAGTCGTTCCAGTTGGTCAGGAACGACAGCAGGAACAGCGTGACCAGCGCGGGCCTGGCCAGCGGGAGCGCGATCGAGGTGAAGATCTGCCAGCGGTTGCACCCGTCCAGCTCGGCCGCCTCCTCCAGCTCGCCGGGCAGCGTGAGGAAGAACTGCCGCAGGAAGAACACCCCGAAGGCGCCCGCCGCCGCGGGCACGATGACCGCGGGCAGGCTGTCCACCCAGGACAGCTCGTTGACGATGAGGAAGTTCGGGATGAGCAGCACCACCGGGGGCACGAACAGCGTCGCGACGATCACCGTGAAGATCGCCGACCGGCCGCGGAAGCGCAGCCGCGCGAGCGCGTACGCGGCCGGGGCCGCGGTGAGCAGCACCAGGACGGCGTGACCGGTCGCCGCGATCAGGCTGTTGGCGAACCAGGTGAGAATCGGGCTGTCGGAGCTGCTCAGGATCTCCCGGTAGGCGCCGAGCGTCGCGGGGCTCGGGATCCACTGCGGCTCGGTCGACCCGGCGCCCTCGCGGGTCTTGAACGAGGTGAGCAGCATGTACACCAGCGGGCTGATGTAGAGCGCGGCGACGACGGCCAGCACCAGGTGGAGCAGGGCGCGCCGCACCCGCCGCGGGGCCGTGGACGTCATGGCTTCCTCCTGTCGCGGAAGGCGCCGAAGACCAGGGCCGAGGCGCACATCAGGAACCCGGCGAGGATGAAGCTCATCGCCGACGCGGTGCCCATGTCGAACCGCCGCAGGCCGGTCTCGGCGATGAGGTAGATCGCCGTCTTGGTCTCGTCCGCGGGCGCCCCTGCGGTGATCAGGTAGGACTGGCCGAACATGTTGGCCGAGGCGAGGATCGTGGCGTTGACCACGAAGACCATGACCGGACGCAGCCCGGGGACGGTCACCGCGCGGAACCGGGCCAGCGGGCCGGCGCCGTCCACCATGGCCGCCTCGTACAGCTCGTGGGGGATGTCCTGCAGCCCGGCCAGGAAGATGACGGCGTTCAGGCCGAGGGTCCACCACACGGTGACGCCGATCAGCGCGATCCAGGCCGGCGGGGTGTCGGTGGTCCACTGGACGGACAGGCCCAGGTAGTGGTTGACCAGGCCGATGTTGCCGTCCAGCAGGTAGCGCCAGACGAAGCCGACCACGGCCACGCCCAGCACGTAGGGGGCGAAGTAGACGGCGCGGTAGAGGTTGCGGCCCCGGAACCGGCCGTTCATCAGCAGGGCCACCAGCAGCGGCAGCAGGATCAGCAGCGGCACGGAGAACACGGTGAAGATCCCGGTCGCCCGCATCGCCGACCAGAAGCGCGAGCCGTCCACGCTGGAGGGGTCGAACAGCTCGGCGTAGTTGTCCAGGCCCACGAACGGCTTGGCCGGCAGGCTGATGTCCCACTCGTGGAGGCTGGTGTAGAACCCGAACCCGATCGGCAGCACCATGAACACGGCGAACAGCACCAGGTACGGGGCGAGGAAGGCGTACGGCGTCCACCAGCGCATGCGGCGGGCGCGGCTCGCGGGGGCGGCGGGTGCCCCCGCGAGGCGCTCCGTGCGGGTGAGCACGCTCACTGCGTGTACTTCCTCTTGTTCTCGGCCAGGAGCTTGTCGGCCGTCGCCACGCCCTCCTTCAGCGCGTCCGCCGGGGATGCCTGCTTGAGCACCGCCTTGGCCACGGCCAGCTCCAGGGCCTTGGACTGCACGTCGCCGACGCCGGGCAGCGCGGGCAGGAAGTGGAAGACGCCCGGGTCGGCGGCCAGCTTGATCTGCGGCAGGTCGGCGATCGACGGGTCCTGGCGGACCGAGTTGCGGGCGGGGATCATCCCGGCCTTGGCCCACTCGGTGGACTGGCGGCTGATGTGGTCGATGAAGAACTTCGCCGCCTGCACCTTGTCGGCGTCCTTGGCCGCCTGGGCGGTCATGACGAAGTTGTGCGAGGAGCTCCACACCGCCGGGCTGGAACCGATGGCCGGTACCGGGGACAGGCCCCACTTCAGGCTCGGGGCGTTGGCCTTCAGGTCGTTGATCTGCCAGATGCCGTCCCAGGTGAAGCTCACCTTGTCGTTCTTGAACGCGGCGTACTGGCTGTCGATGGCGACCTTGTCCGGGCTGTGGCCCTTGTCGATCTGCTCGATCATCCAGGCCAGCGCCTGCTCGCCCTCGGCCCCGCCCCACAGGGTCTTGGTGCCGTCCTGGCTGTACAGCTCGCCGCCGTTCTGCCACAGCAGCGACATGAACATCAGATGGGCGGGCCACTTGTTCGGCATCCAGAACGGCTGGGCGACCCCGGCCTTGGCCAGTTCGGCGAGGGCGTCCTCGTAGCCCGCCTTGTCGCTGGGGGCGTCCCTCAGGCCGATCTTCTCCAGGTGCGCCATGTTCCAGTAGTCGCCGAGGCAGTGGATGTCCAGTGGGACGGCGTAGCGCTTGCCGTCGTAGACGCCCGCGTTCCAGATGGCGGGGATGAAGTCGGCGTCGCTGAGCTTGAGCGCGGCGACGACGTCGTCCAGCGGGGTGAGCACCGAGCGGGCGGCGAAGGTGCCGATCCAGTCGATGTGGATGACCGCCACGTCCGGACCCTTGCCGGCGGCGATGGCCGTGGGCAGCGCCGGGTAGAGGTCCTCCCAGCGGCGGGTGACGTTGCGGACCTCGATCCGGCCGGCGTACTCCTTGTTGAAGGCGTCCAGCATGGCCCGGAAGTGCGGGCCGTCGCCTCCGGTGAAGCCGTTCCAGAACTCCAGGGTGACCTTGGGCCCGTTGTACTCGCCGCCGGAGAAAGTGGGGGCGGCCGAGGCCGGCGCGCCGGACGCCGGCGCGCCGATCTTGGTGCCGCCGCCGCAGGCGGCCAGGGTCGCGGACAGCCCGACGGCCCCGGACATGCCGAGGAAGGAACGGCGGGACAGGGGACGGGTCATAGCGCACTCCTGGCGGTGAGGGGAGCGAAGCGGACAATAGTCCAAGAAACCGGCGGAAGCGTGAGGGTGGCGCGGCGGCCGTCGAGGGCGAGGCCCGTGCCCTGAAGTGGGACGACGCGCTGGGGGTCGGCCGCGGTGTTGCGCGCGGAGGGGTCGTCGTCGGCCAGTTCGAGGTGCTCGGCGACGCGCATGTCCTCCGGCAGCGCGATCTCGACCGGCAGGGGGCCGCGGCGGTCGCGGTTGACGGCGAACAGCGCGATCTCGCCGGTCTCCGGGTCCCGGGTGGCGGTCGCCCAGACGGCCGGCACCTCGCCGTACCTGCCGGTGTCGATCGTCGGGCACTCCGGCTCGACCCTGAGCACCTCGCCACGGGCGTGCCGCGCGGTCAGCGCGAACGGATGGAAGATCGTCTGCCGCCAGGCCGGGCCGCCCGGCTCGGTCATGATCGGCGCGATGACGTTGGCGAGCTGGGCCTGGCAGGCGACGCCCACCCGGTCGGCGTTGCGCAGCAGCGTGATCAGCAGGCTGCCGACGACGACGGCGTCGGTGACGTCGTAGACGTCCTCGATGAGGCGGGGGTGCTCGGCCCACTCCAGCGACGACTCGCCGTGGAAGCGGCTCTGGTACCAGACGTTCCACTCGTCGAACGAGAGCTTGATCCGCTTGCGGCTGCGCAGCTTGGCGCCCACGTGGTCGGCCGTCGCGGCGATGGACCGGATCATGTGCTCCATGTCGGCACCGCTGGCCAGGAAGGAGTCCACGTCCCCGTCGCTCGGGTCGTAGTAGGCGTGCAGCGAGATGTGGTCGACCATGTCGTAGGTCGCCTCCAGCACCTCGGCCTCCCAGGCGCCGAAGGTGGCCATCCCGCTGTTGGAGCTGCCGCAGGCGACCAGGGACAGGCCGGGGTCGAAGCGCTTGAGCGCCCTGGCCGTCTCGGCGGCGAGCCGGCCGTACTCGGCCGCGGTCTTGTGCCCCATCTGCCAGGGACCGTCCAGCTCGTTGCCCAGGCACCACAGGCGGACGTCGTGCGGCTTGTCCACGCCGTGGGAGCGGCGCAGCTCCGACAGGCGGGTGCCGCCGGGGTAGTTGGCGTACTCGACCAGCTCCAGCGCCTCGGCCACGCCGCGGGTGCCCAGGTTGAGCGCCATCATCGGCTGGACGCCGGCCTTGACCGCCCAGGCCATGAACTCGTTGAGCCCGAATCTGTTGTCCTCCAGACTCCGCCAGGCGAGGTCGAGGCGCGCGGGCCGGTCCTCGACCGGGCCGACGCCGTCCTCCCATCGGTAGTTGGAGACGAAGTTGCCCCCCGGATAGCGCACCAGGGTCACGCCGAGCTCGCGGGTCAGCTCCAGCACATCGGTGCGGAAGCCGTCCGCGTCGGCGCGTGGGTGGCCCGGCTCGAAGACGCCGGTGTAGACACAACGGCCCATGTGCTCGACGAACGATCCGAACAGCCGTGGTTCCACGGGTCCGATCCGGAAGGAGGGGTCCAGGGTGATATGAGCAGCCGGTGCCAAGGCACGACCTCCCTGTGTCGTCGCACGGTTCGGTGGTATGTGTTTGTACAACGTTGTTCCAACGTAGTAAACGGGGGCTGAGCCGGTCGATACCGTGCCGTTACGTTCCACGGCGCCGGTACGGCCGGAGCACGAGACCGGCTCCGTGACAGGAGGGGGCGCCCATGTGGGCCCGCTCGCATGATGTGACATATCGCGACGGCCGCGGCAGGACTCCGCTGCCGCGGCCGTCCGGCACGCGCCGCGTGGGCGGCCACCGCAGGGTACGGGTCGGGCGCGGCCCCCGTCTGCGGGATACTTGCCCCTGTCATGGGGGATGCGACGAGCGGGCGGCCGGCACGGCCGACAGGACCGGCACGGCGGACGGATCGCGCGCGGCGCGCGCTCGACCTGAACGCGCCCGCGGTCGGCGACAGGTTCCGGCTGTTCAACTTCACGCAGCGCGACGACTACATCGTCTACCTGTGGGTGCTGCGGGCGATGGACCGGCTGCGGGCCGTCCACCGGGTCCGGGTCGACACCGACGACGTGGCGGCGGCCCTGGCCGAGCTCGCGCCGGCCCACGACGACGTCCCCGAGCCCGGCGCGTCCCTGCGCGACCGGCTGGACTCGCTGGCCGCCGACCGCATCATCCACCGGCTGGAGGACGCCTCTCGGGCCGGGTCCCTGGCGCGCTACCGCAACCGGCAGTCCGTCTACCAGTTCAGCGAGCTCGGCTACCGGGCGTTCCTCGCCGTCGAGGACGTGCTCGCCGCGCGGGTCGAGGACGCGAACCTGTCCCGGCTGGTGTTCTCCGACATCCTGGACGACCTGCGGTCGCTCGCCGAGGCGAACCGCGCCGGCGACGAGCGGCAGGTCTACCGGCGGCTCTCCCGGCTGGACCAGGTCATGGAGGACATGGTGCGCCGGTCCGCCCACTTCCACGTCACCCTCGGCGAGATCGTCACCTCGACGGAGGCCTCGCCGGAGCTGCTCCCGCGCTACCGGCTTCGTCCGTAGTGCTCCGGCCTTCACTTCAGGCCGGGGGTGAAGCGGACTCTCCCGCGTAGTGGGGCGGGGAAAGCCGATCCGCCGCCAAGGCGGATCGGCGTCTGGTACGGTGAGCCGGTCAGGTACCGCCGGGCGGGCGGGAACGGGGCCGGAAGGCTCGAAAGCCTGTGGAGACCCAATAAGACCATCCCCGCGATGGCTCAGGTCGGTGAAGCAGGAAGCCACAGAAGTGCCGCATGCGCGGCAACAGGCTGAATCCCCGGCCCTTCAGGCCGGGGAGCGCGTCAAAAGAACGCCCTGCTCACGCACATGAGCGACTTCATGGCCGAGCTTGACCGCTACCTGCCCCGGCTCAACCGGGCTGTGCGGCACGTCGAGGCGAGCGGCGCCGCCACGATGCTGACCCGGGCGGCTGCCGCCAGACGCCGCCCACGCGCTGATGGCCGCGGCGTTCAACGTCGGATCGGCTCGGCATCTGGGCGGCGCGCACGACGACGCCGAGCAGATCTCGCCCCGGGCCACATGGTGGGAGGCGCCCGGCATCGAGGTCGCGCTCACGCAGTTCCGCACCGGGCGGCAGGCGGGCCCGGGGCTGCCCCAGCCCGTCCGGGTGGACACGCGGATGCGGGCGGATCTGCGGCGGCGGCAGGTCGCGGCCCGGGCGGCCGAGCGCGCCGCCGCCGACAACCTCGCGCACGGCGGCGCCCACGACAGGGCCCTGGACGAGGCCGAGACCCGGGTGCTGCTCACGCTGCTCACCCGCGCGCTGGAGGCCAGGACGGTCGTCTCCGGGCGGCTCGGCTCCGGGGCGGGAAGCGAGGGCACCGTCGTCATGCGGCTGGTCCCGGATCCGAAGGGCAGCGCGGTCCGCACCCCGCACGGCGTCCTGCACCTGCCGGGGTTCTCGCTGCGCCTGGTCCCGCGCGCCGGGGGCTCCGATGGCTGAGCCGCGCGCGGCCGCGGACGTCGCCCCCGGCGACCTCGGCACCTACCAGGACGCCGTCCGGCTCGTGCTCACCAGCGACCTGATCACGGCCGTCCGCCCTCGGCCGGGGATGCTGGACCGGGTGCTGCCCTGGGCCGACCAGCTCACCCGCGACTTCCGCGACCTGTTCGGCTACACGCTCATCGCGACGACCCGCCAGGTGCGGCTGATCCGCCGGTTGGACGCCCTGGACCCCTCACACGGCAAGATCTTCACCAGCAGGGCGGGCAGGCCGTTCGACCGCAGGCGGCTGGCCTACCTGTGCCTGATCCTCGGTTCCTTCCAGCGGTCGCGCGTCGAGATCAGCCTGGCCGACCTGGTCCGCCTGTTCGCGCCGGTCGCCAACTCGATCGCGGGCCTCGGCTTCGACCCGGTGGTCCCCGGCCACAAGGGCGCGGTGGTGGACGTCGTCGGCTGGCTGGTCGAGCGCGGGGCGCTGACCCTGTCGGACGGCTCGGCCGAGGCATGGGCCCGCGACGAGGGCGGCGACGCCCTCTACGACGTCGACCACGACGTGTGCGCGGCCCTGTTCAGGCCGCCGCGGCCCGTGCAGCACCTGACCAGCGCCGCGGGCCTGCTCGACGGCCTCGGCGGCTCGCCCGAGGCCCGGGTGCGCAGGCTGCTGCTGGAGCGCCCGGTGGTGTACTACGCAGACCTGGACGCCGAGGCCGCCGCCGTGCTGCGCCGCGACGACGTCACCGACAACCTCGCCCGGCTCACCGGCCTGGTCGTGGAACGCCGGGCCGAGGGCGTCCTGCTGGCCGACCCGGGCGGGCGCTTCACCGACAAGCCGTTCCCCGGCAGGGGCGGGGTCGTCAACCGGGCGGCCGGACTCCTGCTGGCCAGGATCGCCGACCTCCTGGAGGAGGACGCCCTGGCGTGGGCCGAGCCGCCGGTCGAGTCCGAGGTGCAGGCGGACCTGCTCGCGCGCGTGGACGCCGCGCTTCCCGAGGCCGGGGTCGTCCGCGACCTCGCGTGGTCGCCGCCCGAACGCGTCCCCGCCCCGCCGTCCCGCCCCGAGCCGCTGGCGTTCCTGGAACGGCACCGGCTGGAGGAGCTGATCCAGGAGCTGTACGAGAAGTTCGGCGCGGCGTCCTTCACCGGCGCCTGGCAGCAGGACCCGTACGGCCTGCTCGACGCCGCGCTCGCCCTGCTCGCCGACCTCCGCCTGATCCGCCCGGTGCCCGGCGGCGCCCACGTCCTGCCGGCCGCCGTCCGCTACCGCAACATCACCCTGGCGATCCCGTCCCCGGCCAAGGGCCAGCTCGACATCTTCGAAGCAGGCGCCCCGGCCTGACCAACGGAGCCGGTTGTAGACGATCGAACACAGAGCCGTGCGTCATGGCCATGTGGAATCTCACCCCGTCTCACTTCAATATCAGTCCGGGCGGAGGGCCTTCAACGTCGCGGCGAACCGGGTGCCGGGTGCCTGTGCCGCGACGTGGCAGGCGTCGGCGAAGGTGTCGACGTCACGCAGTTCGGGCATGAGGGCCACGCTCAGCCCCGCCTGGCGCAGGCGCTGGAGCTGGGCCGCTCCGGTGCCCGCCTGCGACATGGGCACTCCGAGCAGCAGCGCGGGGTCGGGACTGCGCAGGCCGAGGAGCCAGAAGCCGCCGTCCGCGGCGGGGCCGTACACCGCGTCATGCCGGGTGAGCGCGTCGGCGGCGGCCTCGAGCAGGGCCGGGGTGAGCTGAGGGGTGTCCATGCCGATGAGGACGGTGGGCGCCGCGCGCAGGAGAAGCGCGTCGGTGAAGGCCGCCGCGAGCCGCTCGTCCAACCCACGCCCGCGTTGCGGGATCACCGTGAAACCGGCAGGCAGCCAGGGGCCCGGCAGCCCTTGGAGGGCGAGTACCGGGTGCGGCACACGGGCGGCCGCCACGGTGTGCAGAGTGTCCTCCAGGGCGGCGGCCGCGAGCCGGGCGGCCTCCGCTCCGGTGCAGGGCGGGCAGAGCCGGGTCTTGACCTGGCCGGGCACCGGTTCCTTGGCGATGACCAGGATCCGCGTCACGCCGTTTCCCGCATGACCCGCCGCATGTCGCCGATGGCGCGAACGGTGCCGCGTACCGTGCCGGTGACCTTGGAGCGGCCCGCGCGCGGAAGGTAGTCCACTTCTGCCTCGGCGATCCGCCACCCGGCCGCGGCGGCGCGTAGCACCATTTCCAGCGGGTACCCGAACCTGCGGTCACGCAGTTCCAGGGCGATGAGGTCGGCGCGGCGCGCGGCGCGCATCGGGCCGAGGTCGTGCACCACGGCTCCGGTGCGCCGGCGCAGCCGGTGGGCCAGCAGAGCGTTGGCCGCACGCGCGTGCGGCGGCCAGGCCAGCACCGACCGGGCGATCCGCCGGCCGAGCACCAGGTCGCCGTCTCCGGAGCGTACCGGCTCGGCCACGCGCGGGAGCTGTCGCGGGTCGAGGGAGGCGTCGGCGTCCATGAAGACGACGATGTCGGAGGTCGCGGCCAGCAACCCGGCATGGCATGCGGCGCCGAAGCCACGCCGCGGCTCCACGAGCACCCGCGCCCCGAGCCGGGCTGCGACCTTCACCGAGTCGTCCGTCGACCCGTTGTCCACGACTATGGGCTGGTATCCGGTCGGCATGCGTCCCAGCACCCAGGGAAGGGCGGCCTCCTCGTCCAGGCACGGCAGGACCACGTCGATCTCCATGCTCCGACGCTAAGGGAGGGAACGTCTGGAGATTCTTACGGAGTGGTGACGCCGCCCTCAAAATAAGCCCAGTTCAGACCCGCTGTCCTACTGTTGCGGAGTGGCGGAGAGATCGGATCGGGGGACGCCCGGCACCCGGCAGGCCCACCCTGCCGCCGCGGACGGCCGCTGGACACGTGTGGCGCTCGCCTGGTGGGGGGCGTTGATCGCCTTCTGCTTCGCGCTCGGCGCGGTGCTGCACGGGCTGGGCGTGCTGCGGATCGATCATTTGCCGCCGCTCCACGCCCATTTCCGGGTGCCGGCCCTCACGCTGCTGCCGGCGGCGGTCTTCGCCGCAGTCGCCGTGCGGGTCCTCCCGGAGCTGGTCGGGCGGGGCGGGTTCGGGCGGGCGTCGCTCGTCGCCTACGGCTTCGCACTTGCCTGGACCATCGTGCTGGCGGTGTCGGCCGACGGACTGGCCGCGCCGTTCACGCACCGCCAGGAGTACCTGGCGGTGCTGCCCGCGGTGGGCCACGACCCGCTCGGCTGGCTGGCGACCTTCACACAGCGGCTGCCGGAATACCCGACGCACGTGCGGGGGCATCCGCCGCTATCCGTGCTCGTGGTCTGGGCGTCGGCCGCGGTGGGACTGGATGGGCCCCTGCGGGCGGCGATACTGGTGGTCCTCGTCGGCTGTTCGGCCACGGTGGCGATCGGATTGACCGTACGCCGCCTGGCGGGGGAGGAGGCGGCCCGGCGGGCGTTGCCGTACCTCGCCCTCACCCCGGTCTCGGTCTGGATCGCCACCACGATGGACGCCTTCTTCGCGGGCGTCGGCGCGTGGGGCGTCGCGCTCCTGCTGCTCGGCCGGGGTACCGCGGCCAGGACGTGGTTCGCGGCCGGTGCGGGGGTGCTGCTGGGCGCTCTGCCGTACCTTAGCTACGGGCTGGTCCCTTATCTGGTGATCCCGGTGACCGTCGCCCTGCTGGTCCGGCTGCCGCGCTCGGCGCTGCTCGCGGCCCTTGCAGGGGCGGCGGCCGTGACGGGCGTGTTCGCGGCGGCGGGTTTCTCGTGGCTCGCCGGGGTGGCGGCCACCCACGCGGAGTGGGCGGCCGACCCGGGCGCGGCCCGCCCCTATCTGTACTTCCTGGTGGCGAACCTGGCCGTCCTCGCACTGATCACCGGCCCGGCCACCACCGCGGGGCTCGTCCGCGCGGCACGCGAGCTCACGACGGGCCGCCTCGCCGCCGTTCCACCCGGCCGCACACCCCTCCACGCGGCCGTCGTCGTGACCGAGGCGGCGCGCCGTCACGGCACCGCAGCCGTTGTGGCGGCGGCCCTGGTGGCGGTGCTGGCGCTGGACGTCAGCGGGGTGACGCGGGGGGAGGTGGAGCGCATCTGGGTGCCCTTCGCCGTGTGGATCGGCCTGGCGGCGGCGTACGCGCAGGGGCGCCGCATGCTCGCCGCGCAGGTGGTCACCGGCCTGCTGTTGCAGGGGCTGGTCGCCTCTCCCTGGTGACGCGTCCCCGCCGGGGCCTCACGTGGGCGGGTCAGGCCAGAGGAGCGCCGGCGAACTCCTTCATGCCCTCGGCGAAGGTGGTGCGCGCCCGGAAGCCGAGGTCCTCGGCGGCCAGGCCGGGTGAGGCGACGATGTGACGGACGTCGCCGAGCCGGTACTCGCCGGTGACGACCGGGTCCGGGCCGCCCCGCTCGGCGGCGAGCGCGGCGGCCATCTCGCCGACCGTGTGCGGCTCGCCGCTGGCGATGTTGTACGCGGCGAGGGCTCCCGGTGTGCCGCCGGACAGGGCGGCGAGGTTCGCCCGGGCGACGTCGCGGACGTGCACGAAGTCACGCCGTTGCCGGCCGTCCTCGAACACCCTCGGCGCGCGGCCCGCCTCCAGCGCGGACCGGAAGATCGCCGCCACGCCTGAGTACGGCGTGTCCCTGGGCATCCTCGGCCCGTACACGTTGTGGTAGCGCAACGCGACCGCTGTGCGGCCGGTCTCCCGTGCCCAGTTGGCGGACAGGTGCTCCTGGGCGAGCTTGGTGGTGGCGTAGGCGTTGCGCGGGTCGGCGGGAGCGTCCTCGCCGATCGTGACGGGCGCCACGGGGCAGCCGCACCGGGGGCAGCGCGGTTCGAAGGACCCCTGTGCCAGGTCCGCGGCGGCACGTGGACCCGGCCGCACCCTCCCGTGCCGGGGACACTCGTAGGTCCCCTCCCCGTAGACGACCATCGAGGACGCCAGCACCAGCCGCCCGGTGCCATGCCTCGCCATCGCGGCGAGCAGTACGGCGGTGCCATAGGCGTTGACCGACGCGTATTCCGGCAGATCGGCGACGTCCACGCCGAGCCCGACCTTGGCGGCCAGGTGCACCACCGTCTCCACGCCGGGGAGCACCCGGTCCAGGACGGCGGCGTCGCGCACGTCGTCCCCGTTCCGCAGGTCGATACCCCGCACGTCGTGCCCGGCCTCCTCCAGCGCCTCGACGACATGACTTCCGATGAACCCGGCCGAGCCGGTCACGAGTACCCTCACCCGGCCGACGGTAGGCCGCGTTCCACCGGCCGGGGCGCGATGGCCCAGGAGCATTCGAAGGCCGTAAGAATTCTTGGCCGACAGCGGCAACTGATGCCCGAACCCACCGGCGCGGTGGCCCAGACCGTTCCCCGGCTCCGCGCGGCACTGCGAGGACGGAACCAGAGGACACGGCCGAGCAGGGCGACCGGGTGAGGCGAGCCGGTCCGCGGGTGCGGAGCACGCCATCCTCGACGCCGTCGCGACCCTGCCGGCCGACCGATGAGAAGGCGCCCGGCTCTTTCCGCTGCTCTCCCTTGAGGAAAGCCGTTCCCCCGGAAACAGAGCATGACGGAAAACAGAAAGTAGTTCGACTTTGGCCGAGGGCCTTTGCGGTGAGAACAGGCAGTAGTCAGCGGCCGGCCCGTCCCTGCGCCGGCTTCGGAGGAATCATGTCGGATGCGTCAGACGGGCGCCGCCGCCATCCAGGTGAACGTGCTGGACGCGGAGCCGGCGCCCGGCTGAGGGCGTACATGCGGGGCCGGGAACGTCCGCCGGGCCCGTTCCGGCCGGAGTTCTGGCGCAGTCCGCTGCGTGGCCCGTGGCTCACATCGGTGTTCGGGCTGGTGCTGCTCGTCGGGCTTCCGCTCGTGGCGATCACGGGCCTGATCTCGTACGCCGCCTATGATCCGCGGCTGCCGGGCAACGACATCACGCCGGAGAGAGGGCTGTTCGGCTTCTACCTCTTCGACTGGCCGACCAGCCCGGTCTGGCTCTACCGCGTCACCCAGGGCGTGCACGTCATCCTCGGCCTGACGCTGGTGCCGATCCTGCTGGCCAAGCTGTGGTCGGTGA
Source organism: Sphaerisporangium sp. NPDC051017 (assembly GCF_040683095.1). Taxonomy (NCBI): domain Bacteria; kingdom Bacillati; phylum Actinomycetota; class Actinomycetes; order Streptosporangiales; family Streptosporangiaceae; genus Sphaerisporangium; species Sphaerisporangium sp. NPDC051017. Next base: position 32,760 of record NZ_JBFBCI010000009.1, read on the forward strand.
TCCCCAAACTGTTCGCCTGGCCGCCGGTCGGCACCCCGGCGCAGGCGCTCGAACGGACCGGCCTGCTCCTCCTGGTCGGCGGCGCGGTCTTCGAGTTCGTCACCGGCATCCTCAACATCCAGCTCTTCTACGTCTTCCCCTTCTCCTTCTACCCGGCGCACCTGTACGGCGCGTGGATCTTCCTGGCCGCGCTGGCGGTGCACATCGCCGTCAAGCTGCCCCGGCTGGTCACATCCCTGCGATCCCGCGGCTTCCGCCGGGAGCTGCGCACGTCCCTGCGCGACACGCGCCCGGAACCGCCCGACCCCGACGGCCTGGTCGCCGCCGCTCCGGCGCCGCCGACCCTGTCACGCCGGGGCCTGCTGGCCTTCGTCGGCGGCGGCTCACTGGCCGTGCTCGGCCTGTCGGCAGGGCAGACGATGGACGGCCCGATACGCGGCACGGCGCTGCTGGCCCCGCACGGGCGGTACTACGGGCCCGGGCCGAACGACTTCCAGGTGAACAAGACGGCGGCGAGCGTGGGCGTCCTCGCGGCCGAGACCGGCCCCGAATGGAGGTTGACGGTACGGGGCTCCCGTCAGGTGCGGCTGTCGCGTGCGGAACTGCTGGCCATGCCGCTGTACACCTACCGGTTGCCGATCGCCTGCGTGGAGGGATGGTCGACCGAACAGGTGTGGACGGGCGTGCGGCTGACCGACCTGGCACGTTTGAGCGGGGCGGACGGCAGCGCGGGCGTCTACGTCCGCTCGCTGCAGAGGGGTGGCGTGTTCAGCCATGTGTCGCTGAGCCCGGGCCAGACGACAGATCCCCGCTCCCTGCTGGCGCTGCGGGTCAACGGAGCCGACCTGTCGCTGGACCACGGGTTCCCCGCCCGGATCATGGTGCCCAACGCTCCCGGCGTGCACAACACCAAATGGGTGCGCGAGCTCGACTTCCGGGCTCCGCCATGAGGGGCCGCGTCAGCGAGGCGCGCCGGCGGGCGCGAGAGCGCTACGGCGCCGGCCTGTGGCACCTGTTCGCGTTGCTCGCCTGCTTCGTGGTGGCCGCCTACGCCCTCACCCGCGTCATCGCCGCCGGGATCCTGCCGGGTTTCCTGCTGTGGTTCCTCGGGGCCGTGATCCTGCACGATTTCGTCGTGCTTCCCCTCTACTCCGGCGCGGACCGCGCGCTCAAGCGCCTTCCCCCGGCGGCCGATCGGCGACAGGGGCCGTCGATCAACTACCTGCGGGTACCGGCGGGCCTGTCAGGGTTGCTGCTGCTCATCTGGTTCCCCCTCATCCTGCGCGCGTCCGAGCACAACTACCGGAAGGCGACGGCCCTGAGCACCGCTCCGTACCTCGGCCGGTGGCTGCTGGTGACCCTGGCGCTCTTCGCGGGATCCGCACTCGTCTACGTCGTGCGTCGCGCCGCCGGCGGCCGCCGGACCGGCAAGGCGCACCGGTGAGCACCCGGCCGATCGGCGACTACGCGCTGCTGTCGGACTGCCGGTCGGCCGCCCTGGTGAGCCGCGACGGCTCGGTGGACTGGCTGTGCGTGCCTCGCTTCGACAGCCCCGCGATCTTCGCCAGGCTGCTCGACGACGATGCCGGTCAATGGGCGATCTGCCCGGCCTGCCCGGCCGAGGTCACCCGCCGCTACGTTCCCGGCACCCTGGTGCTGGAGACCACCTTCCGTACCCGTGGGGGCACCCTGGTCCTGACGGACGCGCTCGCTCTGGGCGCCGGGGAGCGCGGGCACGACCTGGGAGCGTCATCCGCCGGGCTGCTGCTGCGGCACGTGACCTGCGCCGAGGGCAGTGTGCCCGTGGAGATGACCTACACGCCGCGTCCGGAGTTCGGTCTGGTCCACCCGCTGATGCAGCCGGTCGGCGGCGGTCTGATCGCGCGCGGCGGCGCGACCGTGCTGACCTTGTCCAGTCCGGTGGAGTCGCGGGTCAGCGGCTCGGTCGCGGGCGCCACCGTCACCTTACGCGCCGGGCAGAGCCTCGGCTTCGCCCTGCAGGCCGGCTGGGCGTGGGACCCGGATCCGCCGTGCCGAACCTCCCGCGAGGTACGGCGCAGGGTCAAGGACACCATCCGGGGCTGGCGCTCCTGGTCACGGCTGCACGAGAACTACGAAGGTCCCTGGCGGCACCTCGTCGAGCACAGCGGCAGAGTGCTGAAGGCGATGACGTACACCCCCACCGGGGCCATCGTCGCCGCGGTCACCACATCCCTGCCCGAGTGCATTGGCGGGGAGCGCAACTGGGACTACCGCTACACCTGGATCCGGGACGCCAGCTTCACCCTGCAGGCCCTGTCCACCGCCGCCTGCGAGTTCGAGGAGACCGCTTTCTTCGGCTTCCTGGCACGTGCCTCGGCCACCCAGCTCGATCGCGGCGCCGACCTTCAGATCATGTACGGCGTCGGCGGCGAACGCGACCTGAGCGAACGGCGTCTGCCGCACCTGCGCGGCTGGCGGGGCAGCTCTCCGGTGCGGGTGGGCAACGACGCCTGGCGCCAGGCCCAGCTCGACGTCTACGGGGAGTTGCTGGACGCCGCCCACGAGACCTACTGCGACACCGGGCCGTTCGAGCCGTTCACCCGTGCGATGCTGGTCGGGGTGGCCGAGGCCGCCGCCCGCCGCTGGCGGGAGCCGGACCGGGGCATCTGGGAGGTCCGCGGGCCCAGCCGGCACTTCACGCATTCCAAGTTGATGTGCTGGGTCGGGCTGGACCGGGCCATCGGGCTGGCCCCCGTGCTGGGAGCGGGCGGGCGCGTCGGCGAGTGGACGCGCGTCCGAGAACAGATCCGCGCCGCGATCCTGAGCCAGGCGTGGAACCAGAGGATCGGCGCCTTCACACAGACGTTCGGCGGCACGGACCTGGACGCCGCGCTGCTGGTGATGCCGTTGGTCGGATTCCTCGCCCCCGGCGATCCACGGGTGCGCTCCACCGTGCGCGCCATCGGCACCCGCCTCGTCGACCCGCGTGGCCTGGTGCACCGCTATCGCGCCGCCGACGGGCTCGTGGGACAGGAGGGCACCTTTCTGCTGTGCACCTTCTGGCTCGCGCACGCCCTGGCCCTCACCGGCGAGCGGCCCGCGGCCGGACAAGTGTTCGAGACCGCCGTCTCATACGCCAATGACGTCGGCCTGCTCACCGAGGAGGTCGACTCGGCCACCGGAGAGCCGATCGGCAACTTCCCGCAGGCTCTCAGCCACATCGGCCTGATCAACGCCGCCCGCGCGATCTCGTCGGCGGGCCCCTCACCCGGCCGCGTGACCGGCTGACGGGCCCGCCCATCCGAGGGGCACCGTCGAGCCCGCGGCGGATCACCCGGCCCTCCAGGTTGGTGGTGGTGCCGTCCTCCTCCGCCCACTGGGTGACGGGCAGGACCACGTCGGCCGGCTCCGCCGTCTCCGACGGCACGATGTCGGCGACCACGAGCAGGTCCAGGCCCCGCAGGCGGCCCCGGACGCGTGAGGCGTCCGGGGCCGACACCACGGGGTCGCTGCCGAACACCAGCAGCGCCCGCATGGCGTCCGAGGTGAGCAGCTCGTAGGCGGGAAGGCCCGGCGCGGGCAGGGAGTCGGGGGAGACGCCCCACACCTCGGCGACGTGCGCCCGGGCGGCCGGGTCGTCGATGCGCCGGTACCCGGGGAGCTGGTCGGCCTTCTGCCCGTGCTCGCGCCCGCCCTGGCCGTTGCCCTGCCCGGTCAGGCAGCCGAAACCGCCGTCCGCGCGGCCGGGCAGGCCGAGGGCGAGCGCGAGGTTGATGAGCGCGAGGACGGTGGCGGTGCCCTTGCTGTGCTGCTCGGCGCCGCGCGCGGTCAGGATGTAGGTGGCGCGGGACTCGCCGAGCAGGCGGGCGGCCGTCCGCTGCGCGGCCACCGGCACGCCCGTGATCCGCTCGACCCGCTCCAGCCAGTACGTGGGGGCGCGGCTGCGCGCCGCGGGAGGCGCCGACGCCGCCGCCTCCAAACTGGAACGGCTCCTGCCCGTCACATCCCACGCCTGAGCGGCCGGCGGGGATCACGTTCGTCTCACGCGCCGGGCAGGCCGGCGTTGATCCGCTGCACGCAGGCGCGGACGGCGGCCAGCAGGGCGTGGCGCTCGGCCTGCGGGACGCCTTCGAGCATGCGATCCTCGATCTCGTCGGCGATCTGATCGCACGTGGCCGTGACCTTCAGCCCCTCGGGGGTGAGCCGGGTTTCGAGCACGCGCTGGTTGTCGTCGGACGGCGTGCGCGAGACGAGGCCGGCGTCGAGGAGCGAGGCGAGGACCTGGCTCATGGCCTGGGGGGTGACGTACGCGCGGCGGGCGAGCTGGGCGTTGCTGAGGCCGCTGCGCGCGCGGAGCACCGTCAGCGTCGCGTACTGGTGGGGGGACAGTCCGAGCGGTTTCAGCCCCTGCTCGAGCTCCCGCTGGATGCCGCGATCGAGGCGGCCGATCGCGTACAGTAACCGCAGTTGCTGTGGGGAGACGGCATCGTCCATCTTCCTCTCCGAGGGCTTCGACACGTAGGGAAGGTACAACGGCGGGGCGCGCTGATCGTCGCACGCCCCGCCGCCGTTTCATCGTGCCGCCGCCACGGTGATCCGCTTCGGGATCACGCCGAAGCGGTGGAAGAGGTCGGCCGCGTGTTGCTGCTCGGCCAGGAAGTCCTCGTCCACGGCGTGCACGCCCCAGTGCCGCGTGGCCAGGGCGGCGCGCCAGGTCTCCGGGCTGCCGCCGCGGCTGCTGCGCGAGAGCAGGGAGGCGACCTCGTCCGGGTGTGCGGCGGCCCACGCCTCGGTGGCGGTGACGGCCTCGACGAAGGCCTGGGCTTCGGTGGGATGCTCGCGTACCCAGCCGCCGCGGCCGAAGAACACCGAGCGGTTGCGCACCAGGTCGTGTGTCGGCGCGACGACGCGTACGTCGGCGAGCCGGCGCAGGCCGCTGTAGGCCGGGTCGACCACGAGCCAGGCGTCGGTCCCGGCGGCCAGGAAGTCCTCGCCGCGGGCGGTCGCCGGGACGTCCACGATCGTCACGTCGTCCCAGGCGAGGCCCGCCCGGTCGACCGCCACGGCCAGCGCGTGCGTCTGCCAGGACCCCACGGTGAAGGCGATGCTCCGTCCCCGCAGGCCGGCCAGATCGCGGATCGGCGAGTCCGCCGGCACGACGATGCCTCCCGGGTCCGGGTGGGGTGCGGAAGCGGCCAGGTAGACGACGTCCAAGTCCTGCGCCTGGGCCACGATCGGTGGCGTGGACCCGGTCGCGCCCACGTCGATCGTCTCCTCGACGAGGAGCGTGGTGGTGCGGCGCCCGTCGTCGTAGCGGACGAACCGGACCTCCCCGCGCGTCCGGCGCAGCGGTTCCTGCAGTGCCTCCACGTGGCTCAGGATCCAGGTGGCCAGGTTGTTGGGGTGGGTACCGATGGTGATGCTCAAGAGATGACCTCCGTCGTCTCGGGGGAGAGATAGGCGTCCGATGCGGCGAGCGGATCCGGATCGATCCATTCGCCGATCTCGAAGTCGCGGGGGATCACGCCGTGGCGCAGCAGGAAGCGCTTCTGGTCGTCGAGATGATCGATCCATTCGGGCACGAGCTCGGGTTCGAGGCGGTGGTGCAGCGCGCCGCCGTAGGCGCGGGCGACGCCGGCGAGGGTGGAGCCGGTCTCGGCGGCGACGATCCGCGCGGTGTCGTGTGGATGGGTGGCGGCCCATCGCGCCGCTTGGCGCAGCGCCCCGATGTAGCGGGCGACGACGTCGGGACGGCGGGCCAGGAGGTCCTCGCTGACCGTCAGCGTCCGCGGGGTGCCGTTGTTGACCTGCAGCCGCGGATCTTCCGTATCGGTGAGGTCGTGGAGGCACACGAGGCCGTCGCGGGCGATCACATCGGCCCCGGGGGCGCCCTTCACGTACGCGACGTCGCCGAGACCCGCGTGCAGTGCGGTGACGGTGGCGCGGTAGAAGCCGTCGGCGCCGACATCCCGGGTCCCCGGCAGCGGGGCGGGGGCGTCGACGAGCCGCACGTCGTCCAGCGACAGGCCCGCGTGCCGCAGGGCGGCCTCGAACCCGCGCAGGGCCATGGCCCGGAAGAAGTCCACGCGTTCACCGCCGTGCGTGGGCAGGATCAGGCGCCGCCCTTTCAGGTCGTCGAGGCCGGTGACGCCCGTGCCAGGGCGGGTGACGATCGCCTGCAGTTCGGGGACCCAGGTCAGGCCGACGAGGCGGGTGCGTTCCCCGCGCGAGCGTGCCCACAACGCCGGCACGTTGCCGCCCTCGCGGAACAGGGCCGGGAGCCGGTGGTCGAAGTGCGCCTCGTCCAAGCCCGCCTGTTGTATCGGGGCCACGGCGAGCCCGGCGGCCGACAGCGAGGCGGCCAGGCGGCCGGTGTCCAGCGCGATCCCGGAGGCGGTCGGCACGGGGCAGCGCGTGTACCAGATCGTGGTCTCATCGGTCATCTCGGCTCCCTGCCGGGGTCTGGGGGCGGGCCAGGCGGCCCAGGAAGGCTCGGGTACGCGTGTGGCGGGGGTCCGTAAGGACGGACTGCGGGGGGCCGAGTTCGAGGATGCGGCCCTGGTCGACGAACGCGACCCGGTCGGCGACATCCCGGGCGAAGGCCAGTTCGTGGGTCACGACGAGCATCGTCATGCCACGGCCCGCGAGGGTCTGGATCGTGTTCAGGACCTCGGCGACCAGTTCCGGGTCCAGGGCGCTGGTCGGCTCGTCGAACAGCATGACCTTCGGCCGCATCGCAAGCGCCCGCGCGATCGCGACCCGCTGCTGCTGGCCGCCGGACAGCTGGCGCGGGTAGCTGTCCTCCCTGCCCGCGAGGCCGACCTGGGCCAGCAGCTCTCGGGCCTCCCGGGCCGCCTCGGCCCGGGACAGGCCGCGTACGGAGGTCGGCGCCTCCACCACGTTCTCCAGGGCCGTGAGGTTGGTGAAGAGGTTGAAGCTCTGGAACACCATGCCGATGCCCGCGCGCTGGCGGCGGATGCGCCGCTCGGGAAGGGCACGCAATCGGCGGCCGGGGCCGGCGGGATGGTGGCCGATCAGCTCGCCGTCCACCTCGACGAATCCTGCGTCGGGCACTTCGAGGTGGTCGACGCAGCGCAGCAGTGTGCTCTTGCCCGACCCCGATGCCCCGATGAGGCAGACCACCTCGCCGCGCGCGACCTCCAGATCCACTCCGCGCAGCACGGGTGTGCCGGCATAGCTCTTGTGCAGGTCGACCAGGCGGATCATGGGATGCTCGCTCATCGGCTCCTCCATGCGGTCCGCGCCCCATGCCCGAGCGTGCGCAGCCGCCGCCACGGCGACGGCGACGGCTCGCGCCGCGCCCCCCGCGCGAAGTGACGCTCCACGTGGTACTGCGCGGCCGACAGCAGTGAGGTCACGATGAGGTACCACGCGGTGGCCACCGTGAGCAGCGGCACGATGGCGTAGGTGCGGTTGTAGATGAACTGCACGGAATAGAGCAGGTCGTTCACCGCGATCACGCTCACCATCGAGGTGCCTTTGAGCGTGCCGATGAGCAGGTTGCCGGTCGCTGGGACGATGCCGCGCATCGCCTGCGGCAGCACGACCCGGCGGAAGATCCGTGATCGGCTCAGTCCGAGCGCCGTGCCGGCCTCGACCTGGCCCGGATCGACCGCGAGGATGCCGCCGCGGATGATCTCGCCGGCGTGCGCGGCCTCGTGCAGCGTGAGCCCGAGCCCGGCCGCGGTCGTGGCGCTGATCAGGTCGTTGGCGCTGCCCGAGATCAGCGTCGGCCCGCCGGGGATCCCGAGGGACAGAGTGGGATACAGGTAGCCGATGTTGAACCAGAACAGGAGTTGCACCAGGACAGGCACCGACCGGAAGAACCAGACGTACGCCACGCCGATCATCCGCAGGACGGGGTTGGCCGACAGCCGCATGGCGGCCACGCCGATGCCCGCGAGGAACCCCAGTGTCGTCACGAGCAGGGTGAGCCATACGGTCAGCCACAGCCCTTCCAGCACCGGTGTGGCCAGGAGGTACTCCGCGACGACGTCCCACTGCATGGCGCGGTTGTGCGCCAGGGAGTAGCCGCCCGCTCCGACGATCGCCAGGGCGAGCGCACCGGCGGCCCACCGCCAGGGGTGGGCCCTGCCCGCCGGTATGGGGGTGTCCGGACGGGGCACTCCGGGCGCGAGACCGGTCCCGGGAGCGGACCCGGCCAGTCCGGCGCGGGTCCGCGGTCTGGGCCGGGCCTGTTCGGGCACGGTGTCTGGCATGGTCTCCGGCACTGCGGCCGCGGGTTCGAGCGGGATGTCGCGGGCGCTCATCGCGGTGTCTCCTGCGACGAGGCGTGGCGCGACGCCTCCGGTTCCCCCGCGGGCGTCGCGGAGGTGATGTGCCGGGCGTTCGCCGGGTCCTCCGGCGCGCCGACGATGAGACAGGTCACCCTGGCCGTGCACACCTGTTCGCCGGCGTCGTCGGTGATGACCACGTCGTAGCTCGCCACCCGCCGCCCCAGGCGGATGGCGGTGGCCAGCGCGGTGACGCTCCCGGAGCGGACCGCGCGGTGGTGGCTGGCGTTGAGCTCAAGCCCGACGGCGCTCGCGCCGAGCGCGGCGGCGTGCAGGTTCGCGGCCAGTGACGCGGTGCTCTCGGCGAGCATGCACGAGGCGCCTCCGGCGAGCAGCCCGCTGGGCTGCCGGTTGCCGCGCACGGGCATTCGAGCGGTGACGCGGGAGGGCGTGGCGGACAGCACCTCGATGCCGAGCCTGTCGCGCAGCAGCGGTTCGCCGAGCGCGGGAGGTGTGCTCACTGCGCGCTCACCGCCTTCTCCAGGGCCAGGCTCCGCACCGTCTCGGCCGCGAAGGTGAGCTCGCCGTCGGTGGTGAAGGGGCCGCAGGACAGGCGTACGGCGCCGATCTCGGGGATGCCCCGCGTGGCGATCCGGCGGGCGCCCAGCGCGGCGGCGACGGCGAGCGGGTCGGCGCCGGGCAGCCGGAAGGCCACCAGGCCGGCGTGCCGGGCCGGTGTCAGCACCGGCACGCCGGGGATGGCGGCCAGCTGGGCGCGCGCCAGTTCGGCGCCCCGCCGCACGGCCTCGACGAGGCGTTCGTGACCGTGCTCCACGCGCCACCGCACGGCGGCGCGCAGCCCGGCCCAGAGCATCGCCGACTTCGCGCCCGGCTCGAAGGCGGAGGCGGGACGGCGGTCCGCCGCACGGGTGACGACCAGGGCTCCGGTGCCTTCGGGACCCAGGAGCCACTTCTGCCCGGGGAAGGCGTAGAAGTCGGCGCCCAGGGCGTGGACGTCGACGTCCAGCGCGCCGGCCGCCTGAGCGCCGTCGACCAGCACCAGCGCTCCTCGCGCCCGCGCCGCCGCCGCGATGCGCCCGATCGGCAGCACAACTCCGGCCCCGTAAGTGACGTGGGAGACGACGACGAGCCGGGCTCCCCGGGTCGCGGTGACCAGGGCCTCCGCGATCTCCTCCGGGGTCTGGCCGGCCGGCCCGGCCACCACGAGATCCAGGTCGTACCGGCGTGCGGTGGCGCGTGCGGCCTCCAGGACGTCCGGGTGCTCCAGAGGGGACGTCACGAGCCGGTCGCCGCGCGACCACGGCATCGCGGCCAGGACGCGCTCGATGCCGTCGGTCGTGCCGCCGGTCAGGGCGACCTCCCCGGCGTCGGCGCGCACGAGGCCGGCCAGCAGGGCGCGCGCCTCCTCGAATCCCTCGGCGATGCGGGCGAACCGCCGGGCGGAGGCGCGCCCTCTGTCCAGGTCGGCGTCGAGGGCGTCGAGCATCGCGTCGCGCACGGCGCGGGGCAGCGGCCCGGCGGTCCCGGTGTTGAGGTAGACGAGCCTGGCAAGCGCGGGTATGCCGGCCCGCAGCGCGGTCACGTCGAGCGGGGTGACGTCAGCCATCATGGCCGCCCCCGCGGGGCGTGATCGGCGCGGATCGGTTGGACGCGCGCAGGATCTCGTCGGCGGCCTCGACGGCGCCGGTGAAGGTCACCGGGGAGCCCCAGGTGCGTAGCCGGCGCAGCCACGCGTGCGTGGCCGCCAGGGCTTCGGGCCGGTGCGCGGCGATCTTCCGGGCGAGGTCGACGGCGGTCGCGCGTTCCTGCCCCGCGGGCACCAGGCGCGCGGCCAGGCCGGCCGTGACGGCCTCCTCGGCCGACAGCCATCGCGAGGTGAGCAGCATGTCGGCGGCGAGTTGCGGCCCGACCCGCGAGTGCGCCAGCCAGGCGCCCAGGATGCCGGGCAGCCCGGCGCTGAGCTCGGGCAGGCCGAGGCGCGCCCCCGGCCCGACGAGCAGGAGGTCACAGTGCAGCGCGAGCTGCAGTGACGCGCCGGCGGCGATCCCGTGGACGGCCGCGATGGTCGGCAGGGGGTAGTCGCTCAGCGACCGCTGCAGCCCGATCATGAGCTGCTGCTGCTCGTCGCGTTCGGCGGGGGTCTGCTCGGCCAGCTCGCGTACGTCGATGCCGGCGCCGAAGGCCCGCTCGCCCGCCCCGGTCAGGACGACCGCGCGGGTGGTGCCATCGGCGGAGAGCCGCCTCAGGGCTTCGGCGAGTTCTCGGGCGAGGGCCCGGGAGATGGCGTTCAGCCGGTCGGGCCGGGCCATCTCCAGTACGGTCACGCCTTCTTCCAGAGTCTCCGATCGCAGGATGGGGGCATCGGCCGCACTCATGCGGACTCCCTGTCACCTGGATCTTGCGCGACGAGGATCGCCGTAGTGTGCTCACCGGTGCGCGGGACCCGGCGGGTGAGCGTGGTGTCGTCCCATCCGGAGAAGCGCAGCGGCGACCGGATCAGGCGGATCGGACTGCCGTCGACGTCTTCGGCGTCCAGGACGGCCCCCCGCGCACCGTCGCCGGCCACCTCCGCGTAGGTGCGGATCCGGCCGGCGGTCAGGCCCGCGGCGGTGAACAGGCCGAGCCAGTGCTCGACCGGGTGCTCCAGCAGCACTTCTTCGATCGTGGCGGTCAGCGCCTCCCGGTGGGCGACGCGGGCGTCCACCGTGACGAAGCGCGGGTCCCGCCGCCACTGCGGGCGTCCCAGCAGATCGCACAGCCTCGCCCAGTGCTCCGGCAGGTGGGCGGACAGCACGAGCGAGCCGTCCGCGGCCCGGAAGACGTCGGCGGGCGCCGCGTACGGCGCGCGGTTGCCGGCCCGCTCGGGCTCCACCCCGGACTCCAGGTACTCGGCCAGCGGCTGGGCCTGCAGATGCAGCCCGACATCCAGCATCGACACGGTCACCTCACCGGGGTCGGTCCCGCGCTCGCGGCCCAGCAGAGCGCCGACGACTCCCAGGGCGAGCACGTACGCGGAGGCCGCGTCGATGATGGGTACCCCGACTTTGGTCGGGGACCCGTCCGGCTCGCCGGTGACGGACATGAGCCCGGATTCGGCCTGGAGCACGATGTCGACCCCGCCACGGTCGCGCCCGGGCCCGGACTCGCCGAAGGCCGACAGCCGCGCCACCACGAGCCGGGGATTGCGGGCGCGCAGCTCCCGCGCCCCCAGCCCCAGCCGTTCCATGACGCCCGGGCGGAAGGAGGAGATCACCGCGTCCGCGCGATCGCACAGGCGCAGGGCCGCCGACCGGCCTTCAGGATCCTTGAGGTCCAGGGCGACGGAGCGTTTGTGCACGTTGTACGCGGCGAAGGAGGGCGCGGTCAGGCTGGGAGCGACCCGCCGGGAGCGGGCACCGCGCATCGGGTCGCCCGTGGCGTCCTCCACCTTGATCACGTCCGCTCCCATCGCGGCGAGCAGGTCGCCCGCGCACGGGCCGGCGATCAATCGGGTGAAGTCGACGATCACGCACCCTGACAGGGGACCGGAGGGGGCGCTCAACCCCCGAACCCCGTTCCGAGATGGCCGATGTTGACCCCGGGCTCGAGTTCGTTGCCCGACAGACCCCAGTGCGCGAACGCCTTGTCGTAGTAGCCGTCCGCGTGCAGCTTGCGCAGGGCGCCGAGCACCGCGTCGCGCAGGCCGTCCGCGCCCTTGGGAACGGTCCAGCCGAGGACGAGCGTGCCGGCCTCGGGGAGTTGGACGGCGTCGACGGGCTTGCCCTGCGACTGGTCCCACACCACGTTGAAGTCGCTGCCCACGTACGTGTCGATCCGGCCCGAGACCAGCGCGAGCTGCATCGACGGGATGTCCTCGAAACTCGACAGGACCGGGTCGGCCTTGCCGCCCTTCCGGCAGACGCCCTGCAGGATCGCCAGCACCGAGAACGAGCCCTTGACCTCGCCGAACCTCTTGCCGCACACGTCGGCGGCCGAGGCGATGGCGGCGGGGTCGCCCCTCTTGACCATCAGCACGTTGCGCGACAGCAGCGTGTCGATGAAGTCGTACTTCGCCTGCCGCTCCTTGGTGTCGCCGTTGGTCGAGGTGGTCAGGTCGATCCGCTTGGAGTCGAGGGCGAGCAACTGGGCCGCCGTGCTCGGATAGTTCTGCGACTCGAACCTCACGCCGAGAAGCTGCTCGACGGCGTTGACGAGGTCGGCGTTGAGCCCTTTGACCTCATTGGAGTTCTCGCCCGGGAAGTTGATCGGAGGAAGGCCGACACTCGTGGCGGTCCGCACCACACCGGAGTCGAGCACGCTCTTCGGCAGCTTGGCGCGCAGGTCGTCAGCGGGTGTGTAGTGGGGGGCGAGTTGCGCCTGAGTGGCCAGGCTCGTCGTCTGACTCGACGGGGTGGCCGCCTTTCCGGCACCGGTCTGACCGGCGTTCGCCGAGGTCTCACTTGACCCGCAGGCGGTCAGGCCGGCGAGTCCGAAGGAGACGAGCCCGATGATCAGACGGCGGCGGACGCGCGGCGTCACTGACATGGAGGAGCGCACAGCGATCTTCTTTCAAAAGCAGGTAAAACCTATAGTTAATAGGGGGAATCCCAATATAAAGGGCCTTGATATTGCCGCGCCATCCCGTCTCACGATGTGGATGGCGACACGCGCCACCAGCGGGGACGGGTCTGCTCCCGGTGTCCGGGGGCCGGCCGGTCCGCCCGCGAGGTGGTGTTCAAGGCCGACCCGGCATCGCCCACCAGACCGAGCTGCACTGCGATCCGGTCACTTGTAGGGGTCAGCTGTCGCCTAGGTCAACGAGGGGGCCGGTCCGGCGGAGTGGAGCGTGGCGACCACGCGGAGACGAAGGTAAGGAGCATCACCTGCTGGTGGCGGCGGTGATCTCAATCCTTCGCGCGATCGTGAAGAGTTCGGCGACTGTGACGCGGGACGGGAAGCGCTCAACGACCCGGTGGTGCACGTGCTGGCGGTGGGCCACCTCGGCCAGTTGCGTGAAGGCGGTCATGTCGAGCTGCCCCTGTGAAGCGAAGCACCTGAGCGCTGCTTCTTTGGCTTCGAGGAGTTCCCGGGTGCCCATGAAGATCTCGTTGGGTTCGAGGCCGACACTGTAGGGAGAGCGAAAGTAGCTCAAGTTCGCGGCTTCGCGTAGGGCGACGGCGGTGACCTCCTGGGCGGTGGCGACGTGGTCGAGGCGCTGGTCGCTCGGGTAGTGGGTGTAGACGATGTCGGGCCTGTCCTGTCGGAAGACGCGGAAGAGTTCGCCGTTGATGTCGCCGCGGTGATCGGTGAAACGGCTGTCGGGGATGGCCGAGAAGGTGTAGTCAGCGACGCCAAGGAGCGCTCCGGCAGCCAGGCACTCCTGGCGGCGCACGTCCTGACCACCGGGATCGGGTCTGCCGGTGGTCAGGACGTGGACGCGGACGCGGGCGTCGTTCTGCGCGTAGGCGAGCATTCGCATGCCCATCGCGATCTCGGCGTCGTCGGGGTGGGCGACCACGATGAGGACGTTCATCTCGGCTCCTTGGGAGTGCTGATCACCAGGGCGCTGCGCAGCAGGCGGCCGTCGATGCCCTGCCAGCGGAACGGGGCGTCGGTGGTGGCGGGCCACTGGAGGTAGTGCAGGCTGCCGACGACGTCGGGTTCCTGGTCTTCTCGGGTGTAGGCGATCTTGGAGGTCTGGCCGCCGTCGAGGTGGAAGACCTGGGCGGGGTCCATCCCGGATTGGGCGCACAGGTCGGCGGTCTCCTGGGGGGTGGTGCCCTGGAAGGTGCTGGTCAGGGGTGCGCCGTCGAGGACCTGGAGGTGGAGGCGGTTGCCGCGGAGGGCCAGCAGGGTGCGGGCGTAGCGGGCGGTCACCCGGAACGGGGAGGTGCCCAGGCTCAGGTCCCAGGCGCGGGTGCGGCCGGCGGCGGCGTCCGCGGCGGACGGGCCGAGGGATAGCGCAGATTCCACGTCGCGGGTGTGAAGGGTGTCGATGCTGGTCACGTGGACGGGTGCGCCGACGGTGAGGTGGGCGGGCCAGGGGCGGTGTGCACGCAGGACGAAGGCTCCGGTGAACAGGTCCGCGCCTCCGCCGGGGCGCAGGGCGGTGATCCGCAGCCCAGTCGCCGTCGGGCTGACGGTGCAGTCGAGGCCGTCGGGGGTGCGGGAGGTGGTGTTGGTGGCGGGGTCGACGTCGCGGAGGAATCCGGTGCGGGGTTCGTCGCGGTAGCGGACGTGGCAGTTGGCGGCGCCGAAGATGGTGAGGTGGCCGGGTCGGTGGCCCGGCTGGGGGTCTTTGGAACCGGTCCAGATGTGCGTGCGGCCCGTGATGGTCAGGGTGCCGGTGGCGGCGAGGGTGCGCACCAGCGGTCGCCCCTGGTAGATAAGGAGGGCGGGTTTGGTGATGGTGGGCAGACTGGCGACCCGGCCGTCGCGGACGGCGAGGTCGAGGCAGGGCTCGGCCGGCTGGTAGGCGGGGTCGTCGGAGATGTAGGAGAAGGAGCCACTGACCGCGGCGACCGCGTCACCGTGGACGAGGTCGCGCAGGTGGAATCCGGCCGGGGAACTGGCGGCCCGGCATCGGGCCCGGTCGAGGTCGACGGTGAGGGTGAAGGCGTTGGTGAAGCAGCCGTCGCCCAGCTCCACCATCCGGGCGGTGAGGGCTACGCCCGGTGCGGGGTTCCGGCTCCAGAGGGTGGTGCGCCGGGCGAAGGGGGTCTGGTCGCGGGCCAGGGCCTGGATGTCGGCGACCTGGATGCCGCGGGCGCGCAGCACGGCGATCGCGAACTGGTCCTCCTTGTCGGGTGCCTGGGTGGCGGGGGCCTTCACGCAGGGGCCTTTCCGGCGGCGCGCAGCAGGTCCGGCACGGTGAAGGATCCGGTGTCCAGCAGGCGTACGACCCGGTCGCGGTAGTGCTCGCCGACTGCTGCGGGTGCGGTGGGTGGGTAGGGCACGACGTGGGTGGCCAGCCGGTAGAGGACCACCCCGGCGGTGACCGTGGCTAGCAGCGGGTCCTGCTGCCAGGGCCTGGCCGGTGCGGGTCCGGCGTAGGCGTCGAGCAGCGCGGCGGTCAGGGAGTGAACTTCGGCCGGTTGGCGCAGGTGGTGCAGGAGGAGGTGCGCGAGGAGGTAGGCAACGTCGTACAGGGGGGCGTTGTAGTGGACGTTGTCGAGGTCGACGAAGGCCACGCGGCCGTGGGCGAGGCTGAGGTTCTTCGGTGCGATGTCGCCGAGGACGAGCTGCTGGCCAGGCAGCGCGACCAGGTTCGTGCAGGCGTCGAGCAACGCCGGGTGACCGGTGGGGCGCAGGCAGAAGTCGAAGGTGAGCTCGCGGAACCGGTCGTCGCCGCCTCGGGTGCGGATCGGGGTGCGGACTGTGGCGGTGGCGTGGTGGACGCGGGCCAGGGCGCGGCCGAGGCGGGCGACCTCAGTGGGGGTGGCCGGTCGCTGGTCCAGGTGCTGGCGCCAGGTTCGGCCGTCGGGGAAGACGTCGGTCATCACCAGGGCGTGCGCGTGGCGCAGGAACGCGAGGACCCGCGGGAAGAGGTCGGGCAACGCCTGGCCGTAGAGCACGAGGGCACGGTGTTCGTCGGCGATCAGTTTCGGGTCGGTCGCGATCTCGGGGATGCCCGAGAAGCGGTTGCCGCGGATCTTGAGGATCACGCTGGCCCGCTCGCCGTGGACGCGGAAGACGTGGCTAACGTTGCCGCCGATGCAGGGTTCGACCCGCGTGACGGGTCCGATGTGCGGGCGGCAGGCGGCGAGGACGTCTTCCAGGTGCGGGCCGAGCAGATCGGCGGGGCCGGGTGCGGGGAGGGCGTTGGTCACCGTGCTGCCTCCAGCGGGACGAGGTGGCGCTCCGCGCTGGTAGGGGCGGCGCGGAAGTCGAGCGTCGCGGCGGTCGGGCTGCCGCTGTTGAACCGGTGAGCCATCGATAGGTACGCACCGGCCATCAGCTGGGCGGGGCGGCGGTGGGTGGGCAGGTCGGAGGCCAACTGCTGCTGAGGGAGTTGCCCGGCGAGGTAGTGAAGGAACTCGGCCACCGCGCGGCCGCGGGACGACCTCTGGGTGGGCAGTGCCGCCTCGGGGCCGGAGCCCTGGGTCAGGCCGGCGAAGTCGAAGGTGGTGTGCCGGTCCCAGTCGGGGCGCAGCCGGTTGTTGCGGAAGACGTGGACGGTGACGTGGTCCGCGCCGCCGACCGTCGCCGGGTCGATGCCGGGTTCGTCATCGTGGAGCGTCTGCAGGCAGTGGAAGTGGAGGGCCTGGAAGGGGCCCTGCTGGATGATGTGGGTCTCCTGCCCGATGCGGCCATTGCCCTTGTAGAGGCATGCCAGTGCCGGTTCGAGTTTGCCGCGCTGGGAGAAGGTGTGGTGCGCGAGGTTGATGCTGCCCAGGGTCATCATCCGCCCGCCGCTGCGGTAGGCCATCGACAAGAAGACGTCCATCTCCCCGAACGCCTCTGTCAGCTGCTGGAGTTCGCTGTGGCCGTAGGGGTTGCGCTCGGCGAAGCCGGGGAACAGCCGCTCATGGTCGGCCACGGTGAGCTGGGCGAGGGTGTCGGCCGGGCGGGCGACGTGCGCGTGGATCTCCACCTTGTCCAGCTCCTTGCCAGGCCGCTCGCCTGCGGCGAGCAGCCACGGCACGATGTCGAACTCGTGGTAACCAGAGTGCGCTGCCTTCCCGTACCCGCGGTCAAAGCCGTGGTAGCCGAGGTTCACCAGTTCGTCCGGCAGGCGCCACTGCCCGTCGCCGTGGCTCGACTGGATGGAGGTGACCGGGCAGTTCGTCTCCTCGGCGACCTCGGCGATCAGGTCCCGCATCCGCTGGAACGCCGGATGGTAGCGGCGCTGGCTCATCACGCTCACCACTACGGCCGGGTCGCGATGGCGCGCCTGCCGGTAGGCGTCCATGAGCGTGTCGAAGTCCTCCGCGATCGCCGACGCGGCCACGGGATCCACCGACGCGCCGACGTGCACGCTCAGCGGCTTGTCCAGCAGCACGCTCAGGCCCCGCTCCAGCGCCCACAGGGCGTAGGGGAGGTGGACCGACGGCTCGGTTGCCACGATGACGGCACCGATCCGCTCGCGGACCACCACCCTGTCCAGGACGCTGCGCACCGCGGCGGGTAGCACCTGCCAGGTGGCGGGGAAGGGCTCCACGCCGACCATCGGCAGCAGGCGGGGGCGGCCCGGCGGCCCGTAGGACACCGGCTGTTGCGCCACGGCGGGCAGGTCGACGCCGGTCACCGTGCCGGTCAGGCCCGCGTCCTGGCCGGCCGCGAGCGCGGGGAGGTGGTTGAGGCGGGCGTGCGGGCCGACGCCGACCACCAGCAGGTTTGTCGTCACCGCTGCTCCGCCTGCTCGAGGTGCGCGAGCCGGGGCAGGACGCCTTCGCCGACCCAGTACGTCTCCTCCAGGTGCGGGAAGCCGGACAGGATGAACTCGTCGATGCCCAGCGCCGCGTACTCGGCGATGCGGTCAGCGACCTCCTGGTGGGAGCCGACCAGCGCGGTGCCTGCGCCGCCGCGCAGCAGGCCCACCCCGGCCCACACGTTGGGGTAGACCTCCAGGTCGGACATCCGCGCGCTTTCGCGGTAGCCGGCGTGCAGACTCCTCATCCGGGTCTGGCCGGTGGACTGGCTGGCGGCCAGCGTCGTCTGGACGCGGGCGACGTGCTCGCGGTCCACCCCGGCCAGCAGCCGCTCGGCCGCCTCCCACGCCTGCGCGGAGGTGTCCCGGGCCACGACGTGGAATCGGATGCCGAACCGCAGGGTGCGGCCCTGAGCGGCGGCGAGGGCGCGGATCCAGTCCATCTTCTGCGCGACCTGCTCGGGCGGCTCGCCCCAGGTGAGGTAGGTGTCCACGTGCTGGGCCGCGACCAGGCCCGCCTCCGCGGAGGAACCGCCGAAGTACAGCTGGGGTATCGGGTCCGGGGGCGCCAGGACGGTGGCGGCGCGCACGTCGTAGTGCTCGCCCTTGAAGGTGAACGGTGCGCCGGACCAGGCCCCGCGCAGCACGGTGAGGAACTCACCGGTACGCTCGTACCGCCCGGCCTTGGTCAGGTGGTCGCCGAAGCGGGCCTGCTCGTCAGCCTCGCCGCCTGTGACGACGTTCAGCAGCAGCCGGCCGCGGGAGATCCGCTGGAACGTGGCGGCCATCTGCGCGGCCAGCGTGGGAGAGATGAAGCCGGGCCGGAACGCGACCAGGAACTTCAGCCGCTCGGTCTCCTGGGCGAGCGCGGTGCAGGTCAGCCAGGCGTCCTCGCACCAGGTGCCTGTCGGGGTGAGGATCGCGTCGAATCCCATGTGCTCGGCGGCCTGGGCGATCTGGGTCAGGTAGCGGATGTCGGGGGCGCGGAACCGGTCGGCGCCGGGGTTGGCGGCCAGGTCCGCGTCGTGGCCCGGTCCGTGGGTGCCGCGCGTGCCGACCATCAGGGAGCGGCCGTCGCTGGCCGTGGGCAGGAACCAGTGGAATTTCGTCACAGCATGTCTCCAGGGGTCAGTTCGAATTGAAGTCGCCGCTGGCGCGGGACCGCAGGCGGGCAAGGACTTGCTCGGAAACCTCGACGGTGCCGGCCGCCAGGGCGGCGGCGGCACGGGCCCGGCCGTGCTCGCCGGGAAGGCGCAGCGCGCCGCCGTCGGCGTTCCGGGCGGCGCGCAACTGCTCGACAAGGTGGCTGTTGGCGGCGGCGGCCTGGCCGTCGGGGTTGGCGAAGGCAGGGTCGAGGGCGATGAAGGTGTAGCCGGTGGTCCAGGTGTCAGCCACCTCGCTGCTCATCGGGAAGCCGAACAGGGAGCCGGTGAAGGCTTGCAGGAGCAGGGAGACCGCGTAGCCGCGGTGCTCACCGAAGACGACCGCCGAGACGGCGCGGTCGGGGTCGTCCGTGAGCCTGCCGTCGGCGTCCGCGAAGCACCCATCCGGCAGCGGCTGCCCGGCACATCGGCACTCCCACAGCACGCCCATCGGCGCCAGCGTGGTGGACATGTCCGCTGACAGCGGCTCGCCGAGCGTCGGCAGGGCGAAGGCCAGGGGGTTAACGCCCAGCACCGGCGTCCGGCCGCCCGCGACAACGGCTTCGGCCCGGGAGGTGTTCGTGGCGATGCCCAGCAGGCCGTGCCGGGCGATCTCCTCGCTCCAGGCGGAGAGGATGCCGTACCGCTGGGTGTTGATCACCCCGACGAAGCCCGCACCGTGCCGGGCGGCCCTGTCCAGAGCGACTTGGACGGCGAATGCGGCGCTTAGCGGCCCGATCTCACGGTGCGCGTCGATGACCGCGAAAACGCCGCGCTCCCGCACCACCTCCGGCGGCGCCTGGCGCTCGCGGAAGAACCGCGACTCGAAGCAGAACTTCGCCACGCCGTGCGACGTCTTGCCGCGCAGCTCCCCGGCCAGGTAGTGCTCCACCACCAGGGCGATCTCCTGCTCCGGGACGTCGGCGGCGCGGCAGGCGGCGGACATGAGCGCCCTCAACTTCTCGATCGCCACGCGCACGGCTACCGCCCTCCCGGGTTCTGCTCGGGCCGCGCCAGCGGCGGCCAGGTGAAGTCTGCTGTCCAGCAACGGCGTTGAGGCACGGGTCTCCCTCGGGGCGGGTCAACGGGGTGAGCGTGGCGGCCTTTGGGCACCGGAAAGCGTGGTCGCCGGATGGCTCATGAGCCGCTGCGGTAGCAGAGCCACCGCTGCGCGTGGAGCCGCTGCCGCTGCCGCTCCGCTCTCCGCGGCTCGGGGCAGTTGGCTGCCTGCTCGGCGCGGCGGCGGGCCAGGGCCGTGACGAAGGTGTCGACGGCCGCCTTCCCGGCGGCCGACCACTCGGGAAAGGTGCGCTTCGCCCGGCTCTCCGCCTCGGCAGGGGCGAAACCCGCGCCGATGAGCGAGGCCAGCAGGAGGCCGACGTTGAGCCAGGTCGCTCCCCTGGCGGGCAGCGCCCAGTCCACCAGGATCGCGCCGCCCTCGCCGATCAGGATGTTGCCCGCGTTCAGGTCCGAGTGGACGAGCCGGTCGCCGGTCAGCAGGCCGAGGTCCAGGTCGCCGCCGAACCGCGCCCACCGCTCCTCGACCGCAACCGAGGCGGACGTGTCGTGCTTGGCGACGCCGAGCAGCCGCCGCAGCACCCGCGCCAGCGCGTCCAGGTCGGGCGTGCCGGGCGACAGGTTCGCGTGCCGACCGTCCACGCGCTCGAACAGCAGGAACTCCCAGCCCCTGGCAGTACCGTGGTGCAGCAGCCGGGGGGAGACCCTCAGGACGCTCGGCGCGATGCGCGCCTCGTTCGCCAGGGTGAACGCGCCCCGGTGCGCCCGCGGCATCGCCTTGACGAACACCTTCCCGCCCGGGACATCGAGCATGGCCGCGAGTTGCGCGTTCCGACCGGCCGACGCGGTGACGGCGGCGTGGACCGGGCCGGTCAGGGCTTCGACGGCGCGGCGCACCTCGTCGGGTGCGCTGCCCCAGTCCACGCGCCCCGAGCCCGAAGGCGCGCAGTGCGCACCCGGGACGCTGCCGGGTATGCCGGGCTGCAGCGCCATGGCCACCCCCTTCGTGGACTTAGCGGGACGGATCGGCGGTGGCGCAACGGCGCGCCGGGCCGTGAGGTGCGGTGTGGCGGGCGGCAGCCGACTGCGTCGCCCGCCCGCGCGGCTACGGGTACTCCTGCATCATCCGGTCGAGGATCAGGTGGCCACGCTCGACCAGGTCCACCCGTTCCTTGACGAGGCCGGAGTTCAGGTAGGAGACGCCGAGCCTCGTGGTCAGCAACCGCAGCAGCCGCTCCTCCGTGTCCGACAGCGGCCGGCCGTACCCGGTGAAGTAGGCCGCCTTGAGGTCCGGGCGCGTGGCCCAGACCGCGCCGCACAACCACACGAAATCTTCGACGGCGTTGCCGTGGTGGGCCATCCCGAAGTCGATCAGCCCGTGGTGGCCGCTCTCGGCGTCCCACATCCAGTTGCGGGTGGAGTAGTCGCCGTGCTGGTAGACCAGCGGCAGTTGCTCGGCCAGCTCCGGCAGCTCACGGGACGCGGCCTCCACCAGGGCGCGCTGCTCGGCGTTGAGGCGCTCGGCGGTGCTCTCCAGGCAAGCGGCGGCCTCGCGGGCCTGCTCCCGCATCCCCGCGCGGACGGCCTGGCGGTCCTGCTCCGTGCCCGGGTCGGACTGGTCGTGCCAGCGGCGCAGCAGGCGGCCCGCGAGCCCGTGCACGCGCAGTTCCACTTCCTTCTCCAGGGGCAGGCCCCGGACGACCTCTCCCGGCAGCGGCGAGCTCATGATCGCCTTCAGGTAGGGGTCCGTGGCCAGGAGCCGGGGCGCCTCCTGGCAGGCCAGGATCCGTGCGGCGTAGGCGTAGCCGACGACCTCGCGGTCGTAGTCGGTCTCGGTCGGGCTGAGCTTCACGAAGGCCGCGGTCGGGCCGGCGGTCACGCACCAGACCCGGGAGCTGCCCCGGGGCCAGGACACATCCGTGACCTCATCCAGGCCGGGCAGGTTGCTGGCGACCCACAGCGGGCCCCTGGCCCGCTCGGGCGGTCAGGGCGCGGGCGGCGGCGACGATGGGCGGGCCCACCATGGCGCCGCCGATGGTGGTGATCGCACCGTCGGCGGCGTCGGCGGCGCTGATGACGGCGCGTGCGGCGTCCAGGTCGCCTTGGCTCGGCCGGAACGCCGCCTGGATCACGGGAAGCTGTGCGGGGTGGATGGCGACCTTGCCGACGAATCCGAGTTCCGCGGCCTCCTCGGCCTCCCGCCGCAGCCCGTCCAGGTCGGGCAGGCTGAAGTAGGGGGAGTCGACTGCGGGTAGGCCGGCCGTGGCTGCCGCAGCGGCGAGCATCGCCCGCGGGTACCACATGGCCCTGCTCGTGATCTTGCAGCCTGCCTCGGCGGCATAGTCGGCGGCCCCGAACACCACCCCGGCGAGTCGCGGGGCACGCAGGATGCCGGTCAGGTTCTGAAGCGCCCGCGGCGATTCGATCAGAGCCCAGACTTCGGACGGCGCCGTGGATTCGCCCGTGATCCGCGAGACGAGTTCGACGTCGCGGGCGGACTCCACCTTCGGAACCAGCAGCAAGGCCGGCCACAGGCTGTGCTCCGCCAGCCCGGTGAGGTCCTCCAGACCGTGGAGGGTGTCCGGGGCGTTCACCCGCACGCCCACGATGGCCGAGGACCTGTTCTCGGCCTGGCCGACGCGGCGCAGGAAGCGGAGCACGTCGGTGCGGGCCTCGTCCTTGAGCGGCCGGGGCACCGAGTCCTCCAGATCCAGCAGGGCGACATCAGCACCTGAGTCGGCCGCCGTCGCGAACCGGCCGGGAGACGCCCCGGGCGTGACCAGCCAGCTGCTGCGACCAAGGCCGAGTCTGTCGCGTAGAGGTTGTACCTGGGACATTGGGGTGCCTCCGGGTAGGGAGAGGAGCGCTGGGTCGCCGGCTCTCGCTCGATTCACGGTGGGGCCATCGGCACCGGGCTCGGCCGTGCAGCGCGGGCCAGACGGGCGTTCAGGATTCGTGCCGTCCCGAGCTCGCAGGATCGTGGCCGGCTGAGCGCTGGCTGAACGAGGCCACGGGGCGGGTACGTCCCAAGAGAACCGCGACCACAACGCGATAAGAAGGGGGCACAGAGGTTGGTTTCGGCCACACGGGTTGGCATGGTTGGCGGGAGGTTGCACAGATGGCGGACTCCGAGGACGGCCGCACGCAGGCGGCGACAGGGCGGTTCGCAGGGCGACGCATCGTGGTGACGGGCGGCTCAAGGGGGCTGGGCGAGCACGTCGTTCGCCTGCTGCTGTCGGAGGGTGCCAGCGTCGCGACGTGCGGACGGCAGGCCGAGCAGCTGGAGACTCTGCGCCGCTCGGTCGGCGCGCCCGATGCGCTGTTCACTCAGCCGCTTGATGTCGCGGCCCCGGAGCTTCTTGAGCAGTTCGTGGACCGGGCCGCCGCCGAGTTCGGCGGTCTGGATGGTGCTGTCGCCTGCGCAGGAGGTGCACGAGGTCGCGGAATCAGCGACGCCACGGTGCAGGACTGGGCGGACACCTGGGCGCTGAACGCCGGGCACCTGGGCGCTGAACGCCGGGCACTTCGCTCGCCTCACCGCGGCCAGCACCCCGCACCTGCAAGCAGCTGGTGGCGGTGCGATCGTCGTGGTGTCGTCGATCTCGGGCTGGAAGCCGAGTCCCCAGGCTCAGTACGGAGCAGCGAAGGCCGCCCAGCTTCACATGGTCTCCTCCTTGGCCCGCGAACTGGGTGGCTTCGGGTTGCGGGTGAACGCCGTCTCCCCCGGGTCCATGCTGATCCCGGGGAAGCGGTGGGACCGAATGCGCCGAGAGGACCCAGCCGCCTTCCAACGCTTCAGCGAGGAGTTCCCGGGACGGGAGCTGGTGCAGCCAGACGAGGTGGCGGATGTGATCGCGTTCTTGCTCTCAGACGAGTCCCGAGGCGTGACGGGGGTCAATATTCCTGTCGACAAGGGGCAGAACGCTCCGACCCCGCAGGGATACTGACGGTCTGCTCACGCGACTGAGGCGCCGAGTATCGGGCGAGCCTTGCGCTCGAACTCTCGCACGATCGGTTCGTTGCGATACGGAGCCAGGCGGGCACGGAAATCGCGCAGGGCCTGGACGGAACGCTCGCTGTGAACGCCGGCCAGTAGCTCCAGGGCTGTGCTCGCGGTGTCGACCGCCTCGTCGAGCCGCCTCTGCTGGAGGTAGGAGGTTGCGAGCACCGAGCGGCTGATCGCCTGGCGGCGGCGGTCCCAGTTGGCGTCCACGGAGGCTGCGGCGAGCTGCTCGGCCTGGGCCGCCTCGTCGAGGTCGCGGTGTACGAGGGCCGCCTCCGCCTCCAGGTAGTGGTGGTCGAGGAAGTGCACCCACGGCGACTCCTCGTCCGGCCCTCGGCTCGCATCCAGCGCTTCGCCGGCCGCAACCAGAGAGGACGTTGCCTGCTGGGAGTCGCCGAGTACGGCGTACCCGCGGGCGGCCATGGCGTGCAGACGCATGAGCCCGAGAGGACTGCCCGCCCTCTGCGCCGTCGCGACGCCGGCGCGGGCGAGAGCGACGCCTTCGGACGGGTTGCCGAGGCTGGTGGCCAGGTGCGACATGCCTGCCAGGATCTGCCCTCCAAGAACGCGGTCGCCGCCCTCGGCACACAGCCGCAGCGCCTGGATCATGTACCGCTCTGCAAGGCCGTAGTCCGCTGTGTCGTACGAGCACCAGCCGGCCATCGCCGCCAGCTTGGCGGCGTAGGTGCAGAGGAGTCGGCGCTGCTGCGGTGGCACGGTGCGCTGCTGGAGCATGGGGGTGAGCTGGGTGCTCAGGTAGTGCACGATGCTTGCCCGGACCCCGCCACCGCCGAAGCGATTGTCCATCAGATCGAACATCTCGATCATGGCTTCGACCTGGTCGACGGGTCCGCCTCCTGCGACAGCAGCGAGGCGGGGTGCGTGCTCGTCTTCGAGCAGCCAGAGGAGCCACCGCCGTTGCGGGTCCATCAGAGCGCTCGCGACGAACGGAACCGCCCCCAGCAGGCTGCGGCGGGAGATGTCCGTGGAGCCCAGTTCCGCGAGCGTGTGCAGCGTTTCACCCACGTCTTCACGGTACGTCAGTGCGCGTGCTACAACGGGACGCTGGGCTTGCTCGGCGAATCCGAGGTCCGCCGGGGTGACAGGGCGGCCTAAGAAGCCGGACTTGGCTTCGGCGATGTACTGCGGCGACCGCCCCTTGGGCGTCATTCCCTGCAGCCAACGGGTCACCGACGCCTTGTCGTAGCGCGTCACGTCGCCTTGCGCCAGACCGAGTTGGTTGACTTTGCGCGCCAACGCCGCGTGCGAGCAGCCAGCTTCATTGACAAGAGCGGCCAGCGCGGCGTTACCCTCGCCGGCCCCCTTCGCACCACCCATGCGTGAATGATGCCTTGCCGATCACCCTGCGTCCCAGCCTTTCGACACACGGATACGGAAGAACAACCCCCGTACAACCGAACAACCCCCGCGCCCCCTCCTCCGGAGGCGCGACAGCACCGAGACTGGGAGGGCCGTGGGCTGTCGACCTTCCAGCGGTGGTCTGCTGGACCGCCACCGAGGCCCACGGCTGCGGAGGGAGAACCATGCTGGTGATCTTGGACTGCTACACCGTCGAGCCCAGTGGCCTCGGCGTAGCGCCCTACCTGTCCACCTACGTCCGACACGCCTGGTCGGCGCTCCAGCAGGCCCGCCCTGGGGCGGCCATCCGGTACGTGACGATCGACGACGTCCGGTGGTGTCTGGCCGGGGGCCGGCCCACCGTGGAGCCTCCGGAGAGCGACCCGCTCACCTACTCGACAACCGTCAACCGAGACAACGCGATTCAGCTTCTTCGAGACGCCGAGATCGTGGTCGTGGTCGCCGGAGACGCGGTTCCCTCGGTCCATCTCCACGCGGTCAACGGGTCGTTGGAGGAGATCGCTCGCGCGCTCGCCTGCGTGCGCGGGCGCCGGTACCTGCTCGGCCCGTTGTCCACGTACGCCTTGAAGGCGCCTGCGGAGTACGCCGGATTGTTCGACGCCGTCCACACCCACACGGTCACGTCCGGGGACCTCCTCCTGGGCAGTCGCCGGCCTGCGAACTACGACCAGATTCGGCGCGACCGTGATTCGTTCACCGGCTTGGTCGAGCAGATGCCCTGGCGGCCGATCGCCGAGCTGGAGCTGTACCGCGGTTGCACGCGCCGGAAGTTCTGCGACTTCTGCAACGAGCCGGCCAAGTCCCCGATCGTCGCCTTCCGCGACGTGGACGACGTCGTTTCCGAGGCGGCCCAGCTCTATGCTGCCGGGGTCCGCAACTTCCGCCTCGGCCAGCAGACCTGCTTCTTCTCCTACCGCAATCGCGACGAGGAGGCGATCCGGGCCCTGCTGGGCGGCATCCGCGAGCACTGCCCCGACCTCGAAGTGCTGCACATCGACAATGCGGACCCTCTCGCCGTCGCCTCGCCCGTAGGGCTGCGTATCGCCAAACTGGTCGCGGACTACTGCACCGAGGGCAACTGCGCGCCGATGGGGATCGAGAGCTTCGACCCTGTCGTCATCGACCGCAACAACCTCACCTGCACACCCGAGATCCTCATGCGGGCTGTCGAGCACGTGAACGAAGCGGGCGCTGCTCGCGGTCCGGGCGGCCTGCCGATGCTCCTGCCGGGTCTGAACCTGATCTACGGTCTTCCCGGGGAGACCCACCGGACCCACGCGGCGAACCTGCGATGGCTGGCCGAGATTCTCGACTCCGGCATGCTGTGCCACCGCACAAACGTGCGCCCCGCGAGGGCGTTCCCGGGAACTCCGTTGGCCGCTCTCGGCGAGCCGGAGCCTCTGCCGTCGTCCGAGCACTTCGACTCGTGGAAGGCGGACATCGACTTCACCTGGGACCAGCCGATGAAGGAACGGGTCTACCCCACCGGCCTGCGGCTGCCTGGCCTGCACGCGTACTTCATCGGGCAGGGCGGGACGTGGTGGCGTCGGCTCGGCTCCTACTCCATCCAGGTCGTCGAGCGCGGAGCGGCTGTGCCGCTCGGGACCAGCGCCGATCTCGTGGTCACCGGCCACGCGCCCCGGCTCATCTACGGAGAGCGCATTGCAGCGGCTGCCTGACGGATCGCTCGCGGCCCTAGCAGCCATGGATGAGGCAGCCGTACGGACCACCCGGGTCGGGCTGCTGCTGCCCTGGGCGAACGTGGCGGTCGAGACCGAGCTGCCGCGCCTGGGCCTGCGGAGGACGGTCTTCCACCACGCCCGCCTGGTGCCCGCGTCCAGGACGACCGCGGTCGATGAGTCCTTCTGGCACGGCCTACGCGAAGCGTCAGCGCAGGCTTTGGACTCGCTGTCCCACCTCGCGCTGGACACGGTGCTCCTGGCCTGCACGTCGGCAGGCTTCACTGGCGGGCCGTCCTTGCCCACCGGCGTGTTCACGGCGTTCGACGCGCTGCTCGACGCGCTGGGCGCCCAGGGTCTGGCGCGGGTGGTGCTCGTCACCCCGTATCCCGCAGCGGTCACCGAAACGGAGGCTGCCGCGCTGGCCGAGGCCGGCGTCGAAGTCCTGGCTCACGCGAGCCTTGGACTGGGCGACGGGTACCCGCAGGTCACGCCCGACCGGATCCTGTCGCTGGTGGACCAGCTCCCGGTGCAAGCGGTCAAGGACGCCGAGGCGGTGGTGCTGTCCTGCACCGGCTGGCACACCCTCCCAGTGGTCACCGAGCTGGAGCACCACCTTCGGAAGCCCGTTTTCTCCTCCAACCTCGCCATGGCGCTCCTGGCCGCCCGCGTCTGTGCGGGAGCCAAACCATGACCTCCGATCGCACGACGGTGACGGCCCTGGAGATCGGCCGGGTGCACCGGCTCGTCGCCCGCGCCGCAGGCCTACCGGACGTCCAGACCGAGGTCGAGGCCAACCACGACGAGAACCGGTGGTGGCCGACGTCGATCACCGACCCGCGGGTTCGCATGCTCGCCGCAGGCTGGTCCACCCGGGTCTCCTATCGGATGGTCGAGACCTACGCGCAGGTGATCCGGTCGGCGGAGGCACAAGGCTTCGACAAGCTGCTCGCCGAGACGGACGCCGAACTCGCCAAGCTGGTGCGCCCCCTCGGCTTGCCCAAGACCAGGATCGACTACCTGCGCTCCCTCGCCGAGCTGCTCCGGAGCTGGGACAAGGAGGGCATCGACCCCACGTCGCCGTCAGCGAGTAGCGACGAGCTGATCCGCGACTTCGCCGGGCGCGTCCGTGGAGCCTCGTACAAGGTGGCCCAGTGCGCGCTGGTCACCGCCCGCGGCTACCACTGCGGAATCATCCCGGTGGACTCCGGCATGGTCACCGAACTAGCCCCCGCGCTGGGCATAGCCCTCCCATCAGGAGCGGTGGCCCATGAACGCATGCGCCACGTCCTGGAGGCCGCCGTTCACGCTCGCGCAACCGACATCCGGTCTCTGGTCGCTGAGCACGAGCACAAGGTGGCCATTCCGAACGACGCGGCACCCACCTGGTGGGTGCACCTCGTCCTGATCTACTTCAAGCGCCTGTACCTCAACGGCCCGTCTCCGCGGCTCTGCCGCAACCGGCCGCTCTGCACCAAGGCCGTCGACTGCACCCACCGCAGCCGCCGAACGCGGGCCGCCGGGAGGAGAACGTGAAGCGCCTCGATGTGATCGGCAACGTCAGCCGGGACGTTACCCGCTATCCGGACCACCGAGGAGGTACACGGCTCGGCGGCGCCGCGCTACTCGTGGCGTTGGCGGCGGCCAAGGCCGGCCGACCCGTAGCGCCGGTCTGCGTGCTCGGCAGCGACCTGGACCACCTGCCGCAGGCATCGGGGCTCAACCAGATCGACTGGTCGGCACACAGCAAGGCCGACGGCCCGTCCGCCCGCTTCGAGCTGGAGTACGACCGGCAGGGTGAGCTGGTAGCTGTCCGCCCGGACTACGGCGTCGCCGACAGGCTGACGACCCACGCGCTCGCACACGTGGACAAGCATCCGAGCGGCCAGTACCACGTCTGCTGCCGGCGTCCTCTGGACACGGCAGCCGTCCTCGACCGGCTCGTGCACAGCGGGGCGGACTTCAGCATGGACTTCTTCCTCCCGAGCGCGGAGGCGATGATCCGGGCTTCCGCTCCGTGGCTCACGAAGGCGACCACCGTGTTCGTCAACGCGGCCGAGTATCTACTCCTGCAGTCGATCGTCGACACCGCCGAGCTGCGCGAGATCGTCGTGACCGACGGCCCTCGCGGGGCGGCAGTGTGGGCCTTCGGACGGCAGACCGCCGCGGCGGTTCCTCCGCCTCATCGTCTGCCTCGCGAGGTGTCGGGGGCCGGTGACACCCTGGCGGGGACCTTTCTCGCCTATCGGTTGCAAGGCGCCACTCCCGCTCACGCGCTCGCGGAGGCTGTGGCAGCAGCAGCCCGGTACGTGATGGCCCCGTCTCTTCCGATCCCGGCGCAACGCCGCGCCTGACCACCTAGTTGGGGGGCTCCTCCGGTGTCCATCTACATAGCCCATCGGCTCTTTGCCCCGCACGACCGCGCCCTCGCGGCCGATCTCGCCGAACGGCTGGCACGGAAGATCGGCGCCGACCGCATCTTCCTCCCCTTCTGCGACACGGACGAGGAGGACCTCGTCGCGGAGGTCAAGGGCCGCCGCCTTTTCGAGCTGGACCGGGAACGCCTCGGCCGACTCGACGCGATGGTCGCGCTCCTGCACGGACCGAGCCTCGACGACGGTGTGTGTATGGAGATCGGATATGCCGCCGCCAGCGGCGTCCCGGTCGTCGTGGTCACCACCGACTTCCAGACCTATTCGCTGACCGAGTGGGACACCCTGCTCGACTTCCCCGATCCACTGATCCAGGCTGTGGCCCACCGGGTCGTGCGTGTTCCCAGCCTCGGCCCGTGGCCGTTGCCCGACCGCCAGGGCCTCACTCGGTACGCGGAGTTCCGATTCCGGAACCTGTCCCAGGTCGACGCCGCGCTTGACGCCGCCGTCGAGGTACTGCTGAATCTGCCGGTCCCTGGGCCACGGCCGGTGTGCGATACCGAGCCCGGAGTCGTTTATGTCGAGGGATCGCCCTATGCAGCGTGGGGCCCCGACCATCTGGCCGAAGCCTGCGTGGATGTCGGCCACGGGGTGATCGTGCCCCAGCGCTTCACAGCCGCCGACCCAGTCGCGGGAGCCCTGGCGGATCTGACCGCGGTGTGTGCGGCGGCCAGGCTCCTGGCCGACGTGTCCGGCCCAGAGACTCCCCCGGGAACCGCACTGCTGATCGGCGTCGCCCTGGCTTCCGGCGTGCGGATCGCCGCGTTCCACCCACGCCCGACGTACACCCATGCATCCGGCCGGGAGCCCAACTGGCGCAACCTCATGATCCAGTACGCCGCCGACGCTCTCCTCACCGACACCAAGGCGGTGCAGACATGGCTGACGGTATGAACCTCGACGAGATCGCCAGCACCTGCGACACACTCGTCCTCGAAGGCCCCGACGGAGTCGGCAAGAGCGCGCTGGCCGAGCGCTTATCGAGGCGGCACGGTTTTGAGGTCGTGCACTCCCCAAAGACGCCCGATCACCTGGATTTGGCCAGCCGGTACCGGGCCATCCTCGGCGGTGCCGGCCGCATCCTCTTCGATCGGTGCTTCATCAGTGAACTGGTGTACGGCCCGCTCTACCGCGGCAGGTCACGCATCACCTGGAGCCAGGCAATCGACCTGGCGGAGACCGTGATCGCCCGCTCCGGCCTTCTCGTCCACCTGACCGCACCCTCGGCCGTCATCCGCCGGCGCCTCCTCCATCGCGACGGCGAAGCCGTGAGTCTGGAGGAGGTGTCCGCCCTGACCACCGGCTACCAGCGAGTCTTCTCCACGCTCGCGGACTACACAAGGGTGCTCACTCTCGACACCACAGCCCTCGAACCGCCCTCGGCCGGGTGACCCCGGCCGAGGGCCGACATGCTGAAACCGCTACTCCCGCTAGGCTGCGATGGCACCCGCTGAACCGCCGCCGGAGGAGTCGTGGAAATCGCAGACGCCCAGAAGCTCGCCTGGGAGAACAAGACCCTCAAGGGGTTCAACCAGACAGACGTAGCTCTGGAGTTCGGCCTTTTGACCGCCGAGGTTGGGGAAGCCTTCACGGCCTGGCGCAAGGGCCTTCCCGATTTCGGGGAGGAACTGGCCGACGTGTTCCTCTACCTCACCGCCTTAGCGGAGATGAACGGCGTGGACCTTGACTCCGAGGTCGCCCGAAAGATCGAGAAGAACACTCGGCGCACGTACGAGCGCAACGATCACGGAGCGCAGATCCGAACCAGCGACGAGTAGGCGAGAGGCCGGCTCCTGGCGACGGTGCCGATCGGGCATCCGATCAGGTCGGCGGCCTCGGCGTAGGGCAGGCCCGCGAGCTGGGTGAGGACGACGCCTGGCGGAGGTCGGGCGGCACCTTGTCCAGCAGGTCGGCCAGGGCCATGCCGTCGTCCGCACCGGGCAGGCCACGCGGCTGGCACCGTTCCGCGGCCATCTGCCAGTCCGGCACGTCGGCGACGACCGGGCGCGCGGCCGCCGTGCGGAAGCGGTCGACGACGCCGGCGCGAGCCGTCCGAGCTCGTACCGGTAGATGCCGCGGTCGCCGGCGAGCAGGCACCGGCGTTCCCCCGCCTTGTCCGCCGCCGCCACCATGCGCCAGCCCGAAGGTCAGCGCTTCCAGTACGGCGATGGTCACCGGGGGCTCCGATCTGCTCGCAGCGGCGACGCGGACGAACCAGATAGTCGTCCGTCGCCGCCGGTCGCCGTTCCGGCGGGTTCGTGTCCGGCGCGCCGGGACGTCGCCAGACGCTAATGTGTTCGACGTGCAGCTCAGGTCCGACTCCCGCGTCCCCGGTCCCGCAGGTCAGGTCGTGGAGGTGGGCCGCCGGTTCAAGCCGTCGCGGGCCGGGCTGATCAACATCTGGGACTACACGGACGAGGAGTTCGTGTTCGCGGACGGGCGGCTGGTGCTGCGCGGGCACAACGGCTCGGGCAAGACCAAGGCGCTGGAGGTGCTGTTCCCGTTCGTCCTGGACGGCGTGGTCGACGCCCGCCGCCTGGATCCGTTCAGCGGCGAGAACCGCACCATGAAGTCCAACCTGCTGTACCGCGGGCAGGAGTCCGAGCACGGCTTCGTGTGGATGGAGTTCGCCGACGGCGCGCGGACCGTCACGCTCGTCATCGCCCTGCACGCCCACAAGGACCGCCCCGAGGTCAAACGGGCCTACTTCGTGACGGACAAGCGGCTCGGCGTCGACTTCGGGCTGCTGACCGGCGACTCCCGCCCGCTGACCGAGCGCCAGCTCAAGGCCGTGCTCGGGCCGGGGGCCTGGCACAACAACCCCACCGACTACCGGGAGGCCGTGGACGCCGCCCTGTTCGGCCTCGGCCGGGAACGCTACACCCAGCTCCTCGACCTGCTGCTCGCGCTGCGCCGTCCCCTGCTGGCCAAGGACCTCGACCCGGCGAAGGTGTCCGACACCCTCACCGCCGGGCTGAGCCCCGTCTCCGACGAGCTCGTCGAGCAGGCCTCGCGCGACTTCGAGAACCTCGCCGCCGTGCAGCGCCTGATGGACGACCTCGCGGCGGCCGACGGCGCCGCCCGGGCGTTCCTGGAGCGCTACGGCGGTTACCTGCGGGTCGCGGCGCGCGCCCACCTCGACCGCGTCCGGGTCCGCACCGAGCAGGCCGTGCGGCACGCGGCGGCGGTGAGCGAGGCGAGCGCCGAGGCGCGGCGCGCGGAGGCCGCCCAGCGCGAGGCCGAGGAGGCCGCCGGGGCCGCGGCCGCCGAGCGGAACACGCTGGAAGGCACACTGGAGGGCCTGAAGCGGCACGAGGCGTACACCGCGCAGGGCGAGCTGGAGAGCACGCGCCGCCTCGTCGCCCAGGGCGCCCAGGAGATCGCGCGGGCCCGGGAGGCGAACGCCCGCGCCGCCGAGCACATCGCCCAGCTCCGCGGTGAGGCGGAGGACGTCGAGCGGCGGCTCGGGAGCACCCGTGAGGCGGCGCTCCGGCTGGCCACCGCCAAGACCGAGGCGGCCGAGCTCGCCGGGATCACCCCGGACGCCACCCCGCTCGTCGAGGACGCCGACGGTGCGGGCGGATCCGTGGACGGGGCCGCAGCCCTCCAGGAGGTCAGGGCGCAGGCCGCCGCCCGGCTGCAGGACGTCGAGGACGTCCGGCTGCGCCTGGGGAAGGCCCGCGAGGCCGAGCGGGAACGGGCACGCGCCGACGAGGCCGCGCGCCGCTCGCGCCAGAAGACCGACGACGCCGAGCGGGCCTGCGATGACGCCGAGGAGGGCGTCGGACGGGCGCGCGTCCGTGCTGAGGACGAACTGCGCGCCTGGGCCGCCAGGTGGTCGGCGGAGCACGCCGCCCCCGATGCCGGCACCGTCGGCGCCGCCGCCGCCGAGGCCCTCGCCGCCGCGCTGGCCCGCGCGGGCGAGGCGGGAGCCCCGAGCCTCGCCGAGGTCTTCGGCGACCTGACCGAGGCCCGGCGCACGACGCTCGCCGCGGGCGTGGCGGCGGTGGAGGCCCGGCTGGAGCGCGTCGCCGCCGAGACCCGCCGTCTCACCACCCTGCGGGACGAGGTCGCGGCCGAGTGCGACCGCCGCTCGCCGCCGGCCGTCACGCCGACCGGGACGCGCGGCCGGGCGCGCCGCTGTGGCGGCTCGTCCGCTTCGCCGCCGACGTCTCCGCCGGCGAGGCGGCGGCCGTGGAGGGCGCCCTGGACGCGGCGGGCCTGCTCACCGCGTGGATCCACCCCGACCCCCGGCACACCGCCCAGGCCCTGGAGCAGGTGGAACCGGACGCCTACCTGCTCCCACATCCCGGCTCGGGCGAGGAGGGGACGCTCTCGGCCGTGGCCTCCGCGAACGGATCGCGATCCCCCGCCTTACCCGCCGGGCGGACGCTGGCGAGCATCCTCGTGCCCGAGGAGCAGGACCTCGTACCCG
This sequence comes from Sphaerisporangium sp. NPDC051017, assembly GCF_040683095.1. NCBI lineage: Bacteria > Bacillati > Actinomycetota > Actinomycetes > Streptosporangiales > Streptosporangiaceae > Sphaerisporangium > Sphaerisporangium sp. NPDC051017. The sequence continues at coordinate 66,455 of NZ_JBFBCI010000009.1, forward strand.
TCGCGGTCGTGTCCGCGGTGCTCGGCTCGATCGCGCTGGCCGGCGAGCTCACCCTCACCACCCCCGCGCCCGCGATCAGCACGCGCGGCCACTACAGCCTCGGCGTCCAGGTGGGGGCGGGGCCCAAACCCGCCGCCGAGTACATCGGCGCGACCAACCGCGCGGCCCGGCGGAAGGCGAGGATCGCCGAGTACAGGCGGCTGCTGGAGTCCGGGGAACGCGACCGGGCGGCGGCCGAGGCCGAGCGCGAGACGCTCCGGGAACGGCTGGACGACCTCGGCCGGGCCAGGTCCGAGCTGCGCCGCCTGGGCAAGGAGGTCCCCGCCGCCGTGGCGGCGCTCGCGGAGCGGTCGACGCTGCTGGCCGCCGCCCGCGCGCAGCACGCCGAGGCCGCGACCGCGCTCGACGCCGCGACGGCCGAGGTGGACGCCGAGCGGCGCAGGCTCCGGCAGGCCGCCGCCGAGCGGGGCATGCCGTCCGGCGAGGAGGAGGTCGAGGCGGTCGCCCGCGCGGTCGCGGACTACACCACCGCCGTGGAACGCCTCCTGCGGGGTGCTCGGGGTGGACGCCGGGCCGTCCTGGCCGGACCGGTCCCGCTGGGAGGAGCCGGAGCGGGCCGTGACCGAGATCGTCGAGCGGCTCTCCGGGTGCGAGCCCGCCGAGGCCGTCCGGTCGGTCCTCCCGGACGGCGCCGTGGAGCTGCTGGCGCTGTGCGAGGCCGCCACCGTGGGCCGCCAGGCGGGGGAGGCCGCGCGCAAGACCGCGCGCGACCGCATGTCCGAGGCACTGAAGGAGTTCGACGACGCGCTGACCGCCTGCGAGGAGGACTACCGGCTGGACTGGGAGCAGGGCGAGTCCGTGGTGGTCGTGCGGGTGCACGACGCCGACGGCCGCCACGCGGTCGCCGAGTTCGCGCGCCGCGTCGCCGAGCGCGCCCGCGAGCAGGGCGTCCTGCTGGAGGAACGCGAGCGCACGGTCCTGGAGGACGAGCTGCTCGCCGGGCTGGCCCGGCAGATCTCCGACCGCGTCTCCGTGGCCAGGGAGCTGGTCAAGGGCATGGACGCCGATACCCGGTCCCGGCCGATGTCGACGGGTACGACGGTCGGCATCCGCTGGGTGGCCTCCGACAAGATCACCGACCTGCAGTGGGAGGTCTCGGCGCTGCTGGAGCAGGACGGGCCCGGCGCCGACCGGCTCGCCGAGCTGCGCCGCCTGATCCGGCAGATGATCCGCGAGTACCGGGCGGGCCATCCCCGGGCTACGTACAAGGAGGTCCTGTTCGCCGTCCTGGACTACCGGGCCTGGCGCTCGTTCGAGCTGCGGCTCAAGGTGCCCGGTGAGGACGAGGTGCGGCTGAGCAAGAAGCGCCACTCCCAGATGTCGGGCGGCGAGAAATCGGCCGCGATCCACCTGCCGCTGTTCGCCGCGGCGAACGCCCTGTACTCGTCGGCGTCCGGCGGCTGTCCCCGCATGATCGCGCTGGACGAGGCGTTCGCCGGCATCGACGACGTCTACAAGCCAGACCTGCTGGGGCTCACCGTCCGCTACGACCTGGACGTCTTCATGACCGGCCACGACCTGTGGGCGCGGTACGAGACGGTGCCCGCGGCGGCGCACTACGACATGCACAGCGACAAGGCGTCGCACACGGTGTCGGCGATGCTCGTCCTGTGGGACGGCTGCGAGCTGGTGGACTCGGCGGCCGGCTTCTCCGGCAACGAGGAACTGGCCAAGGAACTCCTGGGCTTCGCCCCGACCAGACGCGGCCCCCTGGAGGCCGGCCTCCTCGAAGCCGGCCTCATGACCCGGGACGCCGGCCCGGGCGAGGACTGACGGGGACTGACGGGGAGTGACGAGAACTGACTGGGACGACCGGCGGGGATCGGCTGGGCGGTCACGGGTGAGGGCGGCCTGGTGCCCGAGAGGGGCCGGTCACCGCTCCTATGCTCGCGCGGTCGTGAGCCGGGGCCTTGGGTGGCTCCAGTAGCCCATGGCGCACACCTGGTCGCGGGAAAGTCCCCGGTCGCAGGTGAGGTGGCGGCGCAGGCGCTGGATCATCAGGGACTCGCCGCCGGCCCATACCTGACCCCGGCCGGGCGGCAGGTCCAGGCCTCGTACGACGTCCGTCAGCGCGCGGCTCTCTCCTGGCGCGCGGTCGCCGCGGTGTACCCAGTGCACCTCGGGATGCGCCGCGTCCAGGGCCGCCCGCTCGGTGGCGTCGCGCACCTCGGCCACGGCGATGTGCCGGTGCCCGGCGGGGAGCGTCTCGGCGATGGCGGCGATGGACGGCAGCGCGGTCTCGTCGCCCACGAGCAGCGTCCAGGACGCCGTGGGGTCGGTCACCCAGTGGACACGGGTGCCCGCGAACCCGACGCGGTCGCCGGGTGCCGCGGTGCGCGCCCACGATGAGCCGCGGCCCTCGTCGGCCTCCGCCATGGTGCTCTGGCTCCCGTCGGCCTCGGCCACGGCGCCGTGGTCCTCGTCGCCGTGGTCGAAGAAGTCGATCGTGACCAGTCCGGCGTCCCGGTCGTAGAGGCGCACGGTGTAGTTGGCCCAGTGCTGCCCGGGCGTCCCCTCGGGGAAGCGCCAGCGTCCCCGCTCGGGCAGGACGATCCCGGCCGCGCCGGACGCGGGCCAGATCAGGGTGATGATCTCGGCGGGCTCCTCGACGGGCAGGGGGACGTCGCAGTCCAGGCGGAGGACGAGGCGGCGCATGAGTGGGGAGAGCGGCGTGGCGGAGACGACCTCCAGCAGGCCGGTGGCCTTCGGGAACGGCCGGACGCGCGGCCTCGGCCGGTGTCGCTCGCCCTCGGGTACGTGGCGGCCGGGTCGCGGCGGGCGGGCGAGATCGGTCACGGGCGGCCTTTCCGGGTGTCGGGGACGCGCGGGATGCCTGGACGGGCGGACGGTCGCATCCCGGCGGGAGTCGCGTCCCCGGCGTGAGAGGACGGAGGAGGGACGGGGACGGTCAGCGGGAGGGGGCGCTGAGGGGGACGGTGGGCGTCGCGCGGCGGACGAGCAGGGAGTCGCGGATCTCGCCCGCGCGGATCGCCGTGGTGGACAGCAGCGTGGACGTGATGCCGTGCGTGTGCTCGGTGCCGCCCTGGAGGTAGATGCCCGCGGTGACCGGGGGGCACAGCTCGACCCGGTGGTCGCGCCCGACGCGGACGCCGTCCTCCTCGTCGCGCAGGCACAGCTTGGCCGTCTCGCCGAGCAGGGAGGCGATGTCGGGGGAGCGGTAGCCGGTGGCGTGGACGAGCAGGTCCGCGGTGACCACCTCGTGCTCGCCGGTGGGCAGGTACTCGACGGCGATCTCCAGGCCGTCGTCCAGCGTGCGCACGTCGCGGATGCGGGAGACGTTCAGCATGCGCAGCCGCTCCTCACCTCGCACCTTCTCGCGGTAGCTCGTGGCGTACAGCGCCTCGATGAGGTCCATGTCGACGACCGAGTAGTTGGTGCCGCGGTGGTAGTCGAACAGGGAGCGCTTCACCGAGGGCGGGGAGTTGAAGTAGACGTCGACCGCCTCGGGGTCGAAGATGCGGTTGGCGAAGGGGCTGTCGTCGGCCGGGGTGTAGCCGTACTTGGCGAACACCGCGCAGACCTCGGCGCCGGTGAACGTGCGGTGCAGGTAGTCGACGGCCTCGGCGGCGCTCTGCCCGGCGCCGAGCACCAGCGCGCGTCGTACGGGGGTGCCCGCGGCGGCCAGCTCGGCGACGCGCGGGAGCAGCTCGCTGTTGTGGAAGACGCGGTCGGACAGGACGGTGCCGGGCGGCAGGTGGGGCTCCATGCCGACCGCCAGGCAGACGTTGCGGGCGCGGCGCACGACCGTCCGGGACGGGTCGCCGGGGACCGCGCTGCGCACGTCGAACCAGCGCACCTCGCCGTTCTCGGCCGTCACCGGTTCGACGGCGAGCACCTCGGCGTCGTAGTCGACCAGGTGGGCGACCCGGGCGGCGGCCCACTCGAAGTAGTCGTGGAACTCCACGCGCAGGGGGAACAACGTCTTCTGGTTGAGGAAGTCGACGAGCCTGCCGCACGCGCGCAGGTAGCACAGGAAGCTGAAGTCGCTCGACGGGTCGCGCATGGTGACGAGGTCCTTCAGGAAGGAGACCTGCATCGTCGCGTCGTCGATGAGCATGCCGCGGTGCCAGCCGAAGCGCGGCTGCCTCTCCAGGAACCCGGCCACCAGACGGTCCGCGACGGCGGCCGTGGCGTTGTGCTCCTCGACGGCTATGGCCAGCGCCAGGTTCGACGGCCCGAAACCGACGCCCAGGATGTCATAGACGATGTCCGGCCCACTGTGCAGTGCGTTCACCGCGGCATCTCCTCCTTTTTCGCCTGCCACATGGTAGATAAGGTTAGCCTTACCTTGCAATCATGAGGTAAGGCTAACCTTAGTTCCTCATATGGTGAGAGGGGATCGTCAATGCGGGTCGTCATGTTCGGCTACCAGACCTGGGGGCATCGCACCTTGCAGGCGCTGCTGGACTCCGGCCACGAGGTCGCCCTCGTCGTCACCCACCCCAAGAGCGACCACGTCTACGAGCGGATCTGGGACGACTCGGTGGCCGAGCTCGCCGCCAAGCACGACGTCCCCGTCCTGCTGCGCCGCCGCCCCGGCGACGCCGAACTGCTCCAGGCGCTCAGGGGCGCCGCCCCCGACATCATCGTCGCCAACAACTGGCGCACCTGGCTGCCACCGGACATCTTCGACCTGCCCCCGCACGGCACGCTCAACATCCACGACTCGCTGCTGCCCGCGTACGCGGGCTTCTCGCCGATCATCTGGGCGCTCATCAACGGCGAGACGGAGGTCGGCGTCACCGCGCACCGCATGGACGCCGGCCTGGACGCCGGGGACATCGTGCTCCAGCGCGCCGTGCCCGTGCGGCCCGGCGACACCGCCACCGACCTGTTCCACCGGACGGTCGACCTGATCGGCCCGGTCGTGCGCGAGTCGCTCGACCTCATCGCCACCGGCAGGGCGCGGTGGACGCCGCAGGACCGCGACCGGGCGAGCTTCTTCCACAAGCGGTCCATCGAGGACAGCCGCATCGACTGGACCTGGCCGTCAGAGCACCTGGAGCGGCTCGTGCGCGCCCAGTCGGACCCGTATCCCAACGCGTTCACCTACTACGGCGGCGAGCGGATCCGCATCGTGTCCGCCGCCGTCTCCCGGGCCCGTTACGGCGGCACCCCCGGGCGCGTGTTCATCCGCGAGGACGACGGCGTGGTCATCGTGGCCGGGGCCGACGCGCGCACGGGACGGCGGCCGGGGCTGCTCGTCCGGCGGGTGCGCACCGACGACGGCGCCGAGTATCCCGCGCTGGAGTACTTCCGCGTCATGGGCGGCTACCTCACCGCGCAGCCGCAGGCCCTCGCCCCGGCGGTCTCCGAACCGGTGTCCTGAGCCGGTGTCCTGAGCCGGTGTCCTGAGCCGCTGTCCTGAACCGGTCTCCTGAGCCGAGGGAGGCCCGCGCTCGCGGGCCCGCCCGTACCACCGCCCGCGGTCCGAGGCCCGCCGGTCAGGCCGTCACCGAGTCGCCGTCGTGGTGACGGCCCTTCGGGATGACCATGGGCGTGCCGCTGACCGGGTCCGTCGTGACCCGGCAGCGCAGCCCGAAGACGTCCTCCACGGCCTGCTCGGTGATGACGTCCGCCGGCGCGCCCTCGGCGACGATCCGGCCGGACTTCATCGCGATCACGTGGTCGGCGTACCGGCAGGCCTGGTTGAGGTCGTGCAGCACCATCACGATCGTCCGCCCCTCGCGCCGGTTGAGGTCGGTGATCAGGTCCAGCACGTCGATCTGGTGGGCGAGGTCCAGGTACGTCGTCGGCTCGTCGAGCAGCAGCACCCCCGTGCCCTGGGCGACGGCCATGGCGATCCACGCGCGCTGGCGCTGCCCGCCGGACAGCTCGTCCACCGGCCGCTCCGCCAGCGCCGTCATGCCGGTCGCGGCCAGCGCGTCACAGACGGCACGCTCGTCGGCCGCCGACCACTGCCGCCACCACGTCTGGTGCGGCGACCGGCCCCGGCCGACCAGGTCGGCGACGGTCAGGCCCTCCGGGGCGACCGGGCTCTGCGGCAGGATGCCGAGGCGCCGGGCCAGCTCCCGCGGTGGGATCGACCGCAGCGCCCGCCCGTCCAGCAGCACCTTCCCCTGGACGGGCGTCAGCAGCCGGGCCAGCGCGCGCAGCAGCGTCGACTTGCCGCAGGCGTTCGCGCCGACGATCGCGGTGACACGCCCCGGCGGGATCGTCACGTCCAGGTCCTCGACGACCGGGCGGTCGCGGTACGCCAGGCGCAGGCCGCTCGCCCTGAGGTCCGGATGGGGGGTCGGCATGCTAGCCTCCTGAGCCCGCGCGGTTGGCGCGGATGAGCAGCCAGAGCAGGACGGGCGCCCCGAGGACGCCCGTGACGACACCGACCGGGAGTTCGGTGCCGGAGATGAGCGTGCGGGCGGCCAGGTCGCCGGCCAGGACCACCAGGGCCCCGGTCAGCGCCGACGCCACCAGGGGAGGGTGGGCGTCCCCGGCCAGCCGCTGGGCGATCTGCGGCGCGGCGAGCGCCACGAACGCGATCGGCCCCGCCGCCGCGGTGGCGAACGCCACCAGCCCGACGCCGGTCAGCGTCAGCGCGAGCCGGACCGGTTGCACGCGGGTGCCGAGCGCGGCGGCGACGTCGTCCCCGAGTTGCAACGTGCGCAGCAGGCGGCCGAGCACCAGTGCCACGGGCAGCAGCACGGCCACGGCGACGGCGAGTGGCACCGCGTCCCCGGCCGACCGGCCGTTGAGGTTGCCCACCAGCCAGCCGAGCGCGGCCTGCGCCTGGAAGCGGCCGCCCCGGGCCAGCAGGAAGTCGGTCGCGCTCGAGCAGATCCACGACAGGCCGATGCCGACCAGGACGATGCGGTAGCCGGTCGTGCCGCGCCGCCACGCCAGCGCGTACACCAGCAGGGCCGTGGCCAGCGCGCCGAGCAGCCCGAGGGCCTGGACGCCCGGCCCGGCGTCCCAGCCCAGCACGATGCCCGCGACGACCGCCGTCCCCGCGCCCGCGGTGAGGCCGATCATGTCGGGGCTGGCCAGCGGGTTGCGCGTCATCGTCTGGAACAGCGCGCCGGAGACGGCGAACGCGGCGCCCGCCAGCAGGCCGACCGCCGCGCGCGGCAGCCGCAGCTCTCTGACCACCAGCAGCGTCCCGGGGTCACCCTGGCCCGCCAGGGCCTTCATCACGTCCACCAGGCCGATCGGGACCTCGCCGATCGAGACGCCCCAGCAGAACACCAGGAAGGTGGCGGCCAGCAGCGCCGCGCACACCACGACCAGGCGGGGACGCAGGACGCCGGAGACGGGCGGGACGGCGAGCCGCAAGCGGCGCGGCGCGAGAACGGTCCGGCCGGTGCGCGGCCTTCCGCCGGTACGGGGCCCGGCGGTGCCGGAGGCGCGGAGCTTCCCGGCGCCCGAGGTGCGGACCACGGCTCACACCTCCGCGAGCCGGCGACGGCGCACCATGGCGATGAAGAACGGCCCGCCGATGAACGCGATGAGCACCCCGGCCTGGAGTTCGACGGGACGGACGACGACCCGTCCCACGATGTCCGCGGCGAGCAGCAGGCACGGCGCGAGCAGCGCCGACAGCGGCAGCAGCCAGCGGTGGTCCGGCCCGATGCCCGCGCGCTCGGCGAGCACCCGCGCGGCGTGCGGGATCACCAGGCCGAGGAAGACGACCGGGCCGATGACCGCGACCGTGGCGCCGGTCAGTAGCGTGACCGCGGCGACGCCCTGCATGCGCACCAGCCCGAGCCGCCGTCCGAGCGAGGCCGCCACGTCGTCGCCGAGGGCGAGGCTGTTCAGCGCGGGCGCGCACGCCAGCGCCAGCAGCGCGCCCGCGGCGAGGAACGGGAGCACGCGCAGCACCGTGGCGCCGGTCTGGTCGGCCAGCGAGCCGGCGTTCCAGAAGCGGTAGCGGTTGAGCGCGTCCGGGTCGGTCAGGACGATGGCGCCGGTCAGCGAGGTGAGCAGCGAGGTCACCGCGATGCCGGCGAGCGCGAGCTTGACCGGCGTCAGCCCCGAGCGGCCCAGCCTGCCGAGCGAGAACACCAGGACGCCGGCGACGAGCGCGCCGGCGAACGCGAACCAGACGTATCCGTACAGAGAGCCGAGCCCGAGCACCGCGACCGCGAACACGATGGCGAAGGCGGCTCCGGCGCTGACGCCGAGCACGCCGGGGTCGGCCAGCGGGTTGCGGGTCAGGGCCTGCATGAGCGCGCCCGCGAGCCCGAGGGCGGCGCCGGAGGCGAGGCCGAGCGCCGTGCGGGGCACGCGGACCGTCCAGACGATGTTCTCGGCCAGCCGGTTCCCTGGGCGCCCGGCCAGGGCGCCCAGCACCTGGTCGAGGGGCACGTTCCGCGCGCCGAGGGCGACCGAGAGCAGGCAGAGGACGAGCAGGACGGCGCCGAGCGACGCCAGGAGGAGCGCGGGCCGAAGCCCTCCGGCGCGGGTCACCGAACTGTCTCCACTGCGACTTCCTTAGGTTAGGCGAACCTTATTTCGGCCCTGAAATCACGCCTCGGGGTCTGTGACTTAGGTAAACCTTACCTTAGTATGGGCGCCGATCGCGGTCGGACTCCGGCCGGTTTCGTCCAACCGTGGGAGGGTTCGTCACCTGTGTCCGGCATTGAAGAAGCGACGGCGTACTGGAACCGGCGACTGTCCCCGCTCCCGCAGGAAACGGCCCTGCCGCTCGACTTCCCGTACCCGCCGTCGCCCACCGGTCCCCGCGTGACCCGCACCCGCACGCTCCCCGCCCCGCCCCCCGCGACCACCCCCGTCCCTGGCCCCGCCCCTGCCACTGAGCCGGACGCCACGACCGCGTTCGGTGACCTGGCGCCGCTCGCCGCGTACGTCGCGTTGCTGCACCGGTACGGAGGCTCCGGCGACATCACGGTCGGGTACGACGGGCTGCCCCTGCGCGTCACCCTCACCGGGGCCACGACGTTCGCCGACCTGGTGCGCCGCGTGGACGCCGCCCGCGCCGAGGCCCACGCCCACGGCGTCCCCCTCACGACCCTCGCCGCCGCGCTCCGCCCGGACGCCATGCGCGGCGGCGGCCTCTTCTTCAACACCGCCTTCGGCGCTGACACCGGCTCTGCGGACGGCACATCACACGACCGCGGATCGGCCGCTCCGCTGGACGAGCGCGCTGGTCAGAACCCCATCGAGGTTGACGGTGGCGCCCGTCCCGCCAATGGCGGGGAAAGGCGTTCCGGCTCATGGACCGCCGTGGGAGGTGCCGCTCCCGAGGCCGGGGTGGGGGGTTCTTCGCGTTCGGAGGCCGGGGGAGACGGCGGTTCCGAGAGCGATGCGGGCACCGGTCCCGGGGAGGGCAGGGCCGACGCTCGGCTCGGCTCGTCGGCCTGGGAGAACGTCCCGGGGCTGGACGCGGTGTTCGCGGTCGCCGGCGGCGAGGCGCGGCTGAGCTACCGCCCGGACCTGTTCGAGGCCGCGACCGCCGACCGGATGCTCGCCCACTACGACGCCCTGCTCGCCGGCGGCCTGGCCCGGCCGGACACCCCCGTCGGCGACCTGGAATTTCTCGGCGCGGACGAGCGCCACCGCATTCTCGCCGAGTGGAACGACACCGCCCACGACGTCCCGCCGCTGACCTGGCCGGAGATGTTCGCCGAGCAGGTGCGCCTGCGCCCCGGCTCCGTCGCCCTGGTCTTCGAGGACACCCGCCTGACCTACGCGGAGCTGGACGAACGCGCCAACCGGCTCGCCCACGCCCTCGTCGCGCGCGGCGCCGGGCCCGAGCGCGTCGTCGCTCTCGCCCTGCCCCGCTCGGCCGAGCTCATCGTCGCCGAGGTCGCCGTCCTGAAGTCGGGCGCCGCCTACCTGCCGATCGACACCGACTACCCGGCCGAGCGCGTCGCGTACATGCTGGAGGACGCCGCTCCCGCCTGCCTGGTCACCACCGCCGAGCCGGCCGCCGACTTCCAGGACCTCCCCGAGGGCATGGAGGTCGTGGTCCTGGACGCCCCCGCCACCGTCCGCGAGCTGGCCGGACGCCCCCGCCACGACCTGGGCGAGGCCGACCGGGGCCCGCTGTCGGCGCTGAACGCCGCGTACGTCATCTACACCTCCGGCTCGACCGGCCGCCCGAAGGGCGTCGTGCTGTCCCACGCCGGCGTCGCCAAGCTCGTGGCCACGCAGCGCGAGCGCTTCGGCGTCGGGCCGGACAGCCGCGTCCTGCAGTTCGCCTCGCCGAGCTTCGACGTCGCCTTCTGGGACCTGTGCCTCGGCCTGCTCTCCGGCGGACGCCTCGTCGTCGTCCCGTCCGAGCTGCGCGTGCCCGGCGCGCCGCTGGCCGACTACGCCCACGCCAACGGCGTCACCTTCATGATCCTGCCCCCGGCGCTGCTCGCGGCCATGCCCGAGGACGTCGAGCTGCCGCCCGCCACCCTGCTCGCCGGAACCGAGCGCGTCTCGCCCGAGCTGGTCGCCCGCTACGCGCGCGGCAGGCGGATGTTCAACGCGTACGGGCCGACGGAGGCGACCACCAACTCCACCCTCGGCCTGTGCGACCCGGCGACCCCGCCCGGGTCGCACGTCCCCATCGGCGTCCCCGACCCCGGCACGCGGGCGTACGTGCTGGACGCCCGCCTGCGTCCCGTCCCCGCCGGCGTCACCGGCGAGCTGTACCTCGGCGGGGCGGGGCTCGCGCGCGGCTACCTCGGACGGCCCGGGCTGACCGCGGAGCGATTCGTCGCCGACCCGTTCGGCGCGCCCGGGGAGCGGCTCTACCGCACGGGCGACCTGGTCCGGTGGAGGCCCGACGGGCGGCTGGACTTCCTCGGGCGCGCCGACGCGCAGGTGAAGATCCGCGGCTTCCGCATCGAGCCCGGCGAGATCGAGTCCGTCCTGCGCGGGCACCCCGCCGTCGACCAGGTTGCGGTCGTGGTCCGCGAGGACCGGCCCGGCGACCGGCGGCTCGCCGCGTACGTCGTCCCCTCCCTGTCACCCGAGGCCGGGCCCGGCGACGCCGGACGGGTGGAGGACTGGAAGGACCTGCACGAGCTGCTGTACGCGGCGGCGGGCTCCGACGGCTTCCAGGAGAACTTCGCGGGCTGGAACAGCATGTACGACGGGCTGCCCATCCCCGTCGAGCAGATGCGCGAGTGGCGGGACGCGACCGTCGCCGCGATCCAGGAGCTCGGGCCGCGCCGGGTGCTGGAGATCGGCGTCGGCAGCGGGCTCATCCTGTCGCGCGTCGCCCCCGGCTGCGAGGAGTACTGGGGCACCGACCTCTCGCACGAGGCCGTCGCCGCGCTGCGCGCCCAGGTCCGCGCGGTGCCCGAGCCGGCCGGCCGGGTCGAGCTGCGTGCCCTGCCCGCCCACGACCTCACCGGGCTGCCGGTGGGCTACTTCGACACCATCGTCCTCAACTCCGTGGCCCAGTACTTCCCGGGAGCCGACTACCTGACCGGCGTCCTGCGCCGGGCCCAGGCGCTGCTTGCCCCCGGCGGCACGATCTTCGTCGGCGACGTGCGCAACCTGCGTCTGCTGCGCTGCCTACGCGCCGCCGTCGAAACTTCGCGCGCCGCCGTCGGGGCTCCGCGCCGCGCCGTCGGGACTACGCGCGGCGGCGTGGAACTCGGGCACGGCGCCCCCGCCGAGGAGAAGCAGGCCCTGCGCGCGGCCGTCGACCGGTCGGTGGCCTGGGAGGGCGAGCTGCTCCTCGACCCCGACTACTTCGCGGCGCTCCCCGGCTTCGACGCCGACATCCGCGTCAAGCGCGGCGTCTTCCACAACGAGCTGACCCGCTACCGCTACGACGTCGTCCTCCGCCGGCGCGCCACCACACCGGACGGCGGGCCCGGGGCCGTCGCCGGGCGGTTCGAGGAGGTCGGCTGGGCCGAGGCCGGCGGGCTAGAGCGGCTGGGCGCGCGGCTGGCGGGCTGTCACGGCGGGCTCCGGGTGACCGGCATCCCGAACTCCCGGCTCATCGACGACCTCGCTTCGCTGTACGCGGTCGAGGAGGAGGGCGGCCCGGCCGTCCCGGACGCGGGCGCGGACCCCGAGGCCCTGCACGAGCTGGCCGCCCAGCACGGCTACCACGTGGCCGTCACCTGGAACGGCCACGCCGACGACGGCGCCCTGGATGCGATCTTCACCCCCTCGTCCCAGAATGGCGGCCGCGACGCGGTCTCCACGAGCGCACCCGGGAACGGTGGGCGCGACGGGGTCTTCACGCGGACATCTGAGGACGGCGGGGTCGACGCGGTATTCGCCGGAACGCCGGGGGACGGCGGGCGCGATGCCGACTCTGCCGGGACGGCGGGGCGTGATGGGCTCATGGCCGGGACGCCGGGGGGTGGTGCGTCGCAGAACGTCGCGACCTACCGGACCGCTGGCGCGTTCCCGCACGCCAACCGGCCCGCGCCGTTCCGCGACGTGGCCGTCCTGATGAAGGGGCTGCGCGCGTACGCGGCCGAATACCTCCCTGAGTACATGGTTCCGTCCGCGTTCGTCCCCCTAGACCGGCTGCCGGTGACCCCGAGCGGCAAGCTGGACGGCGCCGCGCTGCCCGTACCCGACCCCGCCGCCCTCAGCTCCGGCCGTGCGCCGCGCGACGCCCGCGAGAAACTGCTCTGCGCGCTGTACGCCGAGGTGCTGGGCGTGCCGTCCGTCACCGTGGACGACGACTTCTTCGCCTTCGGCGGCGACAGCATCGTCGCCATCCGGCTGCTCGTCCGCGCCCGCGAGTCCGGCCTGCGGCTGACCGCCCGCGACGTCTTCCGCCACCGCACGGTCGCCGCCCTCGCCCCGGTCGCCCGGGAGCGCGGCCGATCCGTCCCCGCTGACGGCACGCGCACGGTCGGCGATGGGCACATTCCGGACGGCCAGAACCCCGGCGGAGCCCCAGCCGAGGACGAGTACGCCGACGCCCCGCTGGTGCGGCTCACCGAGGCCGAACCGGCGGAAATCCTGGGCGAGGACCCGATTCCCGTAGAGGAGGTGCTGCCGCTCGGCCCGCTGCAGGAGGGGTTCTTCTTCCACTCCCTGGTGGACGGCCCGGCCGGAGACGCGTACGTCGTCCAGCAGGCCCTCGACCTGGAGGGCCCGGTAGACGGGGACGCGCTGCGCCGCGCCGCGCAACGCCTGCTGGACCGGCACGCCCCGCTGCGCGCCTTCTTCCGCAGAACGCCGGACGACCGGCCCGTGCAGCTCATCGCCGCGCGTCTGGACCTACCGTGGCGTTACGTGGACCTGTCCACACGGGGCGCCGCCGACCAGGACGACCGGGACGCCATGGCCGAGGCTGTCGCCGCCGAGGAGCGCGCCCGCCGGTTCGACCTCACGCACCCGCCGCTGCTGCGCTGCGCGCTGATCAGACTCGCCCCTGGCCGCGCCCGCCTGCTGCTCACGTTCCACCACATCGTCGCGGACGGCTGGTCCCTCCCGATCCTGCACCGCGAGCTGATGGCCTTCTACGACCCGGCCGACCACGAGTACGCGGACCCTCGCCCCACTGACCACGAGCGGACGGACCGGCCCTCCACACACCACGAGCGCGCGGAATTCGGCGAAGAGCATAAGACCATTACGAACTTCGCGAGCGGGGCGAACGTTTCGAATAGCGGAGGCGTCGAGGGCGCCTCCGGCGGTGCGGGCGAAAACGTGCGCGCGGGGCGTGGCTCCGCCGTACCGGCCGCGCCGGCTTCGTACCGCGAGTACCTGCGCCGCTTGGTGAGAGCGGACAGGAGCGCCGCCCGCGCTGCGTGGCGGGCGGCGCTGGCGGGACTCGATGAGCCCTCCCGGCTGGTCACCACGACGACCGGTCACACCGCGACCGAGGGCGTGGCGGCGGATGCGGCGGCGGGTCGTGCGGCGAGCGGTGTGGGTGTGCCGATACGGCCGGCGCAGGTGCGGGTCGAATTGTCCGAGCGCCTCACCGCGCGCCTGGCCGTCGTGGCGCGTGAGCGCGGAGTTACGCTTGGCGCGGTCGTCCAGACCGCGTGGGGCCTGCTGCTCGGGCGCCTGACCGGCCGCGAGGACGTCGTCTTCGGCACCACGGTCTCCGGCCGCGACGCCGAGGTGGACGGCATCGAGTCCATGGTCGGCCTGTTCATCAACACCCTGCCCACGCGCGTGCGGTGGCGCCCCGCCGACACCCTCGCCGGGCTGCTGGAGCGCTTCCAGGACGAGCAGACCCGGCTGCTGGACCACCAGCACCTCGGGCTCGCCGAGATCCAGCGCGTCGCCGGTTTCGCCGGCGGCGGAGAGCTGTTCGACACCCTCGTCGTCGTGGAGAACTACCCGTCCGCCGCCGGCCTCACCGACGCCACCGGCACGGTGCGGATCGCCGGCCACGAGTTCAACGACGCCGTCCACTATCCGCTCGCCCTGATCGTCAAGCCCGGCCGCCGCCTGGACCTGCGCCTCAAGCACCACGCCGAGAAGCTCGACCGGCGGACGGTCCAGGGGATCGCGGACCGGCTCACCCGCGTCCTCCAGGCCATCGCCGAGACCCCGGGAGGCACGGCCGCGCGCCTCGACCCGCCGTCAGGCGAGGACGTGACGGCCTCCGTCCTGGCCGGGGAGGCCGTCGAGGTCCCCGGGACGACGCTGACCGCCGCCTTCGAGGCCCAGGCGGCCAGGACCCCGGACGCGACGGCCGTCGTCTACGAGGGCGAGACCCTGACCTTCCGGGAGCTGGACGCCCGCGCCGAGATCCTCGCCGCCCGCCTGCGCGCGTCCGGCGCCGGGCGGATCGTCGCCGTCGCCGTGCCGCGCTCTGCGGAGCTGATGGTCGCCCTGCTCGGCGTGTTGAAGACGGGCGCCGCCTACCTGCCGGTTGACCTGGACTACCCCGCCGACCGCATCGTCTACATGCTGACCGACTCCGGCGCGAGCACGGTCGTCACGACTGCCGCCGCCGCGCCGCGGCTGCCCGAGACCGGCGCCCTCACCCTCGTCGTCCCCGGCGGTCGTACCGAGGTTTGCGAGGACGCGCCGCCGCGGGCCGGGGACGCCGGCCCGGACGACGCCGCGTACCTCATCTACACCTCCGGCTCCACCGGCCGCCCGAAGGGTGTCGTCGTCACCCACCGGGCCATCGTCAACCGGCTGGCCTGGATGCAGGGCGAGTACGGGCTGCGCGCCGACGACCGCGTGCTGCAGAAGACGCCGTCCAGCTTCGACGTGAGCGTCTGGGAGTTCTTCTGGGCGCTGTGCGAGGGGGCCGCCGTCGTGCTCGCGCGCCCGGACGGGCACCGGAACCCCGCCTACCTGGCCGATCTGATCCGCCGGGAGCGCGTCACGACCATGCACTTCGTGCCGTCGATGCTCGAAGCCTTCCTGGCGGCGGGGGAGATCACCGCCGACCCGTCGTGGGCGGCGTCCCTGTGCCGCGTCTTCAGCAGCGGTGAGGCCCTGCCCGCCGCCGCGGCCGCGCGCTGGCGCCGGCTCACCGGTGTGCCCCTGCACAACCTGTACGGTCCCACCGAGGCGGCGGTCGACGTCACCTACCACCCGTGCGACGTCACCTACGACCCCTGCGACGACGCGTCCCGCCCCGGCGACGGCCCGTCCCACACGACCGTTCCCTCCGGCCGTCCGGTACGGGACACCGGCCCGCGGACGGCCGCGTCCGGCGTCACCGTGCCCATCGGCCGCCCGGTCTGGAACACCGGCCTGCGGATCCTGGACGCCTCTCTGCGTCCCGTGCCGCCCGGCGTGCCCGGCGAGCTGTACCTGACCGGCGTCCAGCTCGCCCGGGGCTACCACGAGCGACCGGCCCTGACCGCCGAGCGGTTCGTGGCCGACCCGTACGGCGAGCCCGGCGCGCGCATGTACCGCACCGGCGACCTGGTCCGTCTCGGCGAGGACGGCGCCGTCGAATACCTCGGCCGCACCGACCGGCAGGTCAAGCTGCGCGGCAACCGCATCGAGCCCGGCGAGGTCGAGGCGGCCCTGACCGCGCTGCCCGGCGTCGCCCAGGCGGCGGTCGCCGTCCGCGGGACGACGCTCGCCGCCTACATCGTCCCCGCCCTCCCGGACGCCTCCCGGGCGGCCTTCGACACGGACGCCGCGCGGGTGGCGCTCGCGGGCGCGCTGCCCGCCGCCATGGTGCCCGGGGCGTACGTCGTGCTGGACGCGCTGCCGCTGACGCCGAGCGGCAAGCTGGACCGGGACGCGCTGCCCGCGCCCGAGGTGGTGCGGGCGGAGGCCCGGGCGCCGCGCGACGAGCGCGAGCGCGTCCTCACCGAGATCTTCGCCGCGGTGCTGCGGGTGGACGGCGCCGGTCCCGACGACGACTTCTTCATGCTCGGCGGCGACAGCATCAGCTCGATCGGCGTGTCCAGCCGCGCCCGCCGCGCGGGCCTGGACCTGGACCCGCGTGACGTCTTCGAGCACCGCACCCCCGCCGCGCTGGCCGCCGCGGCCGGGCCGGGCACGAGGACACCCGCCACGGGGACCTCGGCGTCCGCCGCGGAGCCGGCCCTGCGGCTGACCGAGGAGGAGACCGCCCGCGTCCACCGGCTCGGCGGTCAGGTGGAGGACGTCTGGCCGCTGGCGCCGCTCCAGGAGGGATTGTTCTTCCACTCGACCTACGACGAGGGAGTCCTGGACGTCTACACCGTCCACGAGTCCTTCGACGTCGCCGCCGGGCTCGACGCGGACCGGCTGCGTACGGCCGCCCGGGTGCTGCTGGCCCGCAACCCGAGCCTGCGCGCGGGCTTCACCAGCGAGGGCCTGAGCCGTCCGGTGCAGTTCATCGCCGCCGCGCTCGAGGTCCCGCTGGAGGTCGCCGACCTGTCGGGCCTCCCCGAGGGCGAGCGGGACGCGCGGCTGCGCGCGCTGATGGACGAGGAGCGGACCCGCGGGTTCGACCTGTCCAGCCCGCCGCTGTTCCGGATGCTGCTGATCCGGCTCGGCGAAGGCCGGGGCGACCGGCTCGTCATCGGCCGTCACCTGCTGCTGTGGGACGGCTGGTCCGCCTGGGTGTTCCTCGGGCAGCTGTTCGCCCTGTACGCGTCGGGCGGCGACGAGCGCGGGCTGCCACGTCCCGGTTCGTACCGCGACTACCTGACCTGGCTGGAGTCCCAGGACGCCGGGACGGCGACGCGCGCCTGGCGTGACGCGCTCGCGGGCCTGGACGAGCCCACGCTGATCGCCGGGAGCGTCGCCCAGGACCTGGACCCCGTCATCCCGGAGAACCTGGACGCCGAGCTGCCCGCCGGACTCGGCGAGCTGCTGCGCGACATCGCCCGCGGCAACGGCCTGACCCTCAACTCGCTGCTCACCGCCGCCTGGGGGCTCACGCTGGCCACCGCCACCGGCCGCGCCGACGTCGTCTTCGGCACGACGGTCGCCGGACGGCCGAGCGAGGTGCCGGACGTCGAGAACGTGATCGGCATGTTCCTCAACACCGTCCCCGCCCGCATCGCCTTCGACCCCGCCGAGCCGGTGCTCGCCCTGCTGCGCCGCGTCCAGCGCGAGCGCCTGGACCTGATGCCGTACGAGTACGTCGGCCTCGGCGTGCTGCAGGCCGAGAGCGGGCACCGGCGGCTGTTCGACACCCTGTTCGTGCTGCGCGACGGCGACACCGACGACCGCCTCGCCGAGCTGTCCGGCCGTCACGGTGTCACCGCCGTGGCCAACGTGGATGCGACGCACTACCCCGTCACCCTCATCGTCACCCCCGGCAGGCGGGTGCGGGTCACGCTCGCCCACCGGCCCGACGTCGTCGGGGCCCCCAAGGCGCGCACCCTGCTGGACCGCTTCACGGCGCTGCTCGGACGGCTCGCGGACGACCTCGCCGCGCCCGTCGGCCGCCTCGACCCGCTGCTGCCCGCCGAACGCGCCGCGCTGGCGCGCGAGGACGCCGCGAGCCGGGTGCCCGTCCCCGACGAGACCATCGCCGGCCTGCTCGCCGCGCAGGCCGCGCGCACTCCCGAGGCGACAGCCCTGGTCTTCGGCGACCTGACCGTCACCTACGCGGAGCTGGACGCCCGCGTCAACCGGCTCGCGCGGCTGCTGATCGCGCGCGGCGCCGCCCCGGAGAAGGTCGTCGCGCTCGCCCTGCCGCGCTCGATCGACATGGTGGCCGCGCTGTTCGCCGTCCTGCGGACCGGCGCCGCCTACCTGCCCCTGGAGCTGGACCATCCGGCCGACCGGCTCGCGGCGACGCTCGCCGACGCCCGTCCCGCGCTGACGCTGTGCACCTCGGCCGTCTCGGCGCGGCTGGGCGGCGATGCCCCCGGCGGCCCGCGCGTCGTGCTCGACGACCCGGCGGTGGCCGGCGCGCTCGCCGCGCTGCCCGCCGGGCCGGTCACCGAGGCGGATCGTCCGGCCTTCAGCCTGGACCACCCGGCGTACGTCATCTACACCTCCGGGTCCACCGGCCGGCCGAAGGGCGTCGTCACCCCGTACCGGGGCCTGACCAACATGCAGCTCAACCACCGCACGGAGATCTTCGCCCCGGCCGTCGCCTCCGCCGGGGGACGCCGGCTGCGCATCGCGCACACGGTTTCCTTCGCCTTCGACATGTCCTGGGAAGAACTGCTCTGGCTGGTCGAGGGCCACGAGGTGCACGTCTGCGACGAGGAACTGCGGCGCGACGCGCGGGCGCTGGCCGCCTACTGCGAGGCCCACCGCGTCGACGTCGTCAACGTCACCCCCACCTACGCCCACCTGTTGATCGAGGAGGGTCTGCTCGACGGGCACCGCCCGCCGCTCGTGCTGCTCGGCGGGGAGGCGGTGCCCGAGACGGTGTGGAGCCGGCTGCGCGACACCGAGGGCACCTACGGCTACAACCTGTACGGGCCCACCGAGTACACGATCAACACCCTCGGCGGGGGTACCGGCGACAGCGCCACGCCCACCGTCGGCCGTCCCATCCGCGCCACCCGCGCGCGCGTCCTGGACCCGTGGCTGCGGCCGGTGCCGTCCGGCGTCCCCGGCGAGCTGTACATCGCGGGCGTCGGCCTCGCCCGGGGCTACCTCGACCGGCCCGGCCTCACCGCCGAGCGGTTCGTCGCCGACCCCTTCGGCGAGCCCGGCGAGCGCATGTACCGCACGGGCGACCTGGTACGCCGCCGCGCCGACGGCAACCTGGACTTCCTCGGCCGCACGGACGACCAGGTCAAGATCCGCGGGCACCGGGTCGAGCCCGGCGAGGTCGAGACCGCGCTGCTCCGCCACCCGGAGGTCTCGGCGGCCGCCGTGATCGCCCGCGACGACCCGTCGGCTCCCGGGACGCGCCGCCTCGTCGGCTACGTGGTCCCCGCCGAGCCGACCGGCGAGGAGCGGCGATCCGCCGAGCAAGACCAGATCGGGGAATGGCAGGACATCTACTCCGACGAGTACGCACGCATCGGCACCGCCGTCTTCACCGAGGACTTCGCGGGCTGGGACAGCAGCTACGATGGGCGGCCCATCCCGCTGGACAACATGCGCGAGTGGCGCGAGCGGACCGTCGAGCGCGTCCGCGAGCTGCGCCCGCGCCGCGTCCTGGAGATCGGCGCCGGCTCCGGGCTGCTGCTGTCGCGCCTCGCCCCCGGCGCGGAGGCGTACTGGGCGACCGACTTCGCCGCCCCCGTGATCGGCAAGCTCGGCCGGGACCTGGCGCGCGACCCTGAGCTGGCCGCCAAGGTCGAGCTGCGCTGCCAGGCCGCCCACGACACCGCGGGGCTCCCCGAGGGGTACTTCGACACGATCGTCGTCAACTCGGTCGTCCAGTACTTCCCGAGCGCCGGCCACCTCGCCGAGGTCGTCCACGGGGCCATGCGCCTGCTGGCCCCCGGCGGCGCCCTGTTCATCGGCGACGTCCGCGACCTGAGGACCGCCCGCGCCTTCCACACCGCCGTCCACCTCACCCGCGCGGGAGACGACGCCGATCCCGAGACCGTGCGGCGCGCCGTGGACCGGAGCCTCGCCATGGAGAAGGAACTCCTGGTCCACCCCGACTTCTTCACCACCCTCGGCTACGGCGCCGACCTGCGCACCAAGCGCGGCCACCACCACGACGAACTCACCCGCCACCGCTACGACGTCGTCCTCTACAAGGACGCCCCGGACGTCCACCTCGCCGACGCCCCGGCCCTGGAATGGCCCGAACCCCGCACCGAGACCCCCACGGTCGCCGTAGCCCATGAGCCGGACACAGGCGTCGCGGGCGAGATGGCCGTCGCGGGAGTTGGGGAGCGAGGTGCCCCAGGGGCGGCGGAGTCCGGTGTCCGTGAGCTCGATCGTCATCTGCGGGAGCACCGGCCCCAGTGGCTGCGGGTCACCGCGGTGCCCGACGCGCGGGCCGCGTCCGAGCCGGGCGCGACGATCAGCGGGGGAGTGGAGCCCGAGGCGCTGCACGCGCTGGCGGCCGCGCACGGATACCGGCTGCTCACCACGCCGTCCGGCGAGCCGGGCCGCTTCGACGCGGTCTTCCTGCGCGGCGGCTTCCGGGTGGCGGCCGGCCTCTACCGTCCCGGCGGCGGCACACCCCCGTACGCCAACGCCCCGGCGGCGGCGCGCGGTACCGGCGACCTCGTCCGGCGCGTGCGCGAGGACCTGCGCAGGCGGCTGCCCGACTATATGGTGCCGTCCGCGCTGGTCGTCCTGGACCGGCTGCCGATGAACGACAACGGCAAGCTGGACGTGCGTGCCCTGCCCGACGCCGAGCCGGTGGCCGCCACCGGCGGGCGCGCGCCGGGCACCCCCGAGGAGGAGGTGCTCTGCCGCCTGTTCGCCGAGCTGCTCGGCCTGCCCCGGGCCGGGGCCGACGACGACTTCTTCGACCTCGGCGGCCACTCGCTGCTCGCCACCCGGCTCGTCAGCCGCGCCCGCACCGAGCTCGGCGCCGAACTGGCCATCCGCGACCTGTTCGAGGCCCCGACCCCGGCCCTGCTCGCCGCGCGCGCCGGTACGGGACGGCCCGCCCGTCCCGCCGTCGAGCCCGTGGCCGACCGCCCCGAGCGCGTCCCCCTGTCCCCGGCGCAGCGCCGCCTGTGGCTCGCCGATCGGCTGAGCGGCGGCGACGCCTACCACTTCCCGCTGGTCTTCCGGCTGCGCGGCGCCCTGGACACCGGCGCCCTCCGTCAGGCCCTGCGCGACGTGACAGACCGCCATGAATCCCTCCGGACCCGCTTCCCCCAGGCCACCGCTCCCTCCGCGACGCCCTCGGTGTCCTTGGTGTCCTTCACTCTCTTCCCGTCTCGGCAGGCGGAGGCGGGCTTCGAGGCGGTCGTGTACGAAGGCGAGCCGTACCAGCTCGTCGTCCCCGCCGGGGAGGCCGAGCCGGAGTTCGCGGTGGCCGACTGCCCGGAGGAGGAGCTGGACGAGCGGGTCGCCGCCGCCGTGGCACGGCCGTTCGACCTCGCCGCCGGGCTGCCGGTACGCGCCGAGGTGTTCCGCATCGCGCCGGACGACCACGTCGTGGCCATCGTGCTGCACCACATCACCACCGACGAGTGGTCCGACCGTCCCTTCCTCGCCGACCTTGCCACCGCTTACCGCGCCCGCCGCGAGGGCCGTGTGCCGCAGTGGGCGCCGCTGCCCGTCCAGTACGCCGACTACACCCTCTGGCAGCGCCGCCTGCTCGGCGACCCGGCCGACCCCGCAGCCGAGGGCGCGCACCAACTCGCATTCTGGTCGGCGGCGCTGGACGGCCTGCCGGACGAGATGCCGCTGCCGCTCGACCGTCCCCGGTTTGCCGAGCCCACCGGCCGGGGCGGCACCGTGCGCGCCGAGCTGCCGGCCGAGACCGTCCGCGCGCTGCGCGCCCTGTCCGCCGAGACCGGGACCAGCATGTTCATGGTCTTCCAGGCCGCCGTCGCCGTCCTGCTGCACCGGATGGGCGCGGGCACCGACATCGTGCTCGGCTCCCCGATCGCCGGGCGCACCGACAGCGCGCTGGACGACCTGGTCGGCTTCTTCGTCAACACGCTCGTCCTGCGCGCCGACCTGTCCGGCGACCCGACCTTCACCGAGCTGCTCGCCCGGGTACGGGAAGCCGACCTCGCCGCCTTCGAGCACCAGGACCTGCCGTTCGAGCGGATCGTCGAGGCCCTCAACCCGCCGCGCGTACCCGGCCGTAACCCGCTCTTCCAGGTCATGCTCGGCTACCACCATCGCCCGGACGGCGACCCCGACGTGCTCGGCATGCCCACCGCGTGGCTGCCGGCCCGAATCGGGACGGCCAAGTTCGACCTGGACTTCACCTTCGCCGACCACACCGGCGAGGACCGTGTCGTCGTCCTGCTGGAGTACGCCGCCGACCTCGCGGACGAGGCGACCGCGCGCACGCTGCTGGAGCGGACCGTCGCGGTGTGCGGCCTGCTCGCCGCCCGGCCGGACCGGCCCGTGGGCGCGGTTCCCGTCCTCACCGAGGCCGAACGCCGGGACGCCCTTGGCGCCTGGAACGACACGGCCCGCCCGGCCGAGCCGCGTACCGTTCCCGCCATCTTCGCCGACGCCGTCCGGACGCACGGCGAGCGGGTCGCGCTGGTCGCCGGGGGACGCGGTCTGACGTTCGCCGAGCTGTCCGCCAAGGTGAACGGCATCGCCGGGCTGCTGATGTGGCGCGGGGTAGGCGAGGGGGACGTCGTCGGCCTGGCCCTTCCCCGGGCCGAGATGGTGCCCGCGATCCTCGGCGTGCTCGCCACCGGCGCCGCCTACCTGCCGCTGGACCCGGGGTACCCGGCCGAGCGGCTCGCGTACATGCTGGACGACGCCGCGCCCGCCGTCGTCCTCACCACCCCCACCCTCGCCCCGGCCCTGCCCGCCACGACCCCGACCCTCCTCCTCGGCACCCCCGACGCCCCGCCCACCTGGAACGGCACCCCCGCTCCACCCGGCGCGCTCATCCTCGCTCTGCCCGGTGTGCCCATTCTGGACGGTGCGCCCGTGCTCTCCGGAGAGGCCGGCTCCGCTGCGACGGACCGGGGAGGGCCGGCCTTGGTCGAGCGGCCCACCCTGCCCGGTGAGCGGGTGCCGGAGGCCGCCGCCGCGTACGTCATCTACACCTCCGGCTCGACCGGCAGGCCCAAGGGCGTGGTGGGGACCCACGGCGGCCTGAGCAACCTGTTCGCCGGCCAGCGCGAGGACGTCATCGAACCCGCGCGACGCGCTTCCGGGCGTGAGGCGCTGCGCGCGCTGCACGCCGCGTCCTTCGGCTTCGATGGCTCGTGGGAGCCGCTGCTGTGGCTGCTGGCCGGGCACGAGCTGCACGTTCTCGACGAGACCGCGATGACCGACCCGGCCGCCCTGCTGCGCCGCGTGCAGGACGCGCGGGTGGACTACCTCGACCTCACCCCCACCTACGTGCAGGAGCTGATCCACCACGGGTTCCTCGCCCCCGGCACGCACGTGCCCGGCGTCATCACGGTCGGCGGCGAGGCCGCCCCCGCCGCCCTGTGGGACCGGCTGACCGCACTCCCCGGCACCCTCGTCCACGACCTGTACGGCCCCACCGAGTGCACGGTCGACGCCTACGGCCGGCACGCGGGCGGCAACGGCACCTCGGATGACACGGGCACCTCGGATGACACGGGCGACACGGGGACCGACGGGGCGCGAGGGCTCGGCGGGTCCGGTGACGCGGGCCGCCGGGGTTCGTGGGCCGCGCCGGTCGCCAACATTCGCGCTCACGTGCTGGACGCGCGGCTCCAGCCGGTCCCTCCGGGTGTGCCCGGCGAGGTGTACCTGGCAGGGGAGGGGCTGGCCCGGGGGTACCTGGGCCGTCCCGGGCTGACCGCCGAGCGGTTCACCGCCGACCCGTACGGCCCGCCCGGCACGCGCATGTACCGCACCGGTGATCTCGCGCGCCGCCGCGAGGACGGGACGCTCGTCTTCCTCGGGCGCGCGGACGACCAGGTCAAGCTGCGCGGCTTCCGCATCGAGCTCGGCGAGATCGAAACGGTCCTCGCCGCCCACCCCGGCGTCGCCCAGGCCGCCGTCAGCCTCCGCGAGGACACCCCCGGCGTCCACCGCCTCGTCGCGTACGTGGTCCCGGCCCTCGATCCGGTCCCGCCCTCCGGTGAGGGTGCGCGGGGTCCGGCCGCCGCCGGAGCCGTTGCCGAGGGGGCCTTCGTCCACGGGGACGCCGGTGCGGGCGTGCCGGACCACCGGGCGTTGCGGGCGTTCGTCGCGGAGGCGCTGCCCGAGCACATGGTTCCGGTGGCGTACGTGGAGCTGCCCGCGCTGCCGAAGTCGGCCGGCGGCAAGCTGGACCGCCGGGCGCTGCCCGCCCCGGCGGACTCCCCGGCTCCGCTCTCCGGACGGCGGCCCCGCGACGCGCGCGAGGAGATCCTGGCCGAGCTGTTCGCGGCCGTCCTCGAGACCGACCGCGTCGGCGTCGAGGACGACTTCTTCGCGCTCGGCGGCCACTCGCTGCTGGCGATGCGGCTGGTCAGCCGGATCCGCACGGCACTCGGCGCCGAGATCACCCTGCGGGAGGTGTTCGAGGCGCCCACCGTCGCCCGGCTCGCCCGCAGGCTGGAGGAGGCACGCGGCGGCGGCGCGTCCGCGCCCGCCGTCGTGGAACGGCCCGTCCCGGTTCCGCTGTCGTTCGCCCAGCGCCGGTTGTGGGTGCTGTACCGGCTGGAGGGCCCGAGCGACACCTACAACATCCCCATGGCCTGGCGCCTGACCGGCCCGCTGGACACGGCGGCCCTGGAGGCCGCCGTCCTTGACCTGGCCGTCCGGCACGAGAGCCTGCGCACGGTCTTCCCCGAGCGCGACGGCGACCCGTACCAGCTCATCCTCACGCCCGAGCAGATCGGCGCGGCCGTGTCCCCGGCCGCCGGTCAGGGACGTCTCGGCGTCACCGCCGCGCCCGAGAGCATCATGGAGGAGGAACTGCCCGGGCGGCTGGCCGAGGTCGCCGGGTACCGGTTCGAGCTGGACCGGGAACCGCCGCTGCGCGCCCGGGTGTTCCGGCTCGGCCCGGACGAGCATGTGCTGATGCTCGTCCTCCACCACATCGCCGGGGACGAGTGGTCCGACGCGCCCCTGTGGCGCGACCTCGCCGCCGCGTACCGGGCCCGCCTGGACGGACGCGCGCCGGAGTGGGCGCCGCTGCCGCTCCAGTACGCCGACTACACCCTCTGGCAGCGGGAGCGCCTCGGCGACCCCGCCGACCCGGGCAGCCGCCACGCCCGCGAGGTCGCGTACTGGGAGCGGGCCCTGGCCGGGCTGCCCGAGGAACTGACGCTCCCCGCCGACCGTCCGCGCCCGGCCGAGAGCAGCCACCGCGGCGGCGCGGTCGGCCTCACCCTCGCCCCCGACCTGGATCGCGGGCTGCGCCGCCTGGCCCGCGAGCACGGCGTGAGCATGTTCATGGTCGCCCACGCGGCCGTGGCCACGCTGCTGCACCGGCTCGGCGCGGGGGACGACATCCCGCTCGGCGCGCCCATCTCCGGCCGCGCCGACGAACGCCTCGAAGACCTGGTCGGGTTCTTCCTCAACACGCTGGTGCTGCGTACGGACGTCTCCGGCGACCCGGCCTTCGCCGAGTTGCTGGCCCGGGTCCGGGACACCGATCTGGCCGCCTACGAGCACCAGGAGGTGCCGTTCGAGCGGCTGGTCGAGGTGCTGAACCCCGCACGCTCGCTGGCCAGGCACCCCCTGTTCCAGGTGATGGTCGCCTACCTGAACGGCCAGGACGAGCCTCCCGCCTTCCCCGGCCTGACCGTGTCTCCCTTGTCCCCGACGTCCCCGTTGTCCCTGCCGTCCCCGTCCCCGGAGTCCATGGCATCGCCCAGGTCCCCGTCCCCTGATCCCTCGTCCTCCGCCGCGGTGCCCGGTCTCCTGGCGCCCGCCGGCGAGGAGCCGTTCGGGCATCGGTCGGCGAAGTTCGACCTGAGCTTCGACTTCATCGAGAGCGACGAGGGCGTCCGGATCTGGATCGAGTACAGCACCGACCTGTTCGACCGCGACACCGCCGGACGGCTCGCCGAGCGGCTGGTCCGCGTGCTCGAACAGGTGACCGCCGACCCCATGCTCCCCGTCGGCCGGGTCGAGGTCCTCGGCGCCGCCGAGCGCGACACCATCCTCACGACCTGGAACGACACCGCTCTCACGACCTGGGACGACACCGCCGCCCGCGGTGGCGGGCCCGCTACGGTGCCCGCCCTGTTCGAGGCCCAGGCGGCGGCGACCCCGGACGCCGTCGCCGTCGTCTCGGGGACGGTCCGCTGGACGTTCGCCGAGCTGAACGAGCGCGCCAACCGGCTCGCTCGCCTGCTGGCCGCCCACGGCGCCGGACCCGAGCGGGTCGTCGCCCTCGCGCTGCCCCGCTCGGCCGACTTCGTGCTCGCCATCCTCGCGGTGATGAAGGCCGGGGCCGCGTACCTGCCCGTGGACACGGAACTGCCGGACGAGCGGGTGCTGGCCATGCTCGGCGACGCCCGTCCCGTGCTCGCCGTCACCGCCGGGAAGGCCGCCGCCGGGCCGCCGTACGCGGGCGTGCCCACGATCAGGTTGGACGACGGCGAGACGGCCGCGCTGCTCGCCGCCCTGCCCGCGGGCGACCTCCGCACCGGGCCGGACCCGCTGCACCCGGCGTACGTCATCTACACCTCCGGCTCCACCGGCCGACCCAAGGGCGTCGTGGTCTGCCACGGCGGCCTCGTCAACCTCTTCCGCAGCCACCGCGCGACGCTGTACGACCCGGCCAAGCGCGCCACCGGCCGCCGGGCGCTGCGCGTCGGCCACGCGTGGTCGTTCTCCTTCGACGCCTCCTGGCAGCCGCAGCTCTGGCTGCTGGACGGGCACGCCCTGCACATCCTGGACGACGAGACGCGCCGCGACGCCGAACTCGCCGCCGAGGCCATACGGCGCGACGGGCTCGACTTCATCGAGGTCACGCCGTCGTTCCTCACGCAGATGTGCGAATCGGGCCTGTTCGAGGACGGCGGGGGCCTGCCTGCCGTGGTCGGTGTCGGCGGTGAGGCGGTGCCCGAATCGCTGTGGAGGCGGCTGGCCGCGCTCCGCTCCACCGAGGCGTTCAACCTCTACGGCCCCACCGAGGCCACCGTCGACGCCCTGGTCGCCCGCGTCGGCGACAGCGAGCGTCCGCTGGTCGGACGCCCGGTCGCCGGTGCCCGCGCCTACGTGCTCGACGCCCGGCTGCGGCCCGTACCCCCCGGCGTCATGGGCGAGCTGTACCTGGCGGGCGCGGGCCTGGCCCGGGGGTACCTCGGCCGGCCCGGGCAGACCGCCGAGAGGTTCACCGCCGACCCGTACGGCCCGCCAGGCACGCGCATGTACCGCACCGGAGACCTGGCCCGCTGGACCCGCGACGGGCGGCTGGAGTACGGCGGGCGCGCCGACGATCAGGTGAAGATCCGCGGGTTCCGCGTCGAGCCCGCCGAGATCGAGGCCGTGCTGGACGGGCACCCGTCGGTCGCCCGCGTCGTCGTCACCGCGCGCGAGGACAACGGCGTCACCCGCCTCGTCTCCTACGTCGTCCCCGCCACCGGCCTGGACGCCGACCCGGCGGACCTGCGCGCCTTCGTGGCCGCCGCGCTGCCGGACTACATGGTCCCGGCGGCGGTGGTCGCCCTGGCCGCGCTGCCGCTGCTGCCCAACGGCAAGCTCGACCGCAGGGCGCTTCCCGCCCCCGACTTCGGCACCGACGGCGGGCGCGAACCCTCCGGCGAGGCCGAATACGCCCTCGCGGCCGTCTTCGCCGAGGTGCTCGGCGCGCCGCGCGTCGGCGCCGACGACGACTTCTTCGCCTCAGGCGGAGACAGCATCGTGGCGATCCGGCTCGCAGCCCGGGCCCGCGCGGCGGGGGTGCGGTTCAGCCCCCGGCAGGTCTTCCAGCACCGCACGGTCGCGGCCCTGGCCGCCGTCGCCGTCATGACCGGCCCCGGCTCGGAGGGAGGCACGCACGACGACGGCACCGGCACCGTTCCCCTGACCCCGATCATGCGGGCCACGCTCGATCGCGGCGGGCCGATCGCGGGGTTCCACCAGGCGGCGTTCGTGCTGACCCCCGCCTCCCTCGACCTCGACGGGCTGCGCCGCGTGCTGCGGGCCGTCCTCGACCGGCACGACATGCTGCGCGCCCGCCTCGTCCGGGACTCCGGCGGTTCGGCGACGACCGGGCCCGGTGAAGGGTGGGCGCTGCGGGTGCCCGCGCCCGGGACCGTGGACGCCGCGACCCTGATCGAACGGGTCGAGGCGTCCGGCGACGAGCGGACCCTCCGGGCGCTCTACGTCGAGCGGGCCCTCCGGGTGCGGTCGTGCCTGGACCCCGAGGCGGGCGTCATGGTGCGCGCGGTGTGGTTCGACGCCGGCCGCGACCGTCCGGGACGCCTGCTGCTTATGATCAACCACCTGGTCGTCGACGGGGTGTCCTGGCGCGTCCTGCTGCCCGACCTCGCCGCCGCCTGGACGGACGTCGCGGCGGGCAGGACGCCCGCGCTGCCGCCGGTCGAGACGTCCTTCCGCCGCTGGTCGGAGCTGCTCCAGGAGCGCGCGGCGGATCCGGCGCTGGAGGCCGGCCTGCCGGCGTGGACGGGCATGCTCGCGGGCGGCGCACCGCTGCCGCTGGCCCGCCCCCTCGATCCGGAGCGCGACCTGGTGGCCACCACGAAGTACCTGTCGCGCGCGTTGCCGGAGGACGTCACGGAGCCGCTGCTCGGCCGGGTCCCCGCCGCCTTCGGCGCGACGGTCAACGACGTGCTCCTCACCGCGCTCGCCCTGGCCGTGGCAGACTGGCGCCGCCGCGCGCCCGGCGGTCCCGCGAGCGCCAGGGACGACGCGTCCGCCGGGCGGCCCGAGGCACCCGGCGGGAGCGGGAACGCCGTGCTGGTCGACCTGGAGGGCCACGGCCGCGAGGAAGGACTCGCGGGGGAGGCGGACCTGTCACGGACGGTCGGCTGGTTCACCAGCGTCGTCCCGGTGCTGCTCGACCCGGGCGCCGTCGACCTGGACGACGCGCTCGCCGGCGGGCCCGCCCTCGACGCGGCCGTGGACCGGATCAAGTCCCGGCTCGCCTCCCTGCCGATGGCGGGCATCGGCCACGGCCTGCTCCGGCACCTCAACCCCGTGACCGGGCCCGTGCTGGCCGGGCTCGGCGAGGCGTCGATCGAGTTCAACTACCTGGGACGCTTCGGCGGCTTCGAGGCGGCCGACTGGGCGTACGCGCCGGAGGAGGAGCCCGGGGACCTGGACGCCGACCCCGGCATGCCGCTGTCCCATCCCTTGACGGTCAACGCCCTGACCGAGGACCGCCCCGGCGGTCCCGTGCTCACGGCCCAGTGGTCCTTCGCCGGGGAACTGCTGTCCGAGGACGCGGTCGCGGACCTGGCCGCCACCTGGTTCCGGGTGCTCCGGGCCCTGGCCGGCCGCGCCGAGACCCTCGGCTCCGGACGCCGATCCGTCCCCCCAGGACAATGAGTCCGCCCGCCCCACGAACGGACAAGCCCGTCGCACCATGAACAACCGGGCCGGAACGGCCGCGTCACGAACAGCGAGGCCACGAACAACGAGATCACGACCGCCCCCGACCACTGACCGACCAGACCACATAGAACGAGTCCGGCACGCGAGTATGAGCCCGGCACGCCACAACACGAGGAGACGAAAGTGACCAACCCCTTCGAGGACGCCGACGGCGTGTACTCGGTGCTCGTCAACGGCGAGAACCAGCACAGCCTGTGGCCGGAGTTCGGGGAGATCCCGGTGGGCTGGACGCTCGTCCACGGCCCCGGCCCCCGCCAGGAATGCCTGGACCACATCGAGACCAACTGGACCGACATGCGCCCGAAGAGCCTCGCCGACCGCGAGGCAAGCTGACAGAACCGCTCGTCACCACCCGAGACAGACAGCGTCACGGGCGTGGCCGCCGGACCAGGACAAAGGTCCGGCGGCCACCAGAGGTCGTCCGCGCCTGGCCGCGCCGGGCGGGTGCGTACGGCATGGACGTCGATCAGGACTGCGGTCGCGGGACCTCGGTGGCCGGGTCGCCGTCCACGGCGGCGGCGAGTTGCGGGACGAGGCGGTCCAGGGTGTACGGCAGGCTCAGCACCGAGACGAACGACAGCGCGTTGCCGTAGTCGCCGCTGTCCTTCACGAACACCTCGCGGCCCTGCTTGACCACGTCGAGGTCGGCGTACAGCTTGTCCTGGTGGAGCTTGGCCGGGTCCGTGGCCGGGTCGCCGACGATCCACACGATGGACTTGGCGTCGAGCAGGTCGGTCCGCTCCTTGCTGATGTTCGCGCCGAACCGGTCCCCGACCGCCTTGTCCAGGCCCTCCGGGATCGTGAAGCCGAGCGAGGTGAGGACGCGCGAGCGGCCGTCCTGCGAGCCGAATACGAATACCCCTTCGTAGGGGGTGGCGATGACGCCGGTCGCTCCCACGAACTCCGGGTGCTCGGCCTTCGCCGCGGCGAAGCGGTCCTCGACCCCCTTGACCAGGGCCTCGGCCTCGGCCTCCTTCCCGAGTGCCCGGCCGATGACCTCGGTCTGCCGCTGCCACGGAACCCCGTAGTCGTTGTACTCCTTCGGCTGGGCCACCACCGGGGCGATCTTCGACAGGGTCTCGTACTGCTCCTTCGTCACCCCCGAGTACACCGCGAGGATCAGGTCCGGGGCGAGGGCGGCGATCTTCTCCACCTGCGGGCCGGTGCCGGTGTCCTTGAGCACGGTCGGGGCGGTGGCGCCGTTCAGCTTCGTGCTCGCCCACGGGCCGATCGCGCCCGGATAGCCGCCGAGCCACTCGGTGGTGCCGACCGGGACCGTGCCCAGCGCCACCACGGCGTCCTGGTCGGTCAGGCCGACCGTGACGACCCGCTTGGGCGCGGCGGAGATGGTCGTACTGCCGAATTTGTGCTCGATGGTCACCGGGAAGGCGGCGGACGCCGGCGCGGAGCCGGTGGCGGCGGGGGCGGTGGACCCGGCGGTACCGGAACCCGGGCTCGAGCCGCAGGCGGCGACGGCGCCGAAGAGCAGGACGGACGCGAGAGCCGCGGCCGTCCGGCCGCCTCTCAGGGTGCGGAGCATCAGGGGTTCCTTCGTGTCAGATCAGCTGGTGCGGGTCATGGCTGGGGGAAGCTGTGCGGCGGGTACGGGCTCATGGGCTGGGCGGCAAGTCGCGCGGCCGGTGCGGCTCGTCGGCCGAGGGATAAGTTGTGCGGCGCATGTGGCTCATGGAGTGGAAGGGAGATTGTGCGGCCGGTGCGGCTAATCGGTTGAGGGACAGGTTGTGCGGCGGGTGCGGCTTACCGGCGAAGGGATGGATCGGACGGCGGGTGCGGGTCCTGGTCCGGGGGAAGGACGGGGCGGGCCTGTGACCACGCCTCCCACAGCACGGCGTAGGGCCCGCCGGCCGCGCGCAGCTCGTCGTGGCGGCCGCTCTCGACGACGCGGCCGCCGTCCATGACGACGACGCGGTCCGCCGTGGCGGCCTGGGTGAGGCGATGGGCGACGATCAGGGCGGTACGGCCCTCGATCGCCCGCTCGGCGGACCGCTCCAGCACACGGGCGCCGGCGCTTCCGGCCTCGGCCGTCGCCTCGTCGAGCACCGCGACCGGGGGATCGGCCAGCACCATCCGGGCCAGGGCGAGCTGCTGCACCTGCGCGGCGGTGAGGCGGTGACCGCCCTCGCCGACGACCGTGAGCAGGCCCTCGGGCAGGGTCTCGGCCCAGCCGAGCGCTCCGACGCGGTCGAGCGCCGCGCGCAGTTCGTCGTCGGTCGCCTCCGGCATGGCGAGCCGCAGGTCGTCGGCGAGGGGCCCGGCGAAGACGTGCGTCTCCTGCGTGACCAGCATGACATCCGGGTCGATCCTGGAGGCCTGGTTGGTCTGGATCGTCAGGTTGCTCGGGTCGGATCCGCCGTCGTCGGTCCCGGGGCGGGAGGGTACGGTCACGCGGACGGTTCCGGTGGTGGGGGTGTGGACGCCGGCGACGAGCTTGGCGAGGGTCGTCTTGCCCGCCCCGCTCGCGCCGATCAGTGCCACGTGCTCGCCCGCCGCGAGGGCGAGGTCCACGTCCCGCAGCACGGGCCTGCCCGGCTCGTACGCGTGCCCGAGCCCGGCCACCGTCACGACCGCGCCCGTCCTGTCAGAGCCCGTCACGACCGCGCCCGTCCCGTCGGAGCCCGTCCCGTCGGAGCGCGACCCGCTCGTGCCGGCTCCGTTCGCGTGCGACCCGTTCGTGCCCGGGCCATGGGCGTGGGGTGCGGGGGGGTGTCCCGGGCGCGGAGCGGTGGTGTGTCCGGCGCGCGTGGCCGGGCGCGGAGCCTCAGGGGCGGGCAGGTCGGTGACGCCGACGAGGCGGGCGAGGCCGGCGGCGGCGACCTGGGCGTCGTCCATCAGGACCAGGGCGGAGTTGATCGGGCCGAACAGACTGTGGAAGTAGAGGGCGGCGGCGGTCGCCGTGCCGATGGAGGCCGACCCGCCGCGCACGAGCAGGAGCCCGGCGAGCAGCACCGCGGCCAGACCCGCGTACTCGGCGATGTGCAGGCGGCTGTAGAAGCGCAGCACCAGGCCGACGCCGCGCATGGTGAGATCCAGCGCAGCCCTCGACCGCTCGGCCGTCTTCCCGGCGTGGTCCCGCTCCAGGCGGAACGCCCGGACGGTGGCGGCGCCGCCGATGGTGTCGAGCAGTTGCTGCTGCATGTCCCCGGCGGCGACGCGCTGTTCGGCGTACAGCGGGACGGCCCGGCGGACGTACCAGCGCGCGGTGTGGAGCTGGACGGGGACGGCCACCAGCGCGGCGACCAGGAACCGCCAGTCGAGCACGGCCATCGCGGCGAGGGTCAGCACGATGGCGAGCAGCGAGCGGGCCAGTTCGGGCAGCGCGGTGCGCACCGCCTCGGCCACCCGGGCGACGTCGGCGGTGACGCGCGCGGTCAGGTCGCCCGAGCCCGCCCGTTCCACCTGCTCCAGGGGGAGGTGCAGAGCCCGGTCGACGAACCGTTCGCGCAGCCGGGCCAGTACCGTCTCGCCGAGCCGGGAGACCAGCGAGAGGCCGAGCGCCGTGGCCAGTCCCTGCGTGACCGCGACGACCACCAGCAGCACCACGGGCACGGTCAGCGCGGCGGGGCGCCGGTCGGCGACCAGGTCCACGACCCGTCCGAGCAGCGGCTGCGTCATCAGCCCGATCGCGGTCGCCGCCACCATGACGGCGAACCCGCCCGCCGCGAGCCCGCGATGGGGACGCAGCAGTTCGCGCACGGCGGCCCGTGTCCGCCGGGGTGTCGCGGTGGGCAACAGCTCACGCCCGGCGCCGCCACCCGACCTGGACCCGGCCCTCACGGGCGCCACGGGTGCGGTGGTCTCTTCGAGGGCCACGGGAGTCTCCGGTGTGCCAAGGGTGGTGCCGTCGTTCATGCCAGGACCGCCGTGCGGTAGGTGATGTCGTCCCGGAGCAGGTCGGTGTGCGAGGACGGGCCGGTGACGCGCCCGGCGTCGAGGAGGACGACCCGGTCGGCGACGGCGAGCAGCGCGGGGCTGGTGGTCACCAGGATCGTCGTGCGGCCCCGGCGCAGGTCGCGGATCCCGGCCGCGATCCGGGCCTCGGTGACGGCGTCGACCGCCGTGGTCGGGTCGTGCAGGACCAGGACGGGCCGGTCGGCGGCCAGGGCGCGGGCCAGGGCGACCCGCTGGCGCTGCCCGCCCGACAGTGACCGCCCATGTTCGCTGATCAGCGAGTCCAGGCCGTCCGGCAGCGCGCGGGCGACCTCGTCGGCCGCGGCCGCCACCATCGCCGGGGTGTCGTGCTCCGGCGGCCGGGGCTCGTCCTGCAGTGTGGATCCGTCGTCTTCAAGTGCGAGGCCGTCGTTCCGCGTCCCAGGGGCGCCGCCGTCGTCCAGGGGGTCGGCGTGGAGCGCGGCCGTGAGGTTGGCGCGGAGGATGCCGGCGAACAGGTCGGCGTCGTGGGCGGCGACCAGGATCGCCGTGCGCAGGCCGGCCGGGGAGAGGTCGCGCAGGGGGACGCCGTCCAGTTCGACCGTTCCGGCCTCGGGGTCGGACCGGCGGCCGAGGCAGTCCAGCAGGGCGGCGGCGTCGGCCGGGTCGGTGGCGGCGACGCCGAGCGTCTCCCCGGCGGGGATGTCCAGGTCGAGGTCGCGCAACCCGCCGCAGGCGACGCCGCGCAGCCGCACCGCGCCGCGTACCGGCACGGCCGGCGGACGGCCTCCGGGGGCGACGGCCGGGGGAGCGGCGAGGACCTCGGCGACGCGCGCCGCCGACGCGCGCCCCCGCGCGAACTCGGCGTTCACCCAGGAGAACGTCTCCAGCGGCCCGAGCAGGAACAACGCGAGCCCGACCGCCGAGACGAGCTGCCCCAGGCTGATGTCGCCCTGCGCGGCGAGGCGTCCTCCCACCAGGGCCACGACGCCGATGAAGATCCCGGTGAGCGCGAGCACCACGCCCTTCTGGAGGGCCTCGGCGCGTGTCGCCCGCAGGGTGGCCGCCAGCGAGTCGCGGCTGGTGCGCCGGTAGCGGGCGACCGCGGCGGCCTCGGCGCCGATCCCCTTGAGCACCCGTAGCCCGGCCACCAGGTCGGCGGCGACGCCGGAGGCGTGCGCGGCGCGCTCCTGCTCGGCCTCGCTGCGCCGCTCCAGCGGCTTGCTGAGCAGGTGCCCGAGCCAGAGCAGCAGCGGCGTGCCGGCCAGCACGGTCAGGCCGAGCGGCACCGAGGTGCGCAGCAGCGCCACGGCGCCGACCAGCAGCCCGGCGAGGGCCGAGACGGCGAACATCAGCGCCATGGCGACGGCGCCGGCGCGGCGGGCGTCCTCGGTGGCGATGGAGGTCAGCGCGCCGGGCGGGCGGCCGTCCTCGGCGCCGCCGCCGGGGTCGAGCACGCGGCCGACGAGCGCGACGCGCAGCGCGTGGGCTGCCCGCTCGGCGGCGCGTTCCCCGGCGCGGGCGCCGAAGCGGAAGCCGAACGACAGGGCGAGGTAGACGACGGCGAGGACGGCGAGCCAGCGCAGCAGCGCGCCGAGGTCGCCGCGGGCGATGGCCTGGTCGACCACGACGCCGATCAGGACGGGGACCAACGCCTCTCCGGCCTGGTGAACCATGCCGAGCACCGAGCCGAAGGCGACGTCCCGCCACTGTCCTTTGATCGCACGGCCGAGAACCACCCGCCCTGACGTGCCCACACGTCTCCCCTTCGACCGCCCGGCTCAAACTTAGGTTAGGCTACACTAAGTTGACGTTGCCGAACGAGATCCGGTGGGGCATCGATCCAGGGACCTCGGGGAGCGGCTCCGCCGGGCGTTACCGGCTAGCGGGGCTCGTGGAAGGCGAGGGCGAGCTCGCGGGGCCACCGGTGGTCGAGGGGGAGTTCGCGCCGGGGATCAGCAGGCGCGGGGCGCCCGTGCCGTCGGAGGGGACCGACCAGGTGTTGTTGGTGCCGTCGCCGGTCTGCAGTGCGTAGGCGATCGTGCGGTCGTCCAGCCACGCCGGCTGGTCGTCCACGCTCCGGGTCTCGGCGAGCGGCGTGACGCGCCCGGACGCCAGGTCGAGGACGGACAGGCGCCAGCCCTTCTTCGGGTCGCCGCCGACGGCCGACTTGTAGGCGATGCGGGTGCCGTCGGGGGACAGGGACGGGCACTCGACGTTGTCCCGCAGCGTCCGCATGGTGCGCGCCGTGAAGTCGCCCTCGACGAGGTGGCGGCGCCCGCCGGTGGAGAGGGTCGCGTAGAAGCGGTTGTCGTCGGCGGCGAACGTGACGCCCCAGAAGTTGGCGTCCGGGTTGCGGTACGGGCGTCCGTTCAGGGTGATCCTGAAGTCCTCCAGCGACTTCACGAGCCGTCCCGTGCGGGTGTCGAGGATCCCGGCCTGGGTGGAGAAGCCGGTCGTCGCGTACGAATGGCCGTCGATGAACAGCGTCCAGGCCACCATCCGCCCCGACGCCGACACGCGCAGCCGGTTCGGGAAGCCCCGCAGCGGGATGGACGCGCGCTCCTTCAGGGACGTGTCCATGACCGACAGCGCGGTCGCGCTGAGCGGGCCCGCCGGCTTCAGGCACGCGACGGTGCCGGCGGCGGCGTAGGCGCGGTCGCACTCCAGCGCGGTGACCTCGCGCGGTCCGCCCGGGTCGGCGCTGGACACGGTCGACAGGCGGCCGTTGGTCAGCACCTGCAGGCGCGGCCCGCTCCCCACCGGGGCGGAGGGCACGGCCGCGGCCTGGTCCCTGGCCGACTTCGCCGACCGCGCGGACGCGGCGTAGGCGATGGCGACCCCGGCGAGCAGCAGCGCGGCCAGCGCGGTCACGAGGATACGGGTGCGCGGGCTGAGGGTCATCGTGACCTCCGGATGAGCAGGACGGCGACCGCGGTGGTGGCCGCGACGGCGAGACGGCCGCCGGCGGTCCTGATGGGGCCGCCGGCGGCACCGCTCCTGTCCAGAGCGGTCAGGTACACGGTCAGTGGCAGTTGGTGGTGCCGCTGTCGGTGAACGTCTTGCCCGACTGGGGCACGAACTGCCAGGTGAAGCTGTTCGCGTGCAGCGTCAGCTTGAGGACGCCGTAGGTGTCGCTGTTGCGGACCTCGCTGTTGGGCAGGATCGTGCCGAAGCTGTAGTGGCCCGCACCGCCGGACCCGACCACGAAGTGGCGGATGCCGCGGGTGCTGTCGAGCTGGTTGGACGGGTTGATCGGCGCGAACCGCTCGTACTGGTGGTTGTGGCCGGTCAGGATCAGGTCGGCGTTGTTGTCGTACAGGGCCTGCACGAGCGGCGCCACCGAGGTGTCGGGCGCGTGGTTGGAGCCTGAGGTGAAGCGCGGGTGGTGCCACATCGCGACGGTGCACGGCCGGCCGCTGGCGGCCAGGTCCGAGCGCAGCCACTGCTCCTGCGCGGACCCGGCGCCGCAGCCGCCGATGGCCGAGCAGTTGGAGTTCAGCACGACGACGTGCCAGTTCGAGCCGACGTCGTAGGAGTAGTAGCCCTTGCCCTGCTGGCCGGCGGCCGAGCCGAAGTAGCCGAAGTAGCCGCTCGCGTTCGAGGTGTTGTAGTCGTGGTTGCCCGCCACCGGCCGCGTCCGCGCCTTGTGACGGCCCCACGTCGGGTCGTAGTAGGTGTTGAACTCCGAGGCGGTGCCGTTGGTGTAGACGTTGTCGCCGAGGGTGAACACCGTGCCGGGGATGTTGTCGAGCAGCGCCGCCGTGGCGGTGTCGCCCGACCCGGAGTCGGCGATGTCGCCCGCGCCGACCAGCACCGGGTCACCGGAGGGCGGGGGAGTGGTGACGGTCGGGGACGGGGACGGGCTGGGGACGGTGTCGGTGGTCACCACGAGCTGCGGCGCCGTGGCGCTCCCGCTCTCTCGCGAGTCGTAGTCGGCGCCGTCGTTGTTGGAGGAGGTGACGCCGATGCTGTAGGTGCCGTTGCCGGTCACGTACGACGTCACGTCGATCTCGTACCAGGCGTTGCGGGCCACCGAGCCGAGCGTGCCGAGCGTGGCGCCGTCGATGGACGGCTGGGCGTTCCACGTCGTGCCGGTCTCGGACCAGGTGTTGTTGCTCATCCGCTTGAACGTGCCGCCGCTCGGGCTCTCGGAGCCGGCCACGTCGTCGGTGTGGACGCGCAGCTTGGCGCCGGTGACCGTGCCGGACACGCCGGACACGGTGAAGCGCAGGAACATCCGCTTGACCGGCGAGTTGTCCACGCCGAGCTGGGCGGAGGTGCCGTAGTTGGTGCCGGTGGCGCTGTTGTCGACGTAGGTGTCGGCCACGGGGGTGAAGGTGGTGGTCGCCGCGTTGGCGACGCCACCCGAAACGGTCACGGCGGTGATCAGCGCCGCGCCTGCGGCGACCGCCGCTGACGCCGCCGTGAAGGCCTTGCGTCGGAACATGTGTGCTCCTCGTGCAACGGGGGGTGGGGCACCCCGGACGGTAGATCGTCCGTTGCTCAGCCCGATGAGCACGAGTGAATCACAGGGGGTCCAGCACGTTAATGACAGGATGACCGCGCCTCCACGCGGCTTGTCAAGCACTGCCGGGCGCGTCGGACGGGTCAGGTGACCGTGCGGTCGACGGCGGCCGGGGCCAGGACGTGGTCGATGACCATCAGGGCCGCGCCGAGCACGCCCGCGCGGTCGCCGAGGTCGCTGATGCTGATCGTCAGGTGCTGGGTGGCCAGTGGCAGCGACCGGCTGTAGACCACCTCGCGGACCCCGGCCAGGACGTGCTCGCCCGCCTCGGCCAGGTCGCCGCCGAGGACGATCGCCGCCGGGTTGAAGAAGTTCACCAGCGCGGCCAGCACGTCGCCGACGTCCCGCCCGGACTGCCGGATGAGCTGCAGGGCCAGCAGGTTGCCTCCCCGGACCAGCCGCACGACGTCCCTGCTGCCGGTCGCCTCCAGCCCGGCCTCGCGCAGCCGCGCCGCGAGCGTGCCGCCGCCCGCGCCCGCCTCCAGGCAGCCGGTGTTGCCGCACCGGCAGATGACGTCGCCCGCCGAGGTGACGCGGATGTGGCCGATGTCGCCCGCCGCGCCCTGGGCCCCGCGGTGCAGGCGGCGCTCGGAGATGATGCCGCAGCCGATGCCGGTGCCGATCTTCACGAAGATGAGGTGCTCGGCGTCGGGCCGCGCCGCCCGGTGCTCGCCGAGGGCCATGATGTTCACGTCGTTGTCCACCAGGACGGGCGTGGCGAGCCGCGCCTCCAGCCACTCCGGCACCGGGAAGTCGTGCCACCCGGGCATGATGGGCGGGTTCACCGGGCGTCCGGTCGCGTGCTCGACGGGACCGGGCAGGCCGATCCCCACGCCGCACAACCGGGACCGCTCCGTCCCGATCTCGGCGAGGAGCGCTTCGACGGTCTCGACGACCCACCCCAGCGTCGTCTCGGGTCCGCGG
Source organism: Sphaerisporangium sp. NPDC051017 (assembly GCF_040683095.1). NCBI lineage: Bacteria > Bacillati > Actinomycetota > Actinomycetes > Streptosporangiales > Streptosporangiaceae > Sphaerisporangium > Sphaerisporangium sp. NPDC051017. Next base: position 105,270 of record NZ_JBFBCI010000009.1, read on the forward strand.
GCGATGGTCACGTCGGCGGTGCGTTCGGCGAGGAGGGTCCCGGCCAGGTCGGTGAGGGCGACCCGCGCGTGCGTGACGCCGAGGTCGGCCGCGGCCACGACGCGCCCGCCGTGGTTGAATGCGAACGCCACGGCCGGGCGCCCGCCGGAGGACACGGCGTCGTCCGCGGGCACGATCCACCGCTGCGCGAGCAGCGCGTCGAGCCGCTGGGACACCGTGGACCTGGCCAGCCCGGTGAGCTGGGTGAGCTCGGCCCGGGTGCGCGCGCGCCCGTCCCGCAGGATCGCGAGCAGGGTGCCCGCTCCCGTGCCCGCTGTGAGGTGCCCGTCCGGCTCGGTCGGCATGCCGCTGCTCACGGCGGCTCCTTTGCTCGCAGCAGAAGCGTTCACTTCTGACGTTTTCGACAGTCATTATGCTAGATATGCCATGAGTTTTGCTTGACGGTCGGCATAAGTCGTCCATAACATCCCGGATTATGAAGAACATGAGCCGGGCGCGATCGGGTCGATCGTGAAGCGGTCGATCGGCGTCGGCATGGTCGGGTACGCGTTCATGGGACGCGTGCACTCGCAGGCGTGGCGCGGCGTCGGCGCGTTCTTCGACCTCCCCCTGGCCCCCGCGATGACCGCGCTCGCGGGACGATCCCCGGAGCGCACGGCCGAGGCCGCGCGCACCCTCGGATGGGCGTCGGTCGAGACCGACTGGAAGGACCTCCTCACCCGCGAGGACGTCCACATCGTCGACATCTGCACGCCCGGCGACTCCCACGCCGAGATCGCCCTCGCAGCCCTGGAGGCGGGCAAGCACGTCCTGTGCGAGAAGCCGCTGGCCAACACCGTCGCCGAGGCCGAGGCGATGGCCGAGGCGGCGCGCGCGGCGGCGGCCAGGGGCGTGCGCAGCATGGTGGCGTTCAACTACCGCCGCGTGCCCGCCGTCGCGCTCGCCCGCCGGTACGTCGCCGAGGGGCGGCTCGGCGAGATCCGCTCGGTGCGCGGTGTCTACCTCCAGGACTGGCTCGCCGACCCCGAGTTCCCCCTGGTGTGGCGGCTTCAGAAGGACAAGGCCGGGTCCGGCGCGCTCGGCGACATCGGCGCGCACGTCATCGACACCGCCGAGTTCATCCTCGGTGACAGGCTCACCGGCGTGTCCGGCCTGACCGAGACCTTCGTCAAGGAACGCCCGTACGCCGGCGACTCCGCCGGTCTCACCGGCCAGGGACTCGCGGACGGCAAGGGCCCGGTCACGGTCGACGACGCGGCCCTGTTCCTCGGGCGGTTCTCCGGCGGCGCCATCGCGTCCTTCGAGGCGACCCGCTTCGCCGCCGGCCGCAAGAACGCGCTGCGCGTCGAGGTCAGCGGCTCGCTCGGCAGCCTGGCCTTCGACTTCGAGTCGCTCAACGAGCTGTGGTACCACGACCACACGATCCCGGCCGAGGACTCCGGCTTCCGGCGCATCCTCGTCACCGAGGCCGGCCACCCCTACGCCGGGGCCTGGTGGCCGCCGGGGCACGGCCTCGGCTACGAGCACACCTTCGTCCACGAGGTACGCGACTTCCTGGAGGCGATCGGCGAGGGGACCGACCCCGCGCCGTCCTTCGAGGACGGCCTGCACGTGCAGCGCGTGCTGGCCGCCGTCGAGCGCAGCGCCGCCGAGGAAAGCCGCTGGACCGCCGTCTGATCGCCCGGTGATCACCCGCTGATCACCGGGCCCGCCCAGGGGGGCCGAGAGCCCGCCGCCCGCAAGTGCCCCGGCCAGGTCGCCGGCCCACCGTCGCGCCGAGACGGAGAGCCGGTGAGTGCCACCCGACCGGGCCTTACGGGCGGCGGCGCGTTTTCAGGCGCCGCCGCCCCCGCTCACGCCGAGGCGCCGGGAAGCCCGGCAAGGCGCAGCAGCAGGTCCTTCACCTCCGTCGCCGCGATCTCGTCGCGCCCGAGCGAGGGGTCCGAGCACAGCAGCACCGGTCCGTCCGCCGGGTCGTCCGGCAGCCGCCCGTGCGAGCCGCCCACGCAGGACGGGTCCAGCGGGACGACCTGCATCGAGTAGCGCATCCCGAGCTTCTTGCGGACGAGCGCCGTGGCGGCCCTGGCCTTGACCAGCGGGTCCTGCGGGTCCATGAACAGCTCGGCCGGGTCGTAGCCGGGCTTGCGGTGGATCTCGACGTTGCGCGCGAAGTCCGGGGCGTGGTCGTCGTCCAGCCAGTAGTAATAGGTGAACCAGGCGTCCGGCTCGGCGACCAGCACCAGCTCTCCCGACCGCTCGTGGTCCAGCCCGTGCTGGATCTTCCCCTCCATCGTCAGCACCTCGTCCACGCCCGGCAGTTCGGCGCAGATGTCGCGGACACGCTTGACGTCGGCCGGGTCGCGCACGTAGACGTGCGCGATCTGGTGGTCGGACACCGCGAACGCGCGCGAGGTCCACGGGTCGAGCAGCTCGCCCCCGTCCTGGACGTAGACCTCCAGCAGGCCGGCGCGGCGCAGCGCCCGGTTGACGTCGACGGGCCGGCGCGCCGTCGTGATGCCGTACTCCGACAGTGCCACGACCGCCGCGCCCCGCGCCCGGGCGTCGTCCAGCAGCGGTCCGAGCTCGGCGTCCACGTCCCGCGCGGCCTGGACGGCCTGCGGCGAGTCGGGGCCGAACCGCTGGAGGTCGTAGTCGAGGTGCGGGACGTAGACCAGGAGGCAGTCGGGGTTCTCGCGGTCGAGGATGCGCCGCGCGGCGTTGACGATCCACCGCGAGGAGGTGATGTCGGCCGTCGGGCCCCAGTAGGTGAACAGCGGGAACGGCCCGAGCTCGCGGGTGAGCTCGTCGTGCAGCCGCGGCGGGCGGGTGTAGCAGTCGGGGGACTTGCGCCCGTCGGCGTGGTAGACGGGCCGCGGCGTGACGACCACGTCGGTCGCCGCGCCCATCGCGTACCACCAGCACACGTTGGCGACGTTCCAGCCGGGGGCGGCGGCGCGGGCGGCGTCCCACAGCTTGTCGCCCTGGACCAGCGCGTTGTGCTGGCGCCACAGGAAGACCTCGCCGAGGTCGCGGAAGTACCAGCCGTTGCCGACCACGCCGTGGTCGCGCGGCATCAGGCCCGTCAGCAGCGTCGACTGCACCGAGCAGGTGACCGCGGGCAGGATCGTCCGCAGGTTCGCCTGGAATCCCTCGGCGGCCAGCCGCCGCAGGTTGGGCATGTCCGCCAGCAGCCGCGGCGTGACGCCGACGACGTCGAGGACGACGAGTTGCCTGGTCATGCGTTGATCTCCTCAAGTCCGAGCGCCAGCAGGCGGGCCCGTGTCCAGTCAAGTTCCGCGGCGAGGCCCTGGACGAGGCCGTCGTCGCCCGTGGGGCGGCTGCCCTCGGGCAGCACCTGCCAGGTGTAGGTCTCGACCTCGACGTGGTCGGTGAGCGCGGCCGGTCCGCCCAGCAGCGCGTCCAGCGTGTCCCCCAGGACGGCGGACGTGCTCGCCAGTGGGGGCTCCGGCGCGGCGTGCAGCGGCAGGTGGAAGTGCACCCGCCACGGGCCGTGCTCCGGCAGGCCGCCGGCCAGCGCCTCGTCGAGGTCGTCGGTGGCCAGCACCCCGCCAGGGCCGTTCTCGCGGGTCTGGTGCAGGAAGCGCCGCTCGTCGAAGCGGGCCAGCTCCGCGCGGGTCGCCGGGTCCGCCGGGTCGTCCACGTGCAGCGCGGCCGACGCCTGCGTCTTCACCACCGGCAGGCCGGCCGCGCCGAGCCGGGCCAGGGCCTCGCGCGGGTCCTCGAACGCCACCGCCAGGTGGCACACGTCCAGGCAGACGCCGATCCACTCGTGGTCGGCGGCGGCGAGCAGCGCGGCGGCCTGGCCGGTGGTCTCGACGACGCAGCCGGGCTCGGGTTCCATCGCGACCCGCACGACGCGGCCGGTCTCGGCGGACAGCTTCGCCAGCCCGTCCGCCAGTTCGGCGAGGTGGCGGCGGGCGGCCTCCGCCCGGTCGTGGTCCCACGGGTCGCGCCAGGCCAGCGGCAGGGTCGAGACGCTGCCGCGCCGGGCGTCGCCGGGCAGCAGCCGGGCGAGCACGGAGGCCACGTCCAGCGTGTAGCGCAGGCGGGGCCGCTCGCTCCAGTCGGGGGAGTACACCGCGCGCTTCACGACGGGGTCGTGGAACCCCTTGTACGGGAACGCGTTGAGGGTGACCACCTCCAGGCCGCGCGCGTCCAGCTCGGCGCGCAGCCGGTCCACCGCGGCCGGATCGGAGGCGAGCGCGGAGGCGACGTCGCGGGCCAGCCATAAGCCCAGCCCGAGGCGGCCGGCGCCGAGCCGTTCCCGTACGGGCTCGCCGAAGCGGGCGAGCTGGGCGAGCACCCCGTCCAGGTCCTCGGCCGGATGGACGTTGGTGCAGTAGGCGACGTGCACGACCGTGCCGTCGCGGTGCAGGAACCGCATCTCTCACCTTTCCCGCGGGGTCCGGAGCCGTCCGCGAGGACTCACTTGCCTGCCCAGGCGCGTGCCGGCCGCGAGGGCCCGGAAGCGGGTCCCGCGACCGGTACGGCTTACGTCGGTGACACCTTCCTGGACAACCGGCGGGCCAGCGGGAACGCCGCGAGCACGCCGGCGGCGGCGGCCATCGAGCCGTTGCGGGCCACGAGCGCCGCCTGCAAGGGGATCAGGCCGAGGATCCCGGCGCCGACCGCCTTGCGCACGCGCCCCGGCGTCGGCTGCTGCACGGCGGACGACTGCGGCCCGCCGACCGCCGCGCCGTAGACGGTGGCGAGCGCGGCGGCGGCGGCCCGCGCGGGCGCCGGCACGCCTCGCCGTCCGGCGAGCGCCGCCACCCCGGCGATGGCGGCCGTCCCGGCGAGCCCGGCCAGCGGCACCTCCTTGCGGGTGCCGTGCACCTCGCCGCGCGACAGCACGGTGAGGCTCAGGGTGTGCGCGCCGACCGTCAGCGCCTGCGGCAGCGCGGCCCGCCTGCCGCCCGCGCCGAGCAGGACGTTCAGCGTGCGCGCGGCGGCCATCGCGACCGGCCCGGCGGGCGTGTTCTTCAGTGCCATGTCGTACGCCCAGACGGCCCCGGCGAGCGGGACCGCGACCTTCAGCGCCGAGCGTCCGCCCGCGAGGCCCGCGGCGGCGACGCCCGCGGCGGTCAGCCCCGCCGCCGTGCCCAGCGCGAACCCGGGGGTCACCCGCCCGGAGGGGATCGGCCGCCCGGGCCGTTCCTCCTTGTCGATCTCGCGGTCGGCGTAGTCGTTGAGGGCCATCCCCGCCCAGTACAGGCAGACGGAGCTCGCCACGAGCCCGGCGGACCGGCCGCCGTACGGCCAGCCGGACGCCGCCGCGCCCGCCAGCACGTCGCCGGGGACGGTCAGCGCGGCGGGGGCCCGTACCAGCTCGGCCAGGGTCCGCGCGTCGGGTAACCCGCCCCGGGGTTCACGGTCGGTCACTGGTGGTCCCTTCGTGGGGACGCGCGCGCCGAACGCGTCAGGGGCGGAACATTCGGCTCATCGACGTGCCACCACCGCTGAGCGCGAGACGTCCATATTGTTACGACGGTATTGCTCCATGGTCAATGCCTGTGTCCGGCTCTCTACCCCTGTGGTGGTGTCTGTCCCTACTGGTGAGGAACGTCCCGCGGTCTCCGCCGGGTGGCGCCCATACGGTCGGTGCGCGGGACGGCGTCCCCGTGGCGCGGGACCCCGCGGCCCTTGCCCCGATCGCGGCTGGTTGAATGCCGCCATGATCAGCCCGCAATGACCTCCGCGCGGCGGGTGTACCTCGCCGAGGGCTTCACGCGCCGGCCCGAGCTGGACTGGGATCCGCTGCCAGGCTTTCCGATTCGATTAGCGAATCGTAGTTAGGTCGTGGCATACTGTTACCCGCACGCCCGGCGCCCAGGCGACGTCGGGCACCCTCCCCGGTCCAGGCTGTGCACGCTTGGCCGGTCAGCGTCCGGAGGGACGTGCTCGACGGGCCGGCGGCTCCGGTTGCCGGCACCAGGGCACGAAGACGATCGGTGAATACCGGGCAGCTCGTTGTGCCTTGATTCTGTGTAACGCACAGGATCGCTAAGCCAATCAGAGACGCTGCTGGCCTACGGGCGTGACCTGATGTCGTGAGCGAGGCGGCCGGAACCCGGAATTAGCGTCCGAAATGGTGAGACGCTCCGATCGCCTGGCTCGACATCCCTTCATGATCTACGTTGGTGCTCGTGAACCAGGACGAGCCGACCAGGAGTGACCTTCCGTGACGGACGACGCCGCGATGCCCGCCCCGGAGCATCAGAAGATCGACACCTCGGTGCCGCACTCCGCCCGCATCTGGAACTACTGGCTGGGCGGCCGGGACAACTATCCCGTCGACCGGGAGGCGGGCGACCAGTTCGCGCAGGTCTTCCCCGGCATCGCCGAGCTGGCCCAGGCCTCTCGGCACTTCCTCAGCCGGGCCGTGCGGTATCTGGCCGGTGAGGCCGGGATCCGCCAGTTCCTGGACGTCGGGACGGGCCTGCCCACCGTGGACAACACCCACGAGGTCGCCCAGCGGGTGGCCCCGGACGCACGGGTGGTGTACGTCGACAACGACCCGCTGGTGCTGGTGCACGCCAACGCGCTGCTCGCCAGCGCCCCGCAGGGCGTCACCAGCTTCATCGACGCCGACCTGCACGACCCGGAGGCGATCCTGAAGGCCGCCTCCCGCACCCTGGACCTCGACCGGCCGGTCGGCCTCATCCTGATGCAGATCACCGGGCACATCGCCGGCACCGCCGAGGCGCACGCCCTCGTGCGGCGGCTGATGGACGGGCTGCCGCCCGGCAGCCACCTGGCCTTCAACGACAGCGCCGACACCAGCGTGGCCAACCTGGAGGCGACCCAGCAGTACAACGACACCGGCGCCGTGCCCTACCACCTGCGGACGCCGGCCGAGCTCGCCGGCTTCTTCGACGGGCTGGAGCTGCTGGAGCCGGGCGTGGTGCCGATCGCCCAGTGGCGGCCGGAGATCGATCCCTCCGTCGCGGTGGTCGATGTCGACGCGTGGGGCGGCGTCGCCCGAAAGCCCTGATTCTCATCGGCATGCCGGAGCCGCCGGCGTGCCGCGCTGACCGGCCCGCGTTCGCGCCCCCGCGGGCCGGCCCCGCGCGCTCAGAGGCGGCTCTTCCCGAGGTGCGCCAGAAGGGCCCGGCCGAACTCGGCCGGCTTCTCGATGTGCGGGCTGTGCCCGCAGCCCTCGAACACGACCTCCTCGTAGGGGCCGTAGCGCTCCAGGACAGCCCGGGTCTGGGTGACCATGGGCTGGGCCGGCGTGCCGTCCCAGCCGGGTACCGCGCCGATCGCCCCCAGGTGGGCGAGGTCGAAGAACGAGGTGTCGGAGACGATCACGTCGTCCGCGCCCCGGATCCACAGGATCGGCGGCTTGGGGTCGATCGTGTGCAGGTCGTCGACGCGGAAGTGCGTCGGGGCCAGCGAATTGAGCACTCCCCGCCCGCCCGGCGCGATGCCGGGCCAGGCCCCGGAGGGGACCGAGTCGCCGGGATAGTTGTCCTCGCCGAGGAGGGTGGACAGCATCGACTCCACGAACGCGTCCTCCTCGCCGCCGAAGTCGGTGCCCGGCACGACGTACGCCGTCCGCAGCACCGTGCGAGGGGACACCGGCGAGTCCGCGGACCGGTCGCCCGCCCGGAGCGCCGCCACGAACTCGGGGTTGGCCGCCCCGCCACCCGAGCCCGTGCCGTCCGGGTGGGTGAGCGCCCCCTCTGCCCCCTGCGTGCCGCCGAAACCGTACGGCGACACGGGGTTGACCAGCGTGACGCTCCTGACGGCCGCGGCGCGGTCACGCAGCGCCTGGAGCACCACCCCGCCGCCGAGGCTCCAGCCGACGAGATGGGCGGGGCCCAGCACGTCGAGGAGGGACAGCACGTCGTCGGAGTAGTCGCGTACGCCGCGGGAGGCGTCGACCGGCAGGGCGTCGGAGTCGCCGAAGCCGCGCAGGTCGACCGCGAACGGCCGGAACCCGCCGGCCGTGGCAGCCATCGCCGACCGCCAGAACGCGCTCGACGAGACGTTGCCGTGCACGAACAGCACGGGTTCGCCCGAGCTCCCGGGCACCGACAGGACGTTGAGGGTCAGCCGCGAGGTGGTGACCCGTTCGGCGGAGATGGTGGGACTCATCGCTGGGCTCCAAGGAACAGGGATCATTCGGGGTCTCGCCGGTCGGGCCGGCGTCGGACGGCGGAGCCGTCGAAGCGGCCGGCGATGGCGCCGGCCACGCGCTCGGCGCCCCTCGGCCCGAGGAGCACCGTGTAGTGGTTGGTGCCCTCCACGTCGTCCCACCGGAACCCCGGATGGGCGGCGGCGAAGCCGTCCAGGGCCTCGGGCGGGTACAGGCCCGGGGGCTCGGCGAGCAGCCCGAGTGGCGAGCGGAGGAACGTGGGCATGACGGTCGTGGCGTCCCACGACGCTTCCACATCGCCGCCGCCGAGCTGCGCGGAGTCCTCGGCCACGGCGTCGAACCGTGACGAGCTGTGCCACCCGTCCGGGCCCGGCGCCAGGTCGTAGTCGACGTAGGCCTCGACCGCCGGCGACCACGCGCCCGCGAGGGCGGGGTGCGCCCGCCAGAACCGACGGTAGGCGTCGTGGCCGTCGAAGGTCATGGCCAGCCGCTCGGCCGCGGGCCCCAGGCTCGCCCGCAGGAGGGTCTCGATGGGCACGCCCTCGGGGCGGGGCAACGGCACCCCTCCGTCGACGAGCACCAGGTCGCCGAGCGTGCCCGGGTGCCGGTGCGCGGCGACCATGACGGCGAAGCCGCCCATCGAGTGGCCGGCCGTGACGTCGGCCCGGCCGAACGTCCCCACCAGGGCGTGCAGGTCGTCGGCGTGCCGCCGCATGCCCCACGGTCCCGGCAGGCCGGCGCTGCGGCCCCGGCCGCGCAGGTCGGGCGCCACGAGCCGGGTGCGCGGGACCGTCGTCACCAGCCGTTCGGCGACCAGCGCCCAGGCCAGGTGCGAGGACGTGACCCCGTGCAGGGCGTACACGGTGTGCTCGGCGGGGGCGTCCGGGGGGAGATCGGCGGACTCCCAGACTCCGGCGCGGAGTCGCCCGCCGCGGACCTCGACGTCGGTGGTCCGGTAGCTCATCGCGCGATCCACCCGCCGTCCAGGGTGCGGCGCCCGGCGGCGAACGCGCGGGCGACCCCCGCGCCGATCCCTGCGCCGATCCCTGCGCCGATCCCCGCCCCGCCACCGGTGACCAGCACCTTCCGGCCCGTGCTCGTGGTCGTCATTCCGGTTCTCCTTGCCCGTCTCGGGGTACGTCGAGGGCGCCGAGCGCGCGTCGCACGAAGCGCATGACCTCGTCGAACACGGGAGGCGGGACGGCGGCGGTGTCGTCCCAGAGCACCCAGCGCATGCCGACGAGCTCGCCGACGCCCATCAGTGCCCACGCCGCCACCACGGGGTCGATGCCCTCCGCGATCTCCCCGGCGGCGCCGGCGCGCCGCAGTCCCTCCGCGTAGCCCTCGACGATCCGGGTGTAGTGGCGGCGCAGCGCGGCCGGGGACACGAACTCCGCCTGGCGGATGATGCGGTAGAGCGCCGGATGCTCCGCGGTGAAGCGGAAGAACGCCTCGAAACCCAGGCGCTCGGCCTCGATGCGGTCGCGTCCGGTGGCGGACGCCTCGCTCATGGCGTGGCGCACCCTGCGGTTGAGGTCGTCGACGAGCTCGTCGAAGATCTGCAGCTTGCCGGAGAAGTACAGGTAGAAGGTGCCCTGCCCGACCCCGGCCGCCTCCGTGATCTTGACGATGGACGCGTCGTGGTACCCGAGCTGGGCGAACACCTGCTCGGCCGCCTCCAGCAGCCTCGCGCGGGTCCGCTCGGCTCGCGGAGTGCGGGACGCCTTGCCCACGCCCTGCCCGGTGGCGCTCACAGTGCCCCTTCCTCTGAGTTCTCGCAGTGCGGACGGTGCCGGTCGCGTTCGCGCCGGCGCAGCTCGCGGCGCAGGACCTTGTCCAGGCCGGAGCGGGGGAGCTCGGCGACGAACTCGACCGCGACGGGCACCTTGAACGACGCCAGCTCGCGGCGGCACAGCCCCAGCAGCTCACCGGCGTCGGTGTCGCACCCGGGACGCGTGACGACGTCGCCCACGCTGTAGCCGGCCGCCCTGAGCCGCGCGGCGAGCGCGGCGGAGCGTTCGTGGAGCTCGCCGTAGGTGACGGGCACTCCGCCGCCGTCGATCGCCACGGCGGAGGGGACCGCCCGCGCCCGGTCGGCGACGAAGCGGCCGACCAGGTGAGCGGTGCTCATGGGCTCGCGAACTCCTCGTCGGGGACGCCCACCTCATCGAACATGACAGGTGGTTCAGGTCTCAGAGTCTGGGGAGTGCGGGGGCGGCCTGTCAATAGGGAGGCGCGGGGGGCCTGGGCGTCATGGCGGACTCGGCCGGCCGGGAGCCGACGCCGGGTATATCGCGGGGCTCACGCCGATTGCGGGCGATGTTGGGGCGGCCCGGAAATGTACTCGCGAACGCGCGCTAACACAGGTGAACGCGAGGGGCGCACGGGAAACGCAGGGGAACGCGGGGGAACAACCGGGAACATGCGGGAAAAGAAATCGCCGTGAAATGGAGAACGCGGCAGGAGCCCGTTGACTCCCGCCGCGTTCGTGTCCGCGCCGCCTGGATCATCCCCAGGGCGTGTTGCCGCGCCACACCGAGTGCGTCGTCGCGCCGACGTGGGTGTGGGTGGAGGTCGTCGAGACGCGCACCGCGTGCTTCGACGTGCTGTGGGCCGATGCCATGGTGCCGGCCGCCATCACGCCTCCGGCGGTCACGGCGGTGACGAGGAGGAGGCGGGCGGCGAACTTCGAGAGGTCGGGCTTCATGACTGCGGTCCCCTTGTCTGAGGCGGCGGATTCGCGTCCGGCGCTGTTTCCCTGCTCGCATCGCCAAGGTATTCGCTGCCACTATCCGGTCCCTATCCGCGCGCTTCTGACGGGCTATGGCCGCCGTTCCGCGTGTGGACTCTTATTACGCCGAAATCTTTTTTGTCACAGGCGTATCCCCTTTCACCCCCGTTCGCGCGCCGGAGCCCCGCGGGGCGTCACGGGCGCAGCGCCGCGAGTCGCTGCTCGAACGGGACGAGGACCTCAACGGCCGGGCGCGCGGAGGCCGGGCGGGCCGCGACCAGATCGGCCAGCTCCCGCGCGGCACGGTCCACGCGGTCGGCCAGGGCGTCGGCGGATCCGTCCCCGCCCCCGCCCCAGTCCTCGGACGCCGCGTACACCGCCGTGGGGACGACGATCGCCCGCAGATAGGCGAACATCGGGCGCATCGCGTGCTCCAGCGCCAGCGAGTGGCGCGCCGAGCCGCCGGTCGCGGCGATCAGCACGGGCTTTCCGGCGAGCGCGGTGTTGTCGATCACGTCGAAGAACGACTTGAACAGCCCGCTGTAGGACGCGTTGAAGATGGGCGTCACGGCGATGAGGCCGTCCGCCTCCGTCACCGTCCGGATCGCCTCGCGCAGCCGGGCGCCGGGGAACCCGTTCACCATGGCGTTCGCGATGTCGGCGGCGAGGTCGCGCAGGTCGACGACGGCGACCTCGGCCTCGCGGTCCTCGGCGAGGAAGGATCGGGCCGCCTCGGCGAGCCGGTCGGCGAGCAGGCGCGTCGACGAGGGCAGGCCCAGGCCGGCGGACACGGCCACGAGCTTCAGCGGGGTCATCTCTCTCCAAAGTCCTGGGGCGGCGGGGACTTCATTGAAGTTTCAAGCATCTGAACGCGGATCGGCCGCGGATATTCCAATCACCCGTATTCCAATCACCTGGGCCGCCGTCCGAGTGAGCGGAGGGCCGTCTTCAGGCGTCCTCGCCGATGTCCTCGTTCCACAGGGCGGGGTTGGCGGCGATGAAGGCGGTCATCAGCGCGGCGCACTCCTCGGAGTCCAGGACCAGCACCTCCACCCCGTGCGCGGCGAGCCACTCGTGCTGCCCGGCGAACGTGCGGCTCTCGCCGACGATCAGCCCGGTGATGCCGAACTGGCGGATCAACCCGCTGCAGTACCAGCACGGCGACAGGGTGGTGACCATGGTGGTGCCTCGGTAGGTGCGCTGGCGGCCCGCGTCGCGGAAGGCCGCCGTCTCGCCGTGGACGGACGGGTCGCCGTCCTGCACGCGGCGGTTGCGCCCCCGGCCGAGCAGCCGGCCGTCGGAGGCGAACAGCGCGGCGCCGATCGGGATGCCGCCCTCGGCGTACCCCTTCCTGGCCTCCTCCAGTGCCACCCTCAGCATCGCGTCCGGCTCGCCGGTCTCGGTCGTCATGGCATCACTATCCCCCGTCCGACGCCGCCGGGCACCGGACCCCGGAGGCGTGTCCCGGGCGGGTCGCGCGCCGACTTTACGTTAAATGCTGCATCGCGCCGTCCATCCTTGAGCCCGGATATCGCGGTGGGCGAAGGTGGCGGAAACGGTCCCGCATGGGCGGGCGCCTCTGATCGGTCGTTTGGACGGGAGGAAAAGGTAAGGCGTATCTCGGATCGAATCCGGAGGGCGCGACGTGTCTCGACTCCACGTCCGGCGATGAAGCGCGGGCGTCCGATCCTCGGGTGGCAGGAAGTGGACAGGCCGCTGCAACTTGCTGTCATCGGTGCGCATGGTCCCTGGGGGCGCGGTCCCACAGAGTTGTTCGTGGGAGTACCAATCGCCTCGGCGTCAGGGGGACCAGCGCATGACGAGATCGGCCCCGCGCCGCTGGTGACACCGCCGGCCGGGCCGCTCGCCCGCGGATCCCGACCTCGGCGGATCCCGCCTCTCCAGTCGTCGCGTGAGTACCGCGACGTCCGAGATCGCGATCAAGGAGGTGCGATGTGACCCACCCATTCGCGTCACGCGAGGAGATCGAGCTGCGGGCTCCGGCGCGGGCGGGGATCGCCACCACAATCGCCGTCGATTCGCGGTTCATCGGACACAACCGGACTCAGCCAGGGCCACGGCCCCCGTACGACGCGCACGGTGCCGAGTGGACGGGGTAACGGTGGCGAGCAGAGGCTGGGACATGTATCTGCACACCCTCGACCAGTACCTCACCCGCTTCCCCGGCCGGTTCGCGCTCGTCGTCTACACCCCGCCCCCGCGTTCCCCCGGGGAGGAACCGTTGTGGGCGGCGCTGGAGCGCGGCCTCGGGCTGAACGGCCCGGTCGTCCGGGGAGACCGCGTGCGGCTCACCCCGGAGGGGTTCGGCGCGATCGAGGGGGTCGCCGACTACGTGGCGCCGCACTTCCTGGGCGTGCGCACCGGTGACGGGCTCTACAGGTTCATCGAGGGCTCCAAGGCGACGATCGTGATCGGTCACCACATCTTCTCTGACGACATCGACCCCGCGGACAACGAGCGGGCATGGCTGGACTGGCTCGCCGGCGTGTTCGGCCATGGGGATCCACATGACGAGCGCTGATGCCGATACGAGTGCCCAACCCAAGGACCCGGCCGCCGGCGAGGGCGGCCCGGTCCGCGGGGGCGGCACGACCGAGGACGGGATGGACGACGTGATCGATATGGGGACGACCACCGGGGGAGCCGTGCCCGCCACGGCGGACCCGGAGCACACCGGGCACGGTACCGGCGATGCCGGGACGCAGGACGCCGGGCCGGAGCGTCAGGAGTCGGGCCGGTCGTTCCTCCTGGGGCTCGCCTGGTGGCCATGATGCACGCGATCCCGCGCCGCCGTGACATGCGTGGCATGACCGCGGCGGCCTAGCGACCCCGGCGTGCCGGTACCCGTTGGTGCGGCGGGTGTCGGCACGCCGGCCAGGGTCGCCGAGCAGCCGAGCAGTCGGGGGGCCGAGCAACCGGGGGGCGGCTCAGCCGGCCGGCATGGCCTCGCGCGCCGGGTCGGCCTCCGCCCGGGGCACGACCCGCCGCCGTACCACCAGCCCGAGCGTCGCGACCAGCAGCCCGGCGACGCCGGCCACGACGAACGGCCCCGCGGGCCGCCAGGTGTCGTACAGCACGCCCCCGAGCGCAGAAATGATCATGATGCCCGCGGCCCCGCACAGCGTGTGCACGCCGAAGGCCGCCCCGCGTACCTCCGCCGGCACCTGCTGGGCCAGCAGCGGGCCCGCGGTGGTGATGCCCGCGATCTCGCCGACGCCGATGAGCACCGCCACGAGCATCATGCCGCCGCCGAGCGGGTCCTCGACCAGCAGCGTCGACAGATACGCCACCGCCGCGAGGGCCTGGGCGAGGACGACGAGGTTCTGGCGGGGCATCCGGTCGCCCAGCCAGCCGAACACCGGGGCGCAGAGCAGCGCGACGGTCTGGGAGACGCCGACGACGGCCCCCGCCTTGGCCAGCGCCTCCGCGCTGGTCATCCCGCGTTCCGAGGTCGCGTAGTCGGAGATCCACAGCGTCATGAAGCTGACGACGATGGCGAGGTCGGCGCGCGCGACGAACGAGGCCGCGTACGACAGCGCCACGCCGGGGTCGCGCGCGAGTGCGACGCCCTCGCGTACCAGGCGGGGGAGCGGGGTGCGCTCGGCCGTCTCGCTCACCTTCACGGAGGAGAGCGTGAGCCAGAGCAGCCCGGCGACGAGCAGGATGCCGGCGGCGATGAGCAGGAACGCCAGCCGGGTCGCCGCGACCGGGGACAGGCCGCTTCCCTCCAGAGTCCGCGGCAGCTTGACGAGCACCAGCACGGCGATCACGGCGCCCACGCCGCTGAAGACGCCGGTGAGCCCGTAGGACTTGCCGCGCGATCGGGTGCGGACGTAGTCGATCGCGATGGTCGAGAGCATCGCGTTGAGCGCCGCCACGCCGAGGCCGAACACCACGCGCAGCGCGATCAGCACGGCGGTGTTCCCCGCGAACGGGAACAGGGCCGTGCCCGCGGCGCACAGCAGCATCCCGGCTATCACGATGAGCCGCCGCCCGAAGCGGTCGGCGAGCGCGCCGTACCAGGCCAGGCTGAGGATCATCGCGAGTTCCGCGGCGAAGCCGAGCACCCCCACGGTGGTGCCCTGGGAGGACTCGGGCACGCCGAGGATCGTGGTGAGGATGTGCGGCTGGGCAGACGGGAGGAAGGAGATGACCGCGGTGCTCACCGTCGCCATGGACAGCAGCGCCCACATGTTGCCCTTGGTGATGCCGTCGGCGAGTTGTGCGCCCAGCACACGGCGCGTGGGGGGTGCGGCCATGGGAAGATCATGGCACCGTGTCGTGGCTTTTATCTACATACACGGACATTCAAGGCGGCTTGTTAAGATCCCCCCTGTGAAGCGGACCTGTGGAGGCCAGTGATGAACCCGGCGCAGTTCGGCAAAGGTTTCGACCCAAATGTCCCGAACGCGGCGCGTATGTACGATTACTGGCTGGGCGGTAAGGACAACTTGCCCGCCGACCGGGAAGCCGCCGAGAAGGTGCTGAAGTTCGTCCCGGAGATTCCCGTCGGCATCCGCGAGAACCGGGCGTTCCTCATCCGGGCCGTGCGCTTCCTCGCCGAACAGGGCGTCCGCCAGTTCCTCGACATCGGCGCCGGCCTGCCGACGCAGCGCAACGTGCACCAGGTGGCCGCCGAGTACGCCCCCGGCGCGCGCACGGTGTACGTCGACAACGACCCGCAGGTGCTCGTCCACGCCCGCGCCCTGCTGCAGGACAGCCCCCAGGTGCTGGTGGTCGAGGGCGACCTGCGCCGCCCGATGGAGATCATGGGCGACCCCCAGGTGCGCGAGCACCTCGACTTCGACCAGCCCATCGCCGTGCTCATGCTGGCCATCGTCCACTTCATCGAGGACTCCGACGACCCGGCCGGCATCATCGCGAAGATCCGTGGCGAGCTTCCCCCGGGCAGCTACATGGCCATCTCCCACGTCGCGATCGACGAGCGCCCGCAGTCGGCCGCCGGCGTGGAGCGCGTCTACAACGGCGCCTCCGCGCAGTTCGTCGCCCGGAGGTCCCGCGAGATCGAGCCGTTCTACGACGGGCTCGACCTGGTCGAGCCGGGCCTGGTGAACCTGCACCAGTGGCGCTCGGACATCCCCGTGACCGCACCCGCGCTGGAGAAGGTCTCCGCGTACTTCCTGTGCGGGGTCGGGCGGGTCCTTTGACGTGCTCTTCGGTATGAATGCCGAAGATTCAGCCCGTGCCGCACCAATGCGGCTTCCTGCTTCACCGGCCCGCGCCACCGAAATGGTCTTACCGGGTCTCCACAGGCTTCCGCCCATGGCGTCCCGCGGGCCCGGCGATCCGGTCCTGCCGTGGCGGTGGCAGGACCGGACGTCTCGGGCCGCCGGCGCGGGCGGGCCGGCCGGCGGCGACGGGTCAGCTGATCTGCAGGTCGACGCAGGAGTAGAAGGCGTTCGCGGTGTCGGCGATGTTCCAGATCGCCAGGAGTTTCTGCCGGCCGGTCGCGCTGCCGAGGTTCACGGTGTGCGACACGGTGGCGCCGGGCTGGCGGCCGCCGTCGTTGAACAGCGCGACGCGGGTGCCGCCGATGTAGTACTCCCACGTGCTGGTGGCGTGGCGGGCGGTGAGCACCCAGTTGAAGGTGACGGTCTTGCCGACGCGGGTGACGGGCCAGGGCTTGCTCTCGTCGCTGAGCTGCGCGAAGCGGCCGACGTTGCCGTGGCAGTTGCGCAGGCCCTTCGGCCCTTCGACGCTCTGCGGCTCCCAGATGATTTCGCCGCAGTTGGGCACCTTGCCCTGCGCGCAGTTGGCCTGACGGCTCGGCGGCGAGGAGATGTAGCCGTGCGCGTAGGCGGGTGTGGTGACGAACACCGTGACGCCGATGGCCATCACCAGGGCGGAGAGGAGAGTGATCGCTCTTCGCATGTCTTCTCCTTACGCTGGGGGACCTCCAAGTCTGTAGGAAACTTTCCTAAGGGTAAAAGTACTGGTGACGAGACATTCACTCGCCTGTCAGGGGGTTCGGGGCCGGCGTGATCGCCGGGAGCGTTTGGAACGATCCCGGCCCCGGCGGCGCCGAGCGTCGCCGGTGTCGCCAGGAAGATCCGTCTACGGAGATGTGTCCGGAAAGTCATCCATTGACAGTGAATGGGGTCACACGCGAGAGTCCGTGGACAACTGACCGGTCAGTTGACCATTCCGCGCCGGGAGTCTGCGGACGGCCCCGCCGAGGTCGTCGCGGCGCTGTCCCGGCTGGTCGCCGAGCGGCCTGATGTCCTGGAGTGCGAGGTCAACCCGCTGCGCGCCGCGCCGGGCGGTGTGCTGGCCGTGGACGCGTTCGCGGTCGTCGCGCCCGCGCGTCAGGACGGCTGAGTCTCAGGCCAGGGCCCTGACGATGAGGTCGGCCACCATCTCGGGGTCGATGTGGTGCCCGGTCAGCAGGCACAGGCTCTCCTGGTAGAGCAGGACGGCGGCGAAGGTGGCGGCCGCGGCCTCCAGACGGGCGGCGTCGCCCCGGCCGCCGGGAAGCGTGAGCTCCAGGACGAAGCTGGCGCGGCGGATTATCTCGGCGTTGAGGTGGCGCAGCCGCTCGCGCACCGAACCGTGGGTGTCGGCCTCGCGGAACAGGATGCGCCGCATGGCCGGCGAGGCGCGCAGGGGCACGCGCCTCGCGAGCCTGGCCAGCGCGCCCGCCGGGTCGGCGGGGACCTCCTCGACGGGCTCGTCGCCCATGTCGTCGATGCCCGTGCGCTCCCCGACGAGCGTGACCAGTACGTCGATCTTGCGCGGGAAGTAGTGGAAGACCAGCCCCTTGGGCACGTCGGCGCGTTTGGCGATCTCCGCCGTCGCGGTGGCGTCGTAGCCTCCGCCGGCGAACAGCTCCTCGGCGGCGTCCAATATGCGGGTGCGGGCGTCCGGCCATGTTTCGCCGATCCCGGACCGCCGCCGGGCGGCCCGGGACCACATGACCGATTTGATCACGCGTTCGTCAGAACGCGGCCGCGAGTCTGAAGGGCCGTCCACAGCCCGACGATAACCGTCACGCCCCCGGCGATCCACGCCGTCCAGGCGGCGGCGCCGTCGCCGTCGAAGCCGAACGCCCACGGGGAGAGGACGAGCAGCGCCCCGAACGCCGCCGTGACCCAGGAGCTCGCGCCGCCCGCCCCGAGGAGCGCCCAGAGCGCGGACACGAGCAGGAGGCCGCCGAGCAGCAGCAGCGGCTGGCCGGCGGCCTTCGAGCCGTCCGCCCAGAAGAACGGCGCGAGTACCGTCACCACGCCTGCGAGGAACGCGACGACGTCGGCCCACGATTTGGAGAGGTCCATCCTTGCCTCCGGGATGAGAGAGGTGTCGTGGTTCTTCGACGGTCACGCTGATTGACCGCCCGGTCAACACTCCGGAACGCCACTAACCGCTCACCTTGCGCGTTTGTGAGGGTGTTTCTCCCGGTTAGCGGACGGCTGCCGGGTGCCGGGTCGCCCGGGAACGGCAAGGCGCCCGCCGCACCGGGTCACGGCCGGTGCGGCGGGCGCCGTCAACGGGCCTCGCGCCGGGCGGTCGTCGGCGGGCGGCCGCGCGGGGCGGGCGGGGTCGGCGACTACGGGCGCCGGGGCGCCCGTTCGTGCCTTCCGGCCTTAGTACGGCGCGCGGGGGGAGAAAGGTTCAATCCGTGAACCGGTAAAAGTACACAGTAAGAAACGTGGCCCGCGCCGGAGCCGGCCGTTAAAATGCCAGGTCAGGTACCCAGCGTGAGCGAAGCGGTTCCGTCCGTGGCGGTCCCCGCACGTGGGCGCCCGCAGGGCCGTGCCGGGTCCGGTGTCAGGCGGTCAGGCCTCGTTCCTCCAGCGCGGCGCGCAGCGCGCGGAGGGCGTAGTACACCCGCGACTTCGCCGTGCCGAGCGGGATGCCGAGCACCGCGGCGGCCTCGTTCGCCGACCGGTCCCGCAGGATCGTCTCGTCGAGGATCTCCCGGTGGGCGCGTGACAGGGACTTCAGCGCCTCCGAGACGACCACCTGCCGCAGCAGGTCGTCGGTGCGGTCGGGCTCCGGCGCGTGGTCAAGGGGCAGGTCGCCCGCCTCGCGCGGCCGCGCGTCCCTGCGGCGCGTGTCGTCGATCACGATGCGCCGGGCGACGGTCGCCAGCCACGGCATCAGCGACGACGCCCCGGACTCCAGCCCCGCCGCGCTGCGCCAGGCCCTGATCATGGTCTCCTGGACGACGTCCTCGGCCCACTGCAGATCGCCGCCGGTCAGCCGCACCGTGAACGCGAGCAGCGGCCGGTGGTAGATGCGGTACAGCTCGGAGACGATCGCCTCGTCCTCCGGCTGCCGCGGACGCGCGCGGCGGAACAGGCCCCGCCGCCCGCGCGGGCTGTGGAAGGCGTCCACCATGGATGCGGCTCCCGGGGTCGGCCGTCGGCGAGTACGGATGCCTTCCCGCATCATCTCCCTCCGCCGTGCGGCCGCGCGAGAGTTGAGAGCCGAGACTCCGGTTCGAACCGCCGCAAGTAGTGAAATTTCACGCTAGAGGCCCTGATTTCGCTACGGTTGTCGGCCTGCGGCCGGGTTCCGCGGGAAAGCCCGCGTGTCCGCGTGGCGGCGGGCACGACACCCGTCCGCCGTGGCACGCGGACGGCGGACGATCTTGGTACAGGCCGTGAGGAACCCGCCCGGGACGGGGGACGCCCTCCGGCGCACGAGTGGTACAGGAAGGGGCCGGGACACCCCCGCCACCTGACAGGCCACGCGCGGCCGCGTCCGGCCCGTCCCGCGCCGCTCGGCGCACCATTCACCGCAGATGGCGTAATTTCCGGCGTTGCCATTAATGCGGATAATTGCCGACCTATGTCGCGACTATTGCTTTTCTGAAACGGGTGGTTAACGTGGATTCAGATACCTGCGGAGAAAGGAGTAATGATGCCGGTCGTACTGGAACATGCTGAGGAGATCATCGCCGCGTGGCGAAGCGGAGCGGCGTCCGCCGAGGGCTGGGAGAACCCGGCCGGACCGGTGCTCCTCGGCGAGTACACCGAGGAGGAGATCACGATGAGCCTCATCGAGACGCGCCGGCCGAGCTCGTGCACCGCCGGCGGCAGCCTCTGCTGCTGACCGGGAAAGGGAGAGACGCGTGGCCGGGGACTTCGACCCGCCGTTGGAAGCCCTGACCGCACCCGCGCTGGACAGGTTGTCGGCCACGCTGAGGTCGGTCCCCGGCCTCACGGAGGCGGAGGCCGGGGTGATCCGGCGGGGAGCCGCCGAAGCGCTGGAGGAGACCGTCCGCCTCAAGGTCAACCGGGTCCTGCTGCTGGAACTCAACGCGGCCCGGATCAGCGGCCGGCTGACCGCGGAGACGCCGCCGCTCCGATGGCGGGAATGGAAGGCGATGGCCGCGTCGCCGGAGTTCTGGCCGTCTCTGACCCCGCACTACCCCACGATGGCGTCCAGGCTCGGCACGATCATCGCCAACAGGTGCGCCGCGGCCGGGGAACTGGCCCGCAGATTCGCCGCCGACCGGACGGAACTGGCCACGCTGCCGGGCGGCCCGCGCGGCGACCTGGCGCGGGTCGAGTTCGGCGCGGGCGACAGCCATCGCGGCGGGCGCACCGTCGCCCTCCTGCACGGCGCGGAGGGCCGCGTCGTCTACAAGCCGCGTTCCCTCGGCGTGGACCGGGAGCTGGCGCGGCTGATCGCCCGCCTTGCGCCCGGAGTCCCCGGCGGGATCGGCATCCGCGTACCCGGCGTGCTCGTCCGCCGGGAGTACGGCTGGGCGGAGCACATCGGGCACCGCTACTGCGACGGCGACGCGGAACTGCGGTCCTTCTACCGGGGGGTCGGGCACTGGCTGGCGCTGATGCGCCTGATCGGCGGCAGCGACCTGCACGGGGAGAACCTCATCGCGGCCGGGCCCGTTCCCGTCGTCGTCGACTGCGAGACGCTGTTCACCCCGCACGCCGCCGCCAAGCCCTCGGGTTACGGCGCGGCCTTCGACCGGGCGATCGACCTGCTCGAGGGATCGGTGCTGCGCACCGGGCTCCTTCCCGGACGAGGCGTCTCTCTCGGCTGGCGCGGCGTCGACATGTCCGCCCTCGGCGGCCTGCCCGGGCAGCAGCCGTACATACGGATGCCCGTCGTCGTCGACGCGGGCACGGACACGGCCAGGCTGGGCATGGAGCGGATCGAGATGAGAACCGCGGGCAACCATCCGAGCCCCGATCCCGTTCTCGCCCGCTACTGGGATCTGGTGCTGTCGGGATTCACCGACCTGACCGGGCATCTCGACGCCCTCGACCGGCGAGGAGAGCTGGCCGCGCTGCTCGCGGACTTCGCCGACCGCCCCATCCGGGTCGTACTCCGCGCCACCGAGGCGTACTCCGAGCTCAGCCGCATGCTGTGGCACCCCGCCTCGCTCCACGACGAGGCCACCGCCACCCGCAAGGCGGCACACCTGCTGGCCGAGCAGGCCGAGAACCTGCCCGGAGCACCGTCGGACCCCACCGTGATCGACGCCGAGGTGGCCGAGCTGCTGGACGGCGACATCCCCTTCTTCAGCACGTCGCCCCGCCACGGCCGCCTTTCCGGCCCCGGCGGCACCACATGGGGAGACGAACAGGATCTCATCGAGGACGCGCTGCGGCGCTGGCGTGACCGCGAGCCGGCCCTGGACCGCGACGTGATCCGCGCCGCGCTGGTCAGCGCCTACCTCAACGAGGGGTGGACGCCGCAGACGAAACCGATGGGCCCGTCTCTCCTGCGGCACCACGACCTCGACGGGCGCCGGCGGCGGGTGGCGGCCGGCATGGCCCGCGACATGCTGGAGGCGGCGGTACGCGGGGACGACGGCACGGTCACCTGGATCGCGCCGGTGCTCACCGCCACCGGCTGGTCGGTGCAGCCGCTGTCCCCCGACCTGTACGGCGGCTCGTACGGGGTCGCGATCGTGCTGGCCGCCTACGAGAGCGAGGCGGGGCACGGCAGGGCCGAGGCGGTGCCGGGACTGGAGCCGCTGCTGGCGTCCCTGCTCCGCGCGATCAGGATGGCCGAGGACCGGGACGCCGAACTCCGGCGCGACGGGACGCGGCGTCGCCCCGAACCTCCGGGCGGCTACGTCGGCATCGGCTCGCGGATCTGGAGCTGGCTGCTCCTGTGCGGGCTCGGGGCCGTCTCCTCCGGGGAGGCGCTCGCCCGGGCGTGCGCGGCGGCCGAGACCATGCCCGAGGCGGTGGCCGCCGACGAGACCTACGACCTGCTCACCGGAATGGCCGGCGCCGTGGTGCCGCTGCTCCGCCTGGCCGAACGAACCGGCGACCCGCGGTGGTCCAAGGCGGCCCGCCTGATCGGGGAGCGGCTGATCTCGCTCGCCCGGGACGAGGACGGGGGAGCGAGCTGGCCCGGCGCCCTGTACCCGCAGGGGATGGGCGGGGTCTCGCACGGCGCGACCGGGATCGGCTGGGCACTGGCCCGGCTCTCCCGCGCCGCCACGCGCGAGGGCGCCGAGTTCGGCGCCCTCGCCGACAGGGCGTTCCTGTTCGAGGAGTCGCTGTACGACCCGGTCGGGGGCGGCTGGCGCGACCTGCGCGAGGCCGACCCTCGCGTGACGTCCAGCGCGTGGTGCCATGGAGCGGCCGGCATCGGCATCGTCGCGGCCGACCTGCTGGCACGCCAGGGCGGCCGGCACTGGCGGGACGTGCTCCGCCGCGCCGCGGTGTCGAGCTGGCCCGGCAGCATCGGATGGAATCACACGCTCTGCCACGGGGACCTCGGCATCTGGGAGACCCTGGACCGGGCGATCGCCGCGGGACTCGGGCCGGAGGGTCTGACCCGGGAGTCCCTCACGGCGCAGGTGATCGGCGGAATCGAGGAGTACGGGCCGATCAGCGGCCTGGCCCGCGACGCCTTCTCGCCGGGTCTGCTCTCGGGTGTGGGCGGCATGGTGTACCAGTTGCTCCGGATGCACCCCGACAGCCCTCTCCCTTCCGTGCTGTTGCCCGATCCGGAGTGAATGCGGCCGGTGAGGAGCGGCAGGGCGGTCGATTCGCCTGGAAGACCACGGGTAGCGGGCCGCAGCACAGGTCAAAACGGAAGTAATGGGTGGTGCCCGATATTGGCATCGGATGGCTGATTTATCCGCAAACAGGTGTCAAGGCATCACCAGCGGGCACGCGACCCGGCAGCCATTGGATATCGGTCACTCGCATTGGACTGCCATGATCACCCAGAACACGATCCTCCCTGCCGTCTCCTGGCTGCGCCGCGCCGCCTGCCGAGTCGAGGATCCGGAGCTGTTCTTCCCGATATCGGCGAAGGGCCCGGGCCACCTGCAGCACGAGCGTGCCAAGGCGGTGTGCCGCCGGTGCCCGGTCCGCCGGCCGTGCCTGGACTACGCCTTGCGCACCGGCCAGGAGCACGGGATCTGGGGTGGCACCGACCCCGACGAGCGCCGGGCGCGCGCCCGGCGTGAGCTGGACCGGCGCGTTAGCGCGGGGTAGGAGGGGGCATGAGCGCGGACATGAGCGAGGACCTCGGCGATCCCGGGCACCGGCGGCCCGACGGCATGGACGACACCACCGTCGAGGCGCTGGGCAAACTGTCGGAGGCCCTGGAGACGGCCGAGCGCGCCCGGGGCCATCTGTACAGCTTCCACCAGCTCACCGGGCACGCCCACCTGCAACTCCAGGACGCCGTGGACCTGCTGCGCCGGGCCGGCCACACCGCCCACGCCGACGCGGTGACGTCCCAGCTGCTGGGCCGTGACGTGCTGGAGGGCCGGTGGACGTTCCAGGTGGTCGAGGAGTACGACGACGGCTACTACCGCTGCTTCACCGGCATCGAGGCGCGCGTCAGGAACGACCTGGCCCAGGGCAGGCGCCACATCTACGAGGCCGAGATGAAGCGGCGGCTGCACGGCTGAGCCCGGAGACCGGCGGCCGGGTCACTTCAGTGCGCCCGCGGTCAGACCTGCCTGGATCTGCCGCTGGAAGATCGTGTAGACGATCAGCATGGGCAGGATCGCCATGCTCAGCGCCGCGAACAGCGCCGCCCAGTCCGCGTCGTAGCCCGCCGCCGTGGAGATGTCCGCGATGCCCTGGGTGAGCACCCACTTGTCCTTGGCCTGGCCGCTGAGCAGCACCAGCGGGATCTGGTACTGGTTCCACTGGCCGAGGACGTTGAAGATCGTGATGCTCACGATGCCCGGCCTGGCCAGGGGCAGCATGATCTGGAAGAACACCCTGCTGTGCGAGGCCCCGTCCACGAACGCCGCCTCGGCCACCGCCTGCGGCAGCGTGCGGAAGAACGCCGACAGGAAGAACACCGTGAACGGCAGCGAGTAGGCGATGTAGACCAGCACGAGCCCGCCGTAGGTGTCCAGGCCGATGAGCGGGCCGACCAGCGGCAGGTCCCCCATGTTGCGCACGACGAAGAACAGCGGCGTGAGCGCCAGGTAGACCGGGAAGGCCAGCCCGGACACGAACAGCAGGTAGATGGCCCGGTTCCCGCGGAACCGGTAGCGCGCCAGCACGTACGCCGCCATCGAGCCGAACAGCATGGTGCCGGCCGTGCCCAGGGACACCACCACGACGCTGTTCAGCATGTACCGGCCGACGTGCGCCTGGTCCCAGGCGCGGGCCCAGTTGTCCCAGCGGGGGGTGGCCGGCAGCGACCAGGCGCTGCCGAAGATCTCGTCCTCGCTCTTCACCGACGCCAGGAACGTCCACACGATCGGCACCACGACCAGCACCGTCCACACCACCAGCGCCACGTGGGACAGCCCCGAAAGGGGGCCGAGCCGGAGCCGCCGCCGCTCGCGGACCTGCCGGCGGCCGAGCCCGGTGACGTCGCCCGCCTGTGCCCCCGCCTGTGCCCCCGCCTGTGAGACCATCGCCGGCCCCCTCAGAACTCGACCCGCTCGCGGCGGGACAGGCGAAGCGCCACCACCGCGAAGGCGACCGTGAAGAAGAACAGCACCACGCCCATGGCCGAGGCGTAGCCGAACTTGAAGTACTGGAAGGCGTTGCGGTAGATCTCGGCGGCCATGACGGTCGTCGAGTGGTCGGGGCCGCCGTGCTCGGCCGTCATCACCCACACGATCGCGAAGACGTCCAGGGCGGCGATGCCGAGGTAGATCCACCCGACCTGCACGGTGTCCCACAGCAGGGGCAGCGTGACGCGGAAGAACAGCCGCCCGCGCGTCGCGCCGTCGATCTGCGCCGCCTCGTACAGGTCGCGGGGGATGGACGCCATGCCCGCCGAGAACAGCACGACGTAGAAGCCGACCGCCTGCCAGACCAGCACACCGAGGATCGACCAGAACGCGACGCCCGGGTCGGACAGGAACCCGACCGGCTCCAGCCCGAGCGCCATGAGCGGGGCGTTCAGCATCCCGCTCTCGTCCGGGCGGAAGACCTGCTGGAACAGGACGGCGACGATCGCGACGGCGAGCACCTGGGGAAAGAAGAAGACCACGCGGTAGAACCGCGCTCCGCGCACGCCGGACACGCCGCCGGCGCCCCCTGCGTGCCCGGCGTGCAGCAGGAACGCGAAGAAGAGCGCGATCACGAGCGTGCCCAGCGGCATGAGGATCAGCAGCAGGCCGTTGTGGCGCACCGCGGTCCAGAACACATTGTCGTCCAGGAGCCGCCGGAAGTTCGCCAGGCCGACGAAGCCCGGCTCGGCGTTGACCCCGCGCCAGTCGGTCGTCGCGATGGAGAACGCCTGGGCGTAGGGCGAGATCACGTAGACGAGGTAGAGCAGCACCGGGACGGCGAGGAATCCGATGATGAACCGCGCCCGGGTGAAGGCGGCGCGGTTCACGAAGAAGGGCCGTTTCGCGCCTTTCAACACCATAGTTCCCGCTTTCCGGTCGTTTCAGCACTGCTGGACGACCTGCGTCTCCGCGTCGTGCACACCATGGGTAGTTGGAGACCAGTGTGCCCACAGGATGGGTTCAATGTGAGGGGCGTAAGGCGGGCGAGTTGAAGCCGCATTTGAGGGCGACTCGCTGGGCGTGCACGCGTTGCCCCTTCATCTGCATCTGGGCGCACTGGGTGCTCACCCCGTACGCTGCCGCGACGCGCATTGTCCCAGCCGTCAAAGGCCATGCGTTTCGCTGCTACGTGCGGGATGAGCAGCTCGCCGGCCATGACCCCTCGATAGGGAACTGGGGGCTGCCCTGCCGCTCCCACTAATGGATCAGTGAGGGCGCGGTGTGCTGGAGCCGCCGCTACATCGCCCGCGAGATCGCCGACAATCGAACGCGACCGCAAGATCCTTCAACAGCACCTCGATGAAGCTCCTCGCGGACGGCTCGCCCGGCTGTACCACCGACTGCGGTCTTCATACCGGTGATGCATCAGCTCGTTCCCACATCCGGGTCAGCCGACCGCTCGTGCCACGAGCACGTTGCCGGATATCGGCAGATCGGTGGGGCCCATGGTTACCTCCCGTGAGGCTGTGCGCATACGGCTAGGGCGCCCCGTGCTCCAGGTAGACAGTCTCGGACTGCGTCCGAGCGGCGCAGGCGGCGTGGACGCGGCGGGCGAGTCGCGGGATGAGGAGTGCGTCGAGCTGGTCGCCGGGGTGGAAGGCGTACTCGCTGATCTCGACCTGGTCGACGGCGATGCGGTCGAGTTCGTCGGGCGGGAGGATGCCTCCGTCGAAGACGAAGAGGAGTTTGTCGCCCTCGGTCGGGTGCGGTGCCCAGTCGGCGACGAGGAGTCGGCCGATCGGCGGGTTGATGCCGAGCTCCTCTTTGACCTCGCGGGCCGCGCCCTCGCTCGGGGTCTCGCCGGCGTGCAGGTAGCCGCCAGGGATCTCCCAGCCAGGCTTGTAGGTCGGCTTCACGAGGAGGACGCGGTCGTCCTCGTCGAAGAACAGTACGCCGGCGGCGGTGCGAGGCTGGGCTACGACCTCGGTGGGCTGGGAGCTCATGGTGACGACTGTAGCCAGCGGACCAAGGTGGTCACCGGGTGCCGAGGAATGAAGTCGTAGCGGACCTGCTCGCGCGCCGACTCCTCGGCTGACATAGCCCGGTGGGCTCGTCGAGAAAGCCCTTCGACGAGCCCACCCGGCGATGTCGTCATGCTGCTGCCGGCTCCCAGCCGTAGCGCGAGAAGGCGGGACCACCAGCGTGGTAGGCGGCGAGCGCCTGTGCGGCCGTGGGGAAGGCCGACTCGGGGAGGTGGCTGGCGGGAACCCAACGGGCGGTGAGGTGCTTGTCGGGCTCGGTGTTGGTGAGGTCACCGGTCCACTTGTCGGTGGCGAAGACGAAGAGGACGAACTGGCCGGCCTGGTCCCAGCCCTGTTCGACGTGGATGACGTGGACGAGCTTGAGGTTCGCCGGGTCGACGACCAGGCCGGTTTCCTCCTTGAGTTCGCGGGTGGCGGCCTCGTCGAGGGCTTCGCCGGGCTCTGCCTTGCCGCCCGGGACGGTCCAGGCGGGTTGTGGGGACCAGTTGCGGGCGGCGTAGTGCACGGCGGCGATCGTGTCGGTGTTCTTGTCGTGGACGATCACGCAGACCGAGTTCCGGCTGTTCATCACGCTGTCGTTCGTCACGGTGTGGACTCCTTGTCGAAGCGCCGGAGGATGTCGGTGGTCCAGGCCGGTCTGGCGGTGTGCCAGCTGAACCGGTAGCCGTTGGTGCCAAGGTAGGGCGCGGTGAGAATGTGGTGGAACTCGCACCACGCGGCGAACTCGCGCCAGGAGCATCCGGGCAGACCGCGCTGGCGGGGGTGGTGGTTGTAGACGTCCGCGGCCCGCCGGATTGTGTCCTCGGGCAGCGGTCCTGTGGTCATGGCAGTGCTGACGACGAGCTTGGCGAGGTCGTAGCCGAACGGCGCGAGGGTGAGGGAGTCGAAGTCGATGATGGTCACATCGGCGTCGGTGATGAGGAAGTTGCGGGGGTTGGAGTCCTTGTAGAAGGCGGTCGGCATGGTGGCGGCCCGCTCCAGCCAGTCGTCGGCCGCCTCGGGCGTCAGAGCCGCCTCTGGTACGGAGCCGGAGGCCAGGAGTTGGTGGAGGCGCTCGCGTCGGCCGTCGGCGAAGCCGGTTATGGTGACGGTGCCGTGGGTGTACGGCATGTCGAGGCGGGCCGCTTGCAGCTGGCGGGCGTGGGCGGTGGTGTGCTGGTGTCCGAGGATGTCGGCCAGGGCCGCGAGGTCGTCGGGGCCGCCGTGGCGGCCATCGAGGTGTTCGAAGTCGATCTCGGTGGGGCGGACTTGAACGACCAAGGTCCTCATCGGCGGGCGGCCACCACGTAGGTGACGGTGGACGTGGTCTCCACCGGGCCGTTGCCGACGGTGTCCCGCAGCCGCTGGGCGATCTCATGTGTGTCGCTGGGCAGTCGGTACTTGGGGTTGGTCGCCACGTACTTGGCGATGTGGTCTGCGTCGGTGAAGCGGAAGCGGTGTTCGTGGTGGACGATCTGCTGCACGTCGAGGCAGGTGGCTACGATGTCGGCCTGGTTGTGGCTGTGGAAGGTTTCGTACAGGCTCGGCCGGGTGGCGGCCTCGGGGTCCAGGCCGCTGGCGGAGATCAGCTCGTCCAAGGCGCGGTAGCTGTCGGGGGACTTGGTGACCGTGATCGACAGCCCGCCGGGGGCCAGGTAGCGGGCGATCTCCGCGATCACCGTAGCGGGCCGAGGCGAGTGGTAGAGGCAGAACGCGGCCACCGCGACGCCCACGGAGGTGTTGGGCAGGTCGATGGCGTGGAAGTCGCCGCGCAGGAACTCCACGCCCATGCGGCCGGTGAGCCGGCTCTGGGCCTCGGCGAGGAGGGCAGCGGACTGGTCGAAGGCGACGAGCCTCGGCGGGTCGAGCCGTTCGGCCAGGGCGACGGTGGTGGTGCCGCGTCCGCAGCCGATGTCGATGACGGTGCCGCGCAGGCCGGTGGCGGCGAGGTCGGCGATGACACTGGCGGGGTGGGGGCCCGCGGTCTTGGCGCGGGCCAGGGCGCTGGTGCGCTGGGCGATGCGGTCGGCGTCGCCGTACAGGCTGTGGCGGACGCGGTCGGTGTCGAGGAACGGGTTGGCGGTCATGGACAGGTGGAGCCTTCCCGGTGCGAAGTGGGTCAGGTCATGTCTGCCGGGGCACGGTGGCCACGAAAGCGCGGGCGGCCCGGCGGCTGGTGAGGGTGACGACCCGGGCGTGGGCGGCGTGCTCGGCGATCAGCCCGCGGACCTTGGGCCGCATCTGTCGCCGGTAGCCGAGGACGTAGCGGATGAAGCCCCAGTGGATGCGATCGAAGACGCCCTGCTCGGTGTGCTGGCCGCCGCGGTAGCGGCGGCGGCGCTGGAGGATGCCCCACAGACAAACGATCGGGGGGATGTCGAGGAAGACGACGGTGTCGGCCCGTTTGAGACGGATGGGGAGCGTGGAGGAGAAGTTCCCGTCGATCACCCAGCGCGGTGCGGCGACCAGCTCCTCCTGGATGGCGGCGAACTTCTCCGGCGGCAGGGTGTTCCAGTCGGAGTCATAGTAAACGCCGTCGAGGTGGGTGACGGGGGCGTTGATCTTGTCTGCGAGCTGGCGTCCGAGGGTGGTTTTGCCGCTGCCGCCGCAGCCGATGATGGCGATCCTGTCCATGTCGTCACAGGCTACCGAGCCGTGCGACGGGCCGGACCGAGTTCGATTCCGACTTGCCGAGGCAGTGGTAGGGCGTGTGTCCCGGGCCTGGCCCAGGACGCTTCGCGCCGGTCACGCTGCGACGGCGACCAGGGCGGCCTGGTCGAAGTCGTAGCGGACCTCGCGGCCGGGGCCGGCGACCTCGGCGCACGACAGGTAGACCCGCCCGTCGGGCGAGACCTCCAGCTTCTCGACGACATCGCTGGGTGGCGGGCACCGCTCGGGCAACAGGATGTCGGTGTTGACCTCCATCTGGCCCAGGTCCATGGCGGTCAGCTGTTCGTGGAGGTACTTGGTCTGTTCCCAGGTGACGGCGCTGATGCCGCTGTCGGCGGCATTGCCGACCAGTCGGACGCGGTGCAGCATCAGGTCGCTGGCGCCGAGATCGCGCAGCCGCTCGGCCAGGGCGGGGATGGTGGCGATGTTTTCGCCGGTGAGCGTGCAGGTGGCGCCGATGGGCAGCTGCTGCCTGGTGGCCCAGGTCAGGGTGTCGAAGGCGGCGTCGAAGGAGCCGGGGCGGCGGATGCGGTCATGGGCATCGGCGGTGCCGCCGTCCAGGGAGACGCGGAGCATGTCGAGGTGCTCGCTGGCCTGGGCGAGGAAGGCCCTGCGCTTGTAGCCGTTGGTGCAGATCTCGGTGCGGTAGCCGAGCGACTTGGCGGTGAGGAGCACGGTCGGTAGGCCCTCGAACAGGAGGGGTTCACCGCCGAGCAGGCACACCCAGTGGCAGTCGTAGGCGGCGGCGAAGTAGGTGAGGGCGGCGGCGGCCTGCTCGACGGTTACGGTGTCGGGGCGCTTGAGCTCCTCCCCGTGGTAGCAGGTGGTGCAGGAGAAGTTGCAACGGAACAGCAGCTCCAGGTAGAGCTTGTCGACCCGCTGGATGCCGGGAAGCACGGCTGAGGTCTGGGTCATGCGCGGGCTCCTTGGATCAGCAGGGGCGGGATGGCGGTGCCGGCCAGTGCGGCGGTGAGGGTGCGGAGCTGGCGGCTGAGGCGGAACGGGTCGAGATGGTCGATGCAGCGGGCGATCAGGTCGGCGTGGGCCTGGCTTCCCGCGATCCGGGTGAGCGCGGTGACCGTGGCCGCCACGTCGGGGGCGCTTGTGACGATCAGCTCGCGCGGTGCGACCGCTTCGGCGCCCCGCAGGGTGCGCGGGGTCAGCGGTAGGCATCCGGCGAGGACGGCCTCGAAGAGCCGCTGGGTGAACTGGCCGCTTCGCGCGTAGCGGTGCGGGGCGAGGAGCACGGTGGCCACAGCGGAGCGGTAGGCGAGGGTGACCTCGTCGAAGGGGATGCGGCCAGTGAAGTTCACCTGAGGCCAGCGGGCGATGTCGTTCCACTTCCCGGCCACCTGGTGCGGCAGCTGGGCGGCGGCCGGGGCGAAGAACTCGCCGAAGGCGGCGTCGCGGTCGTACTGGTTGCCGATGTAGACCAGCGGCAGCAGGCGCTTCTCGGCCGCGAGGGCTGCCGGGTCGGCCCGGTCGAGGGTGTCGTCGGCGACCGGGAAGAGCAGGCTGGCCGCCCCCGGCGACGGATACAGGGCCGCCTCGCACACCTGGGCGTGTCCAATGGTCCGCAGCGGGTCGTCGGCGGGCAGCTGCTGGTCCTTGTCCCACAGCACCGTACGGATGGCGAGCCGGTGGGTGTAGTGGTCGAGCAGTTCCTGCTGCCGGTGGAGGTCGCAGGTGTGCCCGTCGGCGCCGCAGGCGGTGGTGTTGCGGCCGGGGATCGGCCAGCGCCACTCCAGGAACAGGGCGTCGATCCCCGGCAACCCCTCGTCCCACCGGTAGGTGCCGGTGAGGTCTGTGCCGGCCTCGGCCAGATCCCGGTTGGGCTGGAGGAAGACGATCTCGTGGCCGGCGGTGATCAGGCCGTCCGCCAGAGTGCGTCGGTGGCTCCGGCCGCCGTCAGGGGTGTCGGTGATCCCGGAGCCGAGGAAGCCCCAGAAGCTGTACCCGATCCTCATGCCTTGGTCACCCACCAGTCCTCGATGAGGAGCGCGTCCAGCCCGGACTCGGCCAGACAGTCCAGCGCCATCTCCGGGGTGCCGCAGATCGGCTTGCCCTTCACGTTCAGAGAGGTGTTGATCAGGACCGGCACGCCGGTGATCTCGGCGAAGGCGGTCAGGATGTCGGCGAGGAGTGGGTTGTCCCTGGGCGCGAGGGTCTGCACCCGGGCGGTGCCGTTGGCGTGGACGATCGCCGGAATCGTCTCGCGGGCCAGGTCGGTGACCGGGGAGGCCATGGACATGAACGGGGCCTCCTGGCCGAGCGTGAAGTAGTCCGCGGCCTTGTCGGCCAAGACCACGGGGGCGAACGGCCGGAACGGCTCGCGGAACTTCACCGTGGCGTTGAGCCGGTCGGCGACCCCGGGCAGCAGCGGTGAGGCGATGATCGAGCGGTGGCCAAGAGCGCGCGGGCCTGCCTCCAGCTCACCCTGGAACAGGCCGATGATCGTCCCCTTGGCCAGCTCGCGGGCCGCAAAGCCGGCCGGGTCGTTCAGGCGCCGGGCGGTCATCCCCGGCCACGGCACGGCCGGCAACTCCAGGCCGGCGAAGGACGGGCCGAGGTAGCAGGCCCGCCCCAGCCCGGCCGGGAGATCCCCGTGCCGGTCGAGGTGGACCGCGGCGGCGGCGCCGATCGCGGTGCCGGAGTCCCCGGGCGCGGGCGGTACGGCGACCTCGTCGAACAGTCCGGAGGCGATGATTTTGCCGATGCTCACGCAGTTCATCGCCACCCCGCCGCCCACGCACAGCAGCCGGGCACTCGTGCGTTCGCGGGCGATCCGCGCCAGGTGCAGCATCACCTGCTCAGTTCGCTCCTGAAGAGCGGCTGCGAGGTCGGCGTGGACCGGGGCGACCTCCTCGTCCGGGAGCCTGGGCGGGCAGGTGAGTGCGGTAAAGGCGGCGGTCAGCCGGGGGTAGCGGCGGTCCATGACCCGCAGGCCGATCATCCGGTGGTCGAGGACGAAGCCGGCGGCGGTGAGCCGGACAGCCTTGGCGAACAGCGCGCGGAACCGCTTCGGATCGCCGAGGGCAGCGAGCGCCATGACGGTGCCCTCCTCGTCCCCGCGCCGCCAGCCGAGGTGTTCGGTGACGGCGCCGTACACGTAGCCGAGGGAGGCCGGGTCGTTGAGCGCGTGGACGATCCGGTACGAGCATCCACTCGCGCGCTGCCGCGCGTGACCGATGGTGGTGGTCTGGGTCTCGCCGAGGCTGTCCACCACGAGGACGGCGGCCTGCTCGTAGCCGGAGGCTGCGAAGGCGTACAGCCCGTGGGCGCGGTGGTGCAGGACGGGTTGCACGGCGGCGTTCGGGAAGGCGCCGGCCAGACGTGCAAGGCGCTGGCGGGTGTTGGCGGCGACCTGAGCGAACGAGCGGGCCCGGGGCAGGGCCCTGGCGGCCGTGACCGGCCGCAGGCTGTGGGCGAGAGCCGAGGGGATCGCCCGCAGGTAGTGCTGCGGGGTGAAGTTGTACGCGACGGTGCCGATCTCGGCGTTGGCCAGGCCCGCCTCGTCGAGGAGCCACTCGACGGCCTTGGCCGGGTAGCTCTTGTCGTGCTTGACCGCGCTGAGCCTCTCCTCCTCGACGAACCCGACGAGCTGGCCGTCGATGAGCAGGGCGGCGGCGGAGTCGTGGGTGTAGGAGCACAGGCCCAGCACGATGTTGCGGTTCGCGTCCACCTCGGTCACCTCTTCGCCGGGATGGGCATGGCCGCGAGCGGGATCTTCTGCTCGCGCTGGTCGTACCAGAGCGCCAGGGCCTCGGGCAGCGGCCCGGCCGCCTCGGCGGCCCTGGCGCGGGCCTCGTCGCGGCGTCCGGCCTTCCAAAGCCGGTAGCTGGCCAGGACGCCAGCGAAGCCGTCCCAGACCGGTTGGCCGACTGCCTCGCCTACCGTGACCTGCTTCAACACCAGGTCGAAGTCTTCCCACGGGATGCCTAGCGGCTGCCACGCGGGCGAGGCGGGCGCGTCGGCGGCGAGGCTCCAAGCCGTGTCCTGGTGCTGGGCGTACAGGTGCAGGGAGTCGACGTGGTGATGGTAGACGCCGATGTCGGCACCGAGCCAGCCGGCCATCAGCTCGTGCAGGACGGTGGTAGTGATTAGGTCGTACGGCAGGCCGAGCCATACGTCCTGGCTCCGCATGCTGGTGTGCATCTCCAGGCGGCCCTCCCGCAGGTAGAAGCGGTAGCCGAGGGTGCAGGGCACGTCCTTGTGGCCGGCAGTGTCGCGGGCGGGGTCGAAGATCTGGACGACGGCGCGGCGGCTCTCGCCGTCCCGGGTCAACTGCTGGCGCACGTAGTCGAGCTGGTCCAGCCGGCCGCGCCAGCGCCGCAGACGCGGCCCGTAGGCGCCCTGAAGGGCGCCGTGGTCGGTGAGGGAGGCCAGGCGACTGTTGAAGTCGTGGATCCAGTCGGCGCTGGAGCCGGAGAGGATCCACACGGTCTCGGCGGCGGCGAACGCCGGGTTCAGCACCCGGTACGGGCCGAGGTGGACCATCCGGGCGGCCGGGTGGGTCAGCTTGAGGTAGGCGCCCATGAGCTCGGCGGTGGCCATGCCGCGCGGCGCGACACTGCGGCCCTGGCTCAGGATGGCCTTGCTGGCGCGGGTGAACAGCCCGTTCGCGCTGTCCGCGGTGGTGACGAACACGATTCCTCCGGTGAAACGGCGGGGCGGATCGTTCAGGCGCCCACGGGCTGTGGGGAGTTGGCGGTGAGGTGGGCGAGCTGACGGGCGATGCCCTGAGTGAGCGCGGTGCGGGGCTTCCAGCCCAGGAGATCGGCCGCCCGGGAGTGGTCGGCGAGGGTGGCGTCCACGTCGCCGGCCTGGGCGGGCAGCCGGTTGAGCGGCACCGGGTGGCCCGTCAGCTCCTCTACCGCGTTCAGCACGTCCAGCACGCTGGTGCTGACGCCGGCACCGATGTTGAGGACCCTTGTGCCGATCGGAGCGGTCGCGGCGGCGACGGCGGCACGGACCACGTCGCCGACGTAGGTGAAGTCCCGGCGCTGGCTGCCGTTCCCGTAGAGGTTCAGCGTGGGTCCGCCGAGCGCCGCCGTGAGCGCGCGGCCGATCAGCATGTCGCCGCGCTGGCGGGGCCCGTAGACCGTGAACAGTCGAAGCGCCACCGCAGTGACGGCGGAGGCGGCCTTTCGAGCGTTGGCCAGGCACAGCTGTTCTCCGGCGAGCTTGCTGATCGCGTACGGCGACTCGGGGCGCGGCGGGTTCTCCTCGTCGGTCGCGCCGCCGCGGGTGGTCCCGTAGACGCTCGAGGAGGAGGTGTAGACCAGCCGCGGAACGCGGACGTCCTCGCAGGCGGCCAGCACGCGTTCGGTTGCGAAGACGTTGACTCCCGCACGCACCCGAGGAACCGCATGTACGTTCGCACACAGGTCCCGCTGGCTCCACTCACCACGCTCGGCATCGGCGGTAACGCCGCAATCCTCGCCGAGCTGACCGAGTCCAGCGACTTCCCCGACGCTGTCGGCCTGGCACGTCGGGAGGGCGTTCGGCCCCTGGTCCTCGGCGGCGGCAGCAACATCCTGGTTGCCGACGTTGGGTGCGGCGTGCCTGTCGTACGCATGGCCACCCAGGGTGCGGAGTTCGAGCACAGTGAGGACGGCGAGACGGTCACCGTTACCGTCCAGGCCGGGCACGCCCTTCAGGACCTTGTCGAGCAGACCGTCGACGGCGGCCTGACCGGGATGGAGACGCTGATCGGCATCCCCGGCACGGTTGGCGCCACTCCGGTCCAGAACGTCGGCGCCTACGGGCAGGAAGTGGCGGACACCCTCGTGCGCGTCACCGCCTGGGACTGGGCCACAGGCAGCGAGGTCACGCTGTCGGCCGAGGACTGCCGGCTCGCACACCGCACCAGCATCTTCAAGCACTCCACCCGCTGGACGCTCCTGACGGTGACGTTCCGGCTGCGGCGGTCGAACCTGAGCACGCCGATCACGTACGGGATGGTCGCCAAGGTTCTCGACGTCCCCAAGGGCACGCCC
The DNA here is from genome assembly GCF_040683095.1 of Sphaerisporangium sp. NPDC051017. Lineage (NCBI taxonomy): Bacteria > Bacillati > Actinomycetota > Actinomycetes > Streptosporangiales > Streptosporangiaceae > Sphaerisporangium > Sphaerisporangium sp. NPDC051017. The sequence goes on from NZ_JBFBCI010000009.1 coordinate 140,722, forward strand.
GTCCCCCTGTCCGATGCTGCTGCCGCGGTGCTGGTGGTGCGACGCAGCAAGGGCATGGTCCTCGACCCCGGAGACGCTGACAACCGCAACGTTGGCAGCGTCTTCCTCAGCCCCGTCGTCAACGACCAGCAGGCCGAGAAGCTCCGGGCCGAACAGGCACCCGTGAACGACTTCCCCGACGGTCTGACCAGGGTCAGCGCCAGCTGGCTGATCAAGGCCACCGGCTTCGCCCTCGGCCAACCCGTCGCCCCAGGCATCCGGATGTCCACCAAGCACTTCACTCTCGTCGCCGACGGACAGGCCACCGCCAGCGCGTTCGCGGAAGCAGCCCGGACCGTCGCCGACACCGTACAGGAGACCACCGGGATCCAGCTGACCCCCGAGCCTGACCTCTTCGGCGACGAACCGGCCTACCTCCGCCTCAAGCAGAAGGCACTCGGCTCTGCGGCACTCTGACGAAGCATGCACCGCCCAGACATCGACGGGAAGCGCTCGGAACGTACCGTCCCCGACCCATGGCGGCATCCGACTACCCGGCGGTGGCCAGGCCGCCGAGGCTCATGCCGACCGTCCTCGCGCCAGCCGTCTGGGCGGGAGAGAAGGTCCGCGAGCAGGCCGCGGGCGGTGTAGGACAGCTGCCGGTACTGCAAGACGCAGTTGGGCAGCACGGTGAAGTTGCGCACATGGGCGCTACGATGGACGCGCATCGGGAGTTCCTGCTCCTGGTGCCGGACCCCGGGGTGTTACAGCACCGCCGGGGTCGCCTATTTTCGATTGGACTACGGAACGTAGCACACGCACCGATCGGTGATCGACGGAATCCGCGAGCGATCCCGTCACTGTTGCATCGCGCCGAAGGTTGAGCGGTGTCATCGAAGGTTGGTGACGGCAATGCTCCTCTCACCGAAGGGTCCCTCTGTGGCCGGACGAGGAGGACACAACGAGGGCGGCGATCGAGGCTGTCTTCAGCACTGTGCCTTCGATGTGCCCTCCCGGGTCGAAAAGGTAGCGTTTCCGCAGGTAATTGGGGTCTAATAGCGGTAGTTTCAGCTCTGTGCCTATTGCCGCGCCTCCGGCACGGCGTGTTCGGGGCGCCCCGGACGGGTCAGGTGCGGGTGAACTTCTTCACCGAGGTGTCGTTCTTGATCTCGTCCGCCTTCCGCTGGACCCGGTCGGCCCACTGCGCGACCTGGAGGCGGCCCGCCATCAGCTGGCCGGTGGCCGCGGCGACCTCGTCGTGCAGTTCCTTGTACCACTGGCGGAACCGGAAGTAGGTGACGTTCTCCCCGGCCTCCTGCAGCCGTCCCGCCGCGCTCCGCAGCCCCGGCTTCAAAGTGCGGCCGTCCGCGGCCCCCTTGACGACGGTGAGCGTGCTGACCAGCTCGCTGAACTTCCCCGCGCCCTCCTTGGACAGCATCGCCCGCATGTACTCCATGCCGGCCCGCGGGTTGGCCGACTTCGCCGCGACGAAGAACTCCTCGCCGGGACGGGAGTGCAGCGTGCCGTACGGCAGGGCGTCGGACTGCGAGAACGAGGGCAGCGGGAACATGGCGTAGCCGAAGTCCGCCGGAGTGGTGTCCTTCTGCTCGTTCTCCAGCCACGACCCGCACGGCAGCATGGCGACCTGGTACTTGTTGTGGGCCGTCTGGGTCTGGATGTGGTCCAGCCCCTCGGTGCCCCGCAGCAGGTACTTCGCGCCGAGCGCGGCGAACGCCTCCGCCGCCTTGGCGACCGGCTCGGCCTTCCAGGCGTCCGGCGCCAGATTGTCGATGTTCTTCAGCACCTGGACGCCCCCGATCTTGGCGGCCAGGGTGAGGATCGTCTCGTAGATGTAGAACGGGTGCTTGCCCGCGTAGGTGAACGGCGCGCACTTTCCCGACTTCTGGATCGTCTCGCACAGGGCCGTGAACTCGTCCCAGGTCTTCGGCACCTGCCAGCCGTTGTCGCCGAACAGCTTGGTGGAGTACCAGATGCCCCACACCGTGCTGGCGTAGTTCAGCACGCAGTACGTGCCGTCGTAGGTGCCGAGCTCGACGGCCGAGGGCAGGATCGTGTCGCGCACCTTCACGGAGGGGTCGTCCCAGCTCGGGGCGTCCAGCAGCGCGCCGAGGTCCTGCAGCTGGCCGTCCTGCGCCAGGGCGCCGAAGTCCATCGCGTTGTCGCCGCTGTTGTTGACGAACTCGGGCGGGTTCCCGCCGGCGAACCGGGGCTGGAGCGTCTTGGCGATCTCCTTGGTGGCCGAGTGCCTGATCCGCGCGCTCGGGTGCTTGGCCGCGAACAGCGGCTCGTGGATGTTCTTGGCGTAGGCGTCGCCGAACCCGCCGTCGAAGATCACCACCTCGAGCGGGGACGTCTCGGCGATGCCGAGCGGGTTGGCCGCCGACGTGGCGCCGGTGGCCGCGGGGGCGGGCGTGCGGGACCCGCCGCCGCCCGGGGACGCGCACGCCGCCAGCGCGCCGGGGAGCAGCAGCCCGGTGACGGCGGCGCTGCGCAGCAACTCACGCCGGGATAGGGAATTGTCCGCCATTGGTCCTCCTGGGGGCTGGAGCGTCGCCGCGCCGCCGGCGAGTTGTGCCCGCCCGGGCGCGGAGGTCTCTGGTCGAACCTGGTCGGTGACGCGTGGCAGGCAGGCGGGCGTCAGCCCCCGCGCCGGATGCGGCCCGCGTACCGGCTTTCCAGGGCGCGGTTGTGCTCGTCGCCGCCGACGACGTTGGCCGAACGGTAGATCGGCGGCGTCTCGCCGGCCTCCAGCAGGCCCCGGACGATCTCGGCGACGACCATCTGCGCGAGCAGGGCCGAGGTGATGGTGGAGACCGCGCCGAACGTGCCGCCCCCGGGGATCGGGACCACCGCGTCGCCGTACGGGGCGCCGTTGTCGAGCACGACGTCGGCGAGGTCCATCAGCTTGAGGCCCGAGGGGTGCCGCGACTTCATCTCGGTGCTGTGCCGCACCGAGGTCAGCGCGACCAGGCCGTGGCCGCGCTCCTTGACGATGGACGCCAGCTCCACCACCGAGCCGTTGACCCCCGAGCTGGAGATGAGGACGAAGGCGTCCTCAGGTCGCACGGGGGCGAGCTCGTAGACGCGGCGGGCGACCAAGGGGTCTCGTTCCAGCTCGGCCGAGCCGAGCACGCTCGCGGGCTCCCCGCCGTACAGCACAAGGTCGCGCAGGGCGAGCCGGTTGGTGGGGACCAGGCCGCCCGCGCGGCCGGCGATCTCCATCGCGATGGCCTCGGAGTGCCCCGAGCCGAACGCCTGGATCACCCCGCCGCCGCGCAGGCAGGCGCCGAGCAGGGCGGCGGCCTCCTGGACGGCCCGCGCCTGGCTCGCGGCGACCTCGTGCACCAGCCTCTCGGCGGTCCGGGCATAGGCGGCGGCGCTGATGTCCAAAATTATTCCCTTCATCACCGAGTGATCAGATGAAAATAATTGCCCACACCTGGCCGCTTAGCAAGAGGAAGACGCCGACATCCCGGACATCCGCCCGCGAGCGGACGCCTCCCGCGCCGCCGCGTCCGGAAAACGGGTCGCGTCCGGCCCCGGCACATGGGCCAGAATGATCGGTGCCGTCCGCCCGGATGGCCATCGAGGACACCGGTGAGGGCTTGGACGATCATGAGCGAGGAACAGACCAGGCGCGTGCTCGGCCTGCTCTACCAGGACGACACGCTGCGGGTCTTCTCCGCCCTGGTCCTGCACGGCACGCCCGAGGAGGCCGGGCTCGGCAGGGACGCGCTGCGCCGCGCGCTGGACCGGCTGGAACGCGGCGGCCTGATCGTCCGCGACGAGGACGCCTGGCGTCCGAGGCCCGAGCGCTTCCGCGAGCTGCTGCACGCCACAGCCCCGCCCGCGGATCCGCCGCCCGCGGACGCCGACGCCCGCGTCGTCCAGACCTTCCTGGTCGAGGGCCGCCTGCGGGCGATCCCCACCCGCCGCGAGAAACGTCTCGCCGTCCTGCGGTACATCGCCCAGGTCTTCGAACCCGGCGTACGCTACCCCGAGAAGGACGTCAACGTGGCCCTGCGCGCCTTCCACGACGACCACGCGGCCCTGCGCCGCTACCTGGTCGTGGAGGGCCTGCTGGGCCGCGAGAACAACGTCTACTGGCGCACCGGCGGCGTGGTCGAGGTCTGAGGCGGGCGCGACTCCCGGGGCCGCGGGCGAGGTCGGCTCGTCGAGCCGTGCGGCGCAGAGAAGGCCGGCGGTGGAAGACCATTTACCTACCGCGTCGCTTGGTTATTATGGCGTCAAGATCGAGAGCGGAGGCGGGGCCGGAGGTCTCCATCCGGGACCCGCCGCGACGAGCACGCCGCGCCGTCAGGGAGCGGCGGAACGGGGATGCTTATGATCAGGAAGAAGGCCGCCGCCGGCGCCGTCGCGTTCGGCCTGGTCCTCACCGCCGCGGCGTGCGGAGGGCAGGGACAGACCGGCTCCTCCGGCGGCACGGGCACGCCGGGCGCGGCCGGGGGCACGTTCACGTACTGGACGAGCGCGTGGCAGCCGGACCAGATCGCCGAGGTCGACGCCGCGTTCGCCAAGGCCAACCCCGGCATGCGGTCCAAGGGCGAGTACATCGCGAGCTCCGACCAGTACCTTCCCAAGGTCATCGCGGCCCTGAAGAACGGCACCCACCCCACGGTCCTGCTCACCCAGAACCCCTCCGACCTGCCGGTCGTCCAGCAGAGCGGCAAGCTGATCCCGCTGGACGGCAAGCTCACCGCCGAGACCGACGCGCTGTACCCGGGCATCAAGGAGTCGCTGTTCTACAAGGGACACCAGCTCGGCATCGCGCTCGGCGGCGTCGGGGACATCGTGCTCTTCTACAACAAGAAGGCCTTCGCCGACGCCGGCATCGACGGCCCGCCCAAGACCTGGGACGAGCTCGCCGCCGATGCCAAGAAGCTGTCGGACCCGGCCAAGAACAAGTACGGCTTCTACGTGCCGCTCGGCGAGGCCGAGTGGATCTCCTTCGCCTGGGCTCCCCTGCTGTACGCCGAGGGAGGCTCCTTCCTCAACGCCGACGGCACCGCCACCGCCTTCAATGGCCCGCAGGGCGTCAAGGCGCTCACCACCTGGGTCGACCTGCTCAAGAACAAGGCGGCCCCGAGCACCGGCTTCGCCCAGGCGGGCAGCTTCGACGGCGCCCCGGCGTTCGCCAGCGGGACGGTCGCCATGATCGTCAACGGGCAGTGGGCCGTGCCCACCTTCCAGAAGGCCGGTGTCGACTTCGGCGTGGCCCCCATGCCGGCGGGCGCGTCCGGCACCTCGACGAGCCTCGGTATCGGCGTGGCAGCCCTGCTCAAGACCGACCCCGCGGCCGAGAAGGCGGGCCTGGCGTTCCTGAAGTTCCTCGCCACCCCGGCGCAGGGCGCCTACCTCGCCGTCAAGAGCGGCGGCCTGCCCTCCGGCCCCGCCCAGCTCGACCAGCCGGCGCTCAAGGAGCACATCGCCAAGGACCCGACCTACGCGGTCTTCGCCGAGGCCGAGAAGACCGGCAAGGTGCGCCCGATCACCCCCGCTTACACCGCGATCTCCCAGAGCCTGTGGACCCAGATCAACGCCGCCCTCAAGGGACGGAAGACCCCGGCCGAGGCCCTGACGCAGGCCGCCAAAGAAGGGGACGCGGCCCTGAAGAAGCTCGGCTGACATGACGCGCACCGGACGCGACACCGCGCGCGGGACCCGCGCCGCCCCTCCGGGGGAGGGCGCGGGCCCCGTCCGGCGGCCGAGCCGGCGCGGCGCGTGGGTCCTCGGGTACGCGTTCGTGGCGCCGACCGTGGTCCTCACGGTGCTGTTCTCGCTGGTCCCGCTCGGGATGCTGCTGTGGCGCAGCCTCTACAGCGGCGGGGTGTTCGACTTCGCGCCGACCTTCGTCGGCCTGGACAACTACACGGCGATGCTGGCCGAGGACGGCGGCCGCGCGCTCGGCGTCACCGGCCTCTACACGGCCGGGTTCATCGTGCTCACGATGGGCGCGGGCCTCGGCCTGGGACTGCTGCTCAACTCCCGCGCGCCCGGCGTGGCCCGGCTGCGGGCCCCGTTCGTCATCCCGCTGGTCGTGCCGGTGGTGGCCACCGCGCTGATCTGGGCGAACATGTTCGCGCCGCGGTTCGGGCTCGTCAACAGGCTGCTCGGCGCCCTGAACCTGCCGCAGGCCGACTTCCTGTCCTCGCCGGGCCTCGCGCTGCTGGCCGTCCTCACGTTCGGCGCGTGGCAGTTCTTCGGGCAGAACGTGATCCTGTACGTCGCCGCGCTGAAGTCCGTGCCCCGGGACGTCCTCGACGCGGCCAGCGTGGACGGCGCCGGGGCCTGGCGGCGGTTCCGGCACGTCCAGTGGCCCATGATGCGCCGCCAGACCCTGCTGATCTGGGTGGTGACCACGCTCACCGGCCTGCAGACCTTCACCCAGATCTACGTCCTCACCCAGGGCGGCCCGGACGGCGCGACCTCGACCGCCCTCTACTACGTCTACAACGAGGGGTTCGTCCAGTTCGACACCGGCCGGGCCAACGCCATGGGGGTCGCCTTGTTCCTGCTCTCCCTGCTCGTCACCATGGCGCAGCTCTGGCTGGCAGGGCGGGCCGACCGTGCCCGTTAGCCTGCTCGCCCGCCGCGCGGTGGTGTACCTGCTCCTCGGTCTCGCCGTTCTGATCGTGGCGTTCCCGCTGTTCTGGATGGCCGTGAGCGCGCTCAAGACCGACGCCGAGATCGTCAACCCGGCCGCGCCGCTGTGGCCGGCCGAGCCGCAGTGGTCCAACATCGGCCAGGCGTTGTCCCAGGCGCCGTTCGGCCGCTGGTACCTGAACACCGCGATCTTCGGTGTCGCCGCCACCGCCGGGCAGCTCACCACCGGGCTGCTCGCCGGGTACGCCTTCGCCCTGCTGGAGTTCCCCGGCAGGCGGCTGCTCTTCCTCGTCGCGCTGAGCGGCCTGATGGTGCCGTTCAGCGCGATCATCGTCCCGATGTCCCAGCTCCTCGGCGACCTCGGCTGGCTGAACACCTACCAGGGCCTGATCGTCCCGAACATCGCCTCCGCGCTCGGGGCCTTCCTGTTCCGCCAGTTCTTCCTCGGCACCCCGCGTGAGCTGGGCGAGGCCGCCCGCCTCGACGGCGCCTCGGAGCCGCGGGTGTTCCTGAGCGTCTACGCCCCGCTGGCCCGTCCGATGATCGCCGCGCTGGCCATCATCCTGTTCCTCCAGAACTGGAACAACTTCCTGTTCCCTCTGATCGTGGTGAACACGACGGACATGTCCGTCCTGTCCCAGGGCCTGTCGGTCTTCCAGAGCCAGTTCACGACCCAGTACAACCTGATCATGGCGGCGTCGCTCGTCACCGTCGTCCCGGTCCTGCTCGTGGCCGTGGCCGCCCAGCGCCACATCATCGAGGGCATCACCCTGGGCGCCCTCGACTGACCGCGCCCGCGCTCGCTCGGCGCGTCTACCCGCGCTCAGTCCCCGGGGAAGAGCGTGGCGAGCGTCTCGTGCAGGGGTGTCGTGGGACGGCCGATGAGCTTGGACAGGGTGCCCGGGGTGTCGGCGAGGACCCCCTTGGCGATGTCGGCGTCCATCGCGGCGAGCATCGCGGCCACCGGCTCGGGCAGGCCGGCGGAGGCCAGGACGCGGGCGTACTCCTCCTGCGGAAGGTCCTGGTACGTCACCGGGCGCCCGGCCAGGGCGGAGACCTCGGCGGCGAACTCGGGCATGCTCCACGTGGTGTCGCCCGACAGCTCGTACACGGTGTTCTCGTGGCCCTCGCCGGTGAGCACGGCCACCGCGGCGGCGGCGTAGTCGGCGCGGGTCGCCCCGGCGACGCGGCCCTCGCCCGCGCTGCCCGCGACCGTGCCGTGCTCGGCGCCGTTCAGCGCCGCGGACACGTAGTTCTCGGTGTACCAGCCATTGCGCAGCAAGCTGAAGGGGACGCCCGAGGCGCGGATGTACAGCTCGGTCGCCAAGTGGTCGGGGGCGACCGCGAGCGGGCTGGTGTCGGCGTGCAGCAGGCTGGTGTAGGCGAGCAGCGCGACGCCGGCCGCGGCGGCGGCGTCCACGACGGCCTTGTGCTGGTCCAGTCGCGCGCCCACATCCGGGCTGGAGATCAGCAGCACGCGGTCCCCGGCGGCGAAGGCGCCCTCCAGCGTGGCGGGCCGGTCGTAGTCGGCCTCACGGACGTGGACCCCGCGTTCCGCGAAGTCGGCGGCCTTGCCCGGGTCGCGTACGACGACCGCGATCTGGTCGGCGGGGACGGCGGCCAGCAGCCCTTCGACGACGAGCCGGCCGAGCTGTCCGGTGGCGGCGGTGACGACGATCATGATTCGGTTCTCCTCAGAAGTGGGTTCGCCCGTAGGTTAGTACTAACTTTCAGAAAGTGCTACCCAGTTTGTGGGTACGTGCTTCAAGAAAGTGGCGCTGAGAACGTACGCTTGGCGTATGAACGAGCAGGGCACGGTCATCTCGGACGCGCGCGAGCCTGTCACCGAGGGCGAGCGGGACGCGATCGCCGGGGACGGCCCGGGCGACGCGGGCGCGCGGGACGAGCACGGGCGGATCATCTTCGATGTGTTCGCCCGTGGGTGCCCCTCCCGCGAGACGATGGAGCACATCACCGGTCGCTGGGGCATCCTCGCCCTGGCCGCGCTCGCCGACGGCACCTACCGCTTCAACGCGCTGCGCCGCCGCGTGGACGGCGTCAGCGAGAAGATGCTCGCCCAGACCCTCCAGGCCCTGGAGCGCGACGGCATGGTGCACCGCGCCGCCCAGCCCACCATCCCGCCCAAGGTCGAGTACAGCCTCACCCCGCTCGGCTGCGAGGCCGCCCGCCGCCTGCTCGACCTCATCGACTGGCTGGAGGGCGAGATGCCCGAGGTCCTGAAGTCCCGCGCCGCCCACGACGACGCCAAGAACACCGGCTGAGCCCGCGTCAGACGCGCATCCAGGCGCGGGTACCGAAGGACGCGCAGGCCGCCGAGGCGATGGGGATCGCGAAGCCCAGGGCGGCCGCGAAGGCCTCCTCGGTGAAGGTCTCGGCGACGGAGCCACAGCCGCCGGGACCAGGGGCGGGACCTGTGAGCGGGCCGACGCCGGGGTCTTCCCCGAGAGCGCGGCACAGGGCGAAGGTCAGCGCGCCGTGCAGGACATCGCCCGCGCCCGGTTCGCGGCCGGCATCCGGTCCACAGACTGGACCAGGTCGAGCGTGCACAACCCCGCGAACAGCCCCCGGCACGTCATCGAAGCTCCTTGAGCGTGGAGACCCTCGCATTCGAGGGCGAACGTCACGTCTCACCGTAACCACACCAGGTCCGCACCCCTCCAGGGCGTTCCCCGGAGCGCGCGGGACGAGAAGGCTGGAGTGCCCGGTGGTGGAAGAGGTTTGGCGGGGGTGCGGCGGGAGGGAGGTTTTCGCCGTGATCCGACGCGGGGTTTCGGTCGTGCCGGCTGGTCTGCTCGGCCTGCTCGGGCTGCTGGGCCTGCTCGTGCCGGCGGGGTGCGGCGGCGGGGAGGTCGTCGGCCCGGAACGCATCGCCGACCTGCGGGCGCAGGGCGTCGCGCCCGATCTGCTCTTCGTGGTGAACCTGCCCGGGTACAGGCTCGCCGAGCGGACGATGAGCGTGTACGGCGAGGAGGGCCTCCAGGCGTACTACGCCGCGCCCGGCGGCCGGCAGGTCTGGTTCGGAGTCGAGCGCGGCGACTTCAGCGACGCCCTGTGCCCCGAGCGTCCCGTCCACGACGCCGAGTGGCTCGCCGGGCCGGTCGGGTGCGACGCCGACGAGCTCGGCTGGTACCGCGTCAGTGGCGACCGCCACGAGTACGCCGCCGCGGGGGAGGGCCACGTCATCCGCCTGAGCGGGCGCATGGCGGACGTGGACCGCGCCGCCCTGGCCGAGGCCATGAGCGGGATCCACCGCATCGGCCCGGGCGGCTCCGAGGGCGCGGGGGTCTAAGGTCACGCCCGGGTCGTTGGGCCCCGCGTGTTCGGACGCCTGACCGGGGAGCCGGCCGCGTGAGCGGGGAGCCGGGGACCGGTCAGGGGATGAGGGAGACCTCCGGGAAGCGCGTGTCGGGGTCGTCGAACAGGTGGGTCGGCTTGCCCCGCAGGTGCAGGTCGAAGAAGGCCCCGACGTAGGCGCGCTGGGCCGCCACCGAACGGCCGGGATCGATGGTGCCCACGTAGTCCGCGAGCGGCACCGTGGGGAGCTTGGCCGCGATCTGCGGCAGCAGCGGCTGCAGGTCGGTGAACGAGCCGTGGGCCGCGCCCTTGAAGCGCAGTTCCCGCTTCCATCCGGTCGAGGCCCGCCAGAACGACTTCCAGCTCGGCTCGCTGTCACGCGTGTGGGTCTCGGCCGCCAGTTGCAGGAACGGCCTGGTCACACCACGCGTGGCCACCGGGCCGACATAGGCGCCGTCGAGGTTGACGCCCGCGTCCACGCGGGCGTCGTCGCGGGTCAGCTGCGCGGCGACCGACCCGCCCAGCGACTGTCCCAGCGCCCCCACCCGCGAGGTGTCGGGCGCGCCGAGCATCCCCTCGGGCAGCTTGCCGCCGATCGGGCGGCCGTGGGCCAGGGCGGTGACCTGGTCCAGGACGTGGCGCATGTCGGCCAGGCGCGCCCGCGTGTGCTCGGCCAGCAGCTTGGCGATGACCTTCGGCGTCAGCTTCGCGGGCAGCGGCAGGGCGCGCACCAGGCGTCGGCCGGGAAACTCCACCTGCTCGGCCTCGTAGGTGTGGTCGACGGTGACGACCAGGTAGCCGCGCGAGGCCAGGTCCTCGACCAGGCTGGTGCCCAGCGTGCGCGGCCCGCCGTCCCCCGAACCGAACAGCACCACCGGCAGCTTGCCCGCACGCGGCTCGACCGGCGCGCCCACGCGGGCATGGGTGCGCGTGGCGGCCCAGGCGACGGCGCCCTTGGCGATGCCCAGGGGCGGCGCCGAGTGCCGGTCCCAGTCGGCGGCGGCCAGCGGCGCCATGTGCGGCGCGAGCGGCCCGCCGTCCGCCACCGCCGGGTACCACAGGCTGATCATCAGTTCCCGGTACGGCTTGGCCGCCACCAGCGGATCGGGCCGCGAGCGGTCGACCAGCCGCATGGCCACGGTCCCGATCGGATACGGGCCGCCGGGCGCGGGCAGGTTCACTCCGATCGGGCTCCCGGCGTCGGCGCGGGCCGCGGGCAGGGAGACCGCAAGCACCAGTACGGCCAGCCCCGCGACCTTGCCTGCGGCTTTCGAGACGGTGGACGCCGGGTTCTTGGAGACGGCGGACGAACCGGTGGCCCTGGCCCCCATGGTCAGATCCGTATTTTTCGTGACAAAGGACATGCGAAAGCTCCTCAAACGGAAAAGGATGTCCGACGAGGCTGGCAGCCTGGCACGCCTGCGGGCCAGCGGCGGAGGTCGCACGCGCGCATGCGACTTTCGGATGACGGTCATCCCCAGGAAGGAGCGGGGGCGAACCCGCAGCACAACTAGGGTCAAGTGCATGAAACCAGCCGACCGTCTGGTGGCTCGCCTCACCGCGATGAGCCGATGGTCGACCGTGCCCGCCGACGCGCTGCCGGCCGCCGCGCTGTTCCTGGCCACGCTCGGACCCGGCCGGGTGCTGTCCGGCCCCCCATGGCTGCTCGCGCTGCAGACGGCGCTGGTGGCGCCGCTGGCCTGGAGACGGCGCGCCCCGATGACGGTCCTGGGCGCGATCGGCCTCGCCGCCGCCGTCCAGTGGGCGCTGGACGTGCAGCTTCCCGCCGACGCCGCCCTCCTGGTGGCCCTGTACACGGTCGCCGCGCGCCGCCCGTGGCGCCACACCCTGACGGCGGCGCTCGCGCTGCAGGCCGGGGTGCTGCTGGCCGCCGCCCGCTGGGCGCCGCCCGGCCTGTTCCCCCTCACGGCGGGCGCGCTGAGCGCGATGGCGGCCGCCGCCCTCATGACCGGCCTGTGGATGCGGGTACGGCGGGCGTACGTGACCTTCTTGGAACGCGACCGCGAGCAGCGGGCACGGCTGGCCGTCGCCCAGGAACGCGCACGGATGACCCGCGACATGCACGACATCGTCACCCACAACCTGTCGGTGATGGTGGCGCTGGCCGACAGCGCCGCCTACGTCCGCCACAGCGCGCCGGATCGGGCCGCGGCGGCGATGGAGCACATCGCCGCGACGGGACGCCAAGCCCTGCAGGACATGCGCCGTTCCCTGAGCACCGGCGGCGGCCGCGCCACCTCGGGCGAGGACCGCCTCGACGAGATGCTTCAGCCTGCGCCCGGGATCGCCGAGCTCGGTCCGCTGGCCGAGCGGATGCGCGCGGCCGGGCTGGCGACGTGTGTCCGGGTGGCCGGTGACACCGAGGCGGTTCCCGCCGCCGCCCAGCTGACGATCTACCGGCTGGTTCAGGAGGCGCTGACGAACACGCTGCGGCACGCGCCCGGGGCTCGCGCCGATGTGCGGGTCGACGTATCGTCGGGTCGTGCCGAGGTGGAGGTCACCGACGTTCGCGACCCGGTCGTGCTTGGCGCCCATGGGCCCCTCGACGCCGAGACCCGGGTGTCCGGGCCACGCTCCGGGCTCCGGGGCGATGGACGCGGGATCGCGGGCATGCGGGAACGGGTGGCCGCGTACGGCGGGACCCTGGACGCCGGGCCGGTGACGGGCGGCGGATGGCGGGTGCTGGCCGTGCTGGACCTGGGAGCGCCACGATGATCCGGCTGCTGATCGCCGACGACGAGTCGCTGCTGCGGATGGCCTTTCGCATGGTCTTCGAGGCAGAGCCGGACATGGAGGTGGCCGGGGAAGCGGACGACGGTGAGCAGGCGGCCAGGCTGGCGCGGCACCTGCGCCCGGACGTGGTGCTGATGGACGTGCGCATGCCCGGACTGGACGGCATCGAGGCCACCCGCCGGATCGTCCGCGACAGCCCCCGCTCGCGCGTGCTCATCCTGACCACCTTCGATCTGGACGAGTACGCCTTCGCCGGGCTGAAGGCCGGAGCGGCCGGGTTCCTGCCGAAGAACACGCGACCGCAGGAGCTGCTGAGCGCGATCCGCAGCGTCGCGGCGGGAGAGGCGGCGTTGTCGCCGCGCGTCACCCGCCGCGTGCTGGAGAGGTTCGCGCCGCAGATGACGCCGGGGCCCGCCGAGCGGGACGAACGGCTGGCGCGGCTGACCGCGCGCGAGCACGAGGTGCTGGTGCAGGTGGCGCGCGGGCTGTCCAATGCCGAGGTCGCCGCGGCGTTGCATCTGGCCGAGGCGACGGTCAAGACGCATCTGAGCCGCGTGCTGGTCAAGCTCGGGCTGCGTGATCGCGCCCAGGTGGTGGTCTTCGCCTACGAAAGCGGCCTCATCCGCCCCGCCACCCCCGACCTCTGATCGCCCCACCCGACCCGGTCCCGCACTCCAACATGCGGGCCATCGCCGAGGCGGCGGGCGACCGCCACGCCCAAGCCGCCCGCGCCCGTGATCACCGCCACGTCGCGGCTCCCGTCTGATGCGGCCGAATGACGGGAAGTTCCATCTGGAGCCGTTCGTCCCTGAGTGCACTCATCTCAACCGGAAGGGCGGCGGTTGTGAGCCCCGGTCACCAGGTCAGTCCTCACCCGGCTCGACGCGAAGCGTAAGTGCGGGGCACCGCCGGCCCGCCCGGGTCGCTCGCCGTCCCTGGCCCCCCGTCCGCCTCGACATGACCAGACGCGCGGGGGCGGGGGCGGCGTGACGCGGAGGGTCAGCTCAGGGACGCGCGGGTGAGCCAGAAGTCCAGCAGCGCGGAGTCGCCGACGACCTTCACCCGGCCGCCGCCGGAGGGCAGACGGCGGTAGAGGGTGAGCAGGACGTCGGTGAGCGGGCCGAGCATCGTGACGGTGGCCTCCCCGCCGCCGGCGCGGCCGAAGGTGAAGCCGTCCGCGCCCAGCTCGATCAGCCAGGCGGCGTCCGCGTCCGTGGCCTTCAGCCCGATGGTCTCCCCGGAGCCGCGCAGCTCCGCGAGCGCCGGCATCCCGCCCGCCTGCTGGCCCTTGAACAGCTCCAGCAGCTCGTCGATCGCGTCGGCGGCCAGCTCGGGCGCCAGGGCGTAGCCGCCGCCCACCGCGAGGGCGACGTCGGCGCGGTGGACGACGATGTCGTGCACGGCGCGGCGGACCCAGAAGGTCGTGTTCCCCTGGAACCCCCACACGGTCGCCTCGGCGTCCGGGCCCGCCGCGCGCAGGGCGGCGGTGTAGGTCTCGGCGCCCTCGGAGAACCAGGCGTCCAGCTCGGCCCAGTCGTCGGTCCCGGGCCCCGCGAGCCCGGCCACCTGCGCGGCCGGGTCGCTCACCGGCGTGCCGGTGCGCACGGCCGTCCCGACCGTGCGCAGGTTGCCCCCGATGTGCCGGACGAGCGAGGCGAGCGTCCAGCCCGGGCACGTCGGCACCGGCACGGACGGCTCGGACCCCTTCACCAGTTCCCGGAGCATGCCGCTCTGGTCGATGATCTCGTCGCAGTACCGGTCGTGCCCCAGGGGTGCCATGTCGGTGCTCCTCGTTCGCCGCGCCCGCCCTGGGCGCGTCGGTTCGAGGATATTTCCGGCCGCGACGGCGAGACAGGGCCGCGCGGCCGTTCCGGGGTCACCAGTGGCGCGGGCCAGGGTACTGCCGGGGCAGCTCGTAACCGCGGGCGGCGAGCACCTCGCGCAGTCGGTCGGGGTAGTCGGTGATGATGCCGTCCACGCCGTCGTCGATGAGCTTGTTCATCGTAGGCTCGTCGTCGATCGTCCACGGGATGACCTTGATGCCCATCCGGTGGGCCTGGTCGACCATGGCCTTGGTGACGTAGGGGACGTACGTGGGGTCGGTGACCTTGCCGTTCTGCGGGAAGCCGTGCACCGGCGAGAACGCGGAGGCGCCGAAGGACTTGATCGCCTTCAGCGGGTCGCCGCCGAAGTCGTCGATGTCGATGCCGCCGAGCCACGGCGAGGCCCCCGGCTTCCCGGTCTGCAGGAAGTCGTAGTTGGTCAGCGCGACGAGCGGCAGGCGCGGCTCGACCTGGCGCATCCGCATCAGCGCGCCCCAGTCGAAGCTCTGGATGGTGACCTGACGCTCGATGTGGGCCCGCCTGATCTCCTTGACGGCCACCTGGACGAACTGCTCGCGCGGCGCGGTCTCGGCGGGCGCCCCGGCCTCCACCTTGGTCTCGACGTTCAGCTTGACGTCGTGCGCGCGGAACTTCTTGACCAGGTCGAACACCTCGCTCAGCAGCGGCATCCGCGCGCCGGGGGCGGGCCGCTGCACGGGGAAGTCCGGCAGCGTCCTCGACCCGCAGTCCAGCGTCCTGACCTGCGCGAGGGTGAGCGTGTTGACGTACTTGCCGACGTAGGGGTACTCCGGGTCGCCCGGGGTCACGGGGCCGGTGTCCTGGCACTTGCGGCCGTCCACCTTGCGGTCGTGGGTGACGACGGCCCTGCCGTCCTCGGTGATCTGGATGTCCAGTTCGAGGGTGCTGACGCCGACGCGCAGCCCGTTGGCGAAGGAGTCCAGCGTGCTCTCCACCACGAGCCCGAGCCCGCCGCGGTGCGCCTGGAGGTCGAACCGCTTACGCACGCCGTGACGGCCCGCGTCGCCCTGCTCGTCCCGGTCGCCCTGCTCGCCCTGCTCGCCCTGCCGGCCCTGGTCGCCTTGGCCGCCGGCGAGGGGCGCGGTGTCCTGCGGGACGCCGGTCGGGGGCGTGGCGGGGTCGGCGAGCGCCGCTCCCTGGGCGGCGGGGACGAGCAGGCCGGCCAGGACGGCGGCGGTGGCCAGGGTACGGGATCTGATCATCGTGAGTCGCATCCGTTCTGATCGGGATCTCGGTGCATCCGCCAACCTGCCGATCATGGGTGACCCTCGGGGAAACGTCCGACGAAGATGCCCGTCCCGTCGCGTGTCCGTTCGGTACGCCGGACCCGCCATCCGGCCCGCCATGTCCGGATATTTGAGGCGGAATCGGGTCCGTGCGGGTGGGAATCGGGTCGGCGCGTACGTCCTGGCGGGCGAGCTCGCCGCCGCCGGGGGAGACCACCGGGCGGGGTTCGCCGCCTACGAGGAGGTGATGCGCGGCTACGCCGCGGAAGCCGTCCTGCTGAGGAGGCCGAGGTCAGCGGACCCCGCGCGGGCGGAACTGGACGCTGATGCGGGGGCCGATGGCCCGGGCGGACTTGGGCACGGCGTGCTCCCACGTGCGCTGGCAACTGCCGCCCATGACGATCAGGTCGCCGTGGCCGAGGTCGTGACGCAGCGCGTGGCCGCCGCCGTTCGGGCGCAGCAGCAGGGCGCGCGGCGCGCCGACCGAGATGATCGCCACCATCGTGTCCTCATCGGCGCCCCGCCCGATGCGGTCGCCGTGCCAGGCGACGCTGTCGCGCCCGTCGCGGTACAGGCACAGCCCGGCGGTGCGGAACGGCTCGCCGAGCTCCCGCGCGTAGTGCGCGTTGAGCGCGTCGCGGGCCTGGTCGAGCACCGGGTCGGGCAGGGGCTCGTCCTCGTCGTAGAACTTCAGCAGCCGGGGGACGTCGACCACGCGGTCGTACATGTGGCGCCGCTCGGCGTGCCACGGCACGACCCGCTCCAGCCGGGCGAACAACGCGTCGGCGCCGGCGATCCAGCCTGGGCGGACGTCGACCCACGCGCCGTGGTCGAGCAGGGTGCGCTTCACCGTCGGCCCGAGGGGGCCGGGGCCGGGCTCGTCGCACATGTCCAGCAGCGAGGCCTGGAATGGTGCGGTCATAAGCCCAGCATACGGCATGTATTCAAACACACATTCGATCAATGCCCCGGTCGCGTGGCGGGCGGCCGGGCGAGGGCGTGGCGGGTCGCGCTCAGCGCCCGCCCGCGCCCGTCGTCTGCGGGTGGCGCGCGTGGGCCGCGGGCCGCTCGGCGCCGTGCCGCGAGGGCCCGCCGCGTCCGGGGCTGGAAACCACGATGGCCGTCATGATCAGGCCGCCCTCGGCCGACCAGCGCCCCGAGAAGGCCGTCAGCCGCTGGCCGCGCACCCGGGGGCCGGTCACGCGCAGCCACGCCGAGAAGTTGCCGTGCAGCGGGTCGATGTTGATCATGATGTCCTCGAAGTCCAGCCACCGCTTCGTCAGCGGGAACCAGGCCTTGTACACGGCCTCTTTGGCGCAGAACAGCAGCCGGTCCCAGTGGATGCGGGGATGGCGGGCGGCGAGCTTGGCGAGGCTCTCACGCTCCTCGGGCAGCGAGATGGCCGCGAGGACGCCGCCCACGAGGGGCTCGTTGGGCTCGGCGTCGATGCCGATGGTGGTCACCTTCGCCGAGACGCCGACCACGGCGGCCCGGTAGCCGGTGCAGTGCGTCATGCTGCCCACGACGCCCGGCGGCCACTGGGGCTCGCCCCGCAGGCCGGGCAGCACCGGGCTCGGACGCATGCCGAGCTTGCGCATCGCGTCGTGCGCGCACACCCGTACGGTGCTGAACTCCTTGCGCCGGACCTCGTCCGCGTGCGCGATCGACATCTCCTCCTCGGGGAAGAGAATCGGATCGGGCGGATCGGTGAACACGTCGACGGCGACGACACTGTCCGGCAGAATAGACTTGATCATGGTATCTCGCACCCCGTGAAGAACCGCCCGAGCGGATCGCCCTGGCGCAAGCCGCCGAACCCCGGCCGGAGCGACGGCCTCTCAGCGGTCTCCCGGCCGCGGGAAACGCGTAAAGGGAGAATGGCGGCCCCCGGGGACCTTTGAATGCTCACATGGGTAGCGTTCACGTTCCCAGCGTATCGACGCGGAAGTTCCAGCGGAAATCAATACCCGTGTTTCTTGGGGTGCGCGATCACGTCCCGCTAGGGCGGCGCGGGCGGTGGGTAAGGGTTCTCGCAGGGGATCGGCGGCCGGAATTCCGTCGCTCCCGAGAGGCTCGCCGCCGTTTCGGTTTCCCTCGGCGAATGGCCGTGACCTGGGCCTTCGTCCGATGTGCGGGCCTTTGCGTGCCGTCCGGCATTCGGCCCGCCACGGAAAAAGCTCTCTGCGAGATGCGTGCGCCATCGTATATCAGGTATTCCATGAGACAAAGGCCCGGAATGAAATCGAGACCGAATGGCGGCCGGGCGGATCCGCCGGCCGGGGAACCGTGCCGCCCGCGCGATTTAGACGGCGGTGCGGGGTAATCGCCGCGGGCGTCCCCCCGGCTGCGCCGCGGCGTGCCCGCATCTTACCGCGCGGACCTACTGCTCGTCCGCATTGTCTGGAAAAGCGGTATCCGCGTGTCGTACGCACCCGAACGGGTGACCGGAGCCGCGCCGCCGCCCTCCTCGGCCGGGGAGCCCGTCTTCGTCAGCGGGCGTCCCCGCCTTCCCGGCCTTCCTCAGCCGACGAGCTCGCCCGACTCGCCCATGCGCTCCCCGTGGCGCACCCCGGCGGCCGGGCCGTCCCCCGCCGGCGCCTCCCCGTCGTCGCCCCCGCACCGCGCGGCACCGGCCCTCTCCAGCATGGACGTGGCCCGTGCCTCCCACGCCGGCGCGTGCATCGACCGGAACAGGGTGAGCGCCTGCTCGAGGTGGACGACGGCGTGCTCGGCGTCGTCGCAGGCCATGGCGAGCTCGCCCAGCCCGAGCAGGGAACGGGCCTCGGCGAGCCGGTCGCCGGTGGACCGGGCCAGCCGCACCGCATGGCGCAGCGCCTCGTCCGCGCGGGCCGTCTCGCCCCGCCGCAGCCGGGCCAGGCCGAGCCCGTTCAAGCTGTACGCCTCCCCGATGGGGTCGCCGATCGTCCGCACCATCGTGAGGGCCGTCTCGAAGATCTCCGCGGCCAGGGCCGGTTCCTGCCAGGCGAGGTAGGTGTCGCCCATCCGGTGCAGCACCTGGGCCTCGACCCTCCTGCTGCCGCCCTCGCGGCTCAGCGCCAGCGCCTCGGACAGCAGGTTGCTGGCCCCCTCAGGGTCGCCGGTCTCCAGGCGGAGCTGCGCCAGGTTGTGCAGCACGTACGCCGAGGCCACCTGGTCGCCCATGCCGGCGAACATGGCCAGCGCGCGCTCGTAGTGGGCCGCCGCCTCCTCGAAGTGGCCGCTCATCCTCTCCAGGAAGGCGATGTTGCGCAGCACCAGCGCGGTGCCCTGGTCGTCGCCGATGTCGGTGAAGAGGCTGATCGCCTCGTCGAAGTCGCGGCGCGCCTCGGGGAACCGCTTCTCGGTGATGTGGAGGGACCCCCGCGAGTACAGCATCGCGGCCTGCCCCCGGACGCTGCCCGCGTGGCGGGCGGCGGCGAGCGCGGTCTCGTGGGTCTCGCGCCAGTCGTCTAGGTAGGCGCGCGACTCGAACAGCGTCACGGCGCTGATCGCCAGATCCCAGCACAGGTCGGCGAACCCGGCCTGCGCCGCCTGTCGGATGCCGGACACCAGCAGCTGGCGCTCCCGCTCGTACCAGGGGAGCGGTTCGGTGACCAGCGCGGCGACCAGGCGCGGGGGCAGCGGCCAGCGCGGGGCGTCGCTGTGGATCTGCACGTAGTCGCCGCCGTACTCGCGGCGGTGGGCGGCCTCGGCGAGGAACAGCAGCGCCCGCAGCACGCGCTCCAGGGCGGCCTTGCGTTCGGCGGGCGTCTCCTCGGCCGCCAGGCGCTCGCGGGCGAACACCCGGATCAGGTCGTGGAAGCGGTACATGCCGTGCACGCCATTGCCGCCCGCCGTGTCGATGAGCTGCGCGTCGGACAGCTCGTCGAACAGGTCGGCCGTCTGGTCGTACGAGCGGTCCAGCAGGGCGGCGCCGTTCCACGCCGAGAACGTGCCGGTGTCGAGGATCGCCAGCCGCCGGAACAGGCGCCTGGCCTCCTCGCCGACGCTCTCGTAGGTCAGCGAGATGCTCGCCCGGATGCCCATCTCGCCGTGGTTGAGCTCGTCGAGCCGCCGGGTCTCGTCCTCCAGGCGGCTGACGAGTTGCTCGATGCGCCAATGCGGGCGGGCCGACAGCCGGGCCCCGGCGATGCGCAGCGCGAGCGGCAGATGCCCGCACAGTTCGGCCAGCGCCCTCGCGGCCTCGGGCTCCGACCGTACGCGGGTGGTGCCGGCGATGCGCCCGAGCAGCTCGATCGACTGGTCGGTGTCGAAGATGTCCATGTCGATGTGGATGGCGCCCGCCAGCCCCGCCAGGCGGCTGCGGCTGGTGATGACGACCGCGGAACTGCGGGTGCCCGGAAGCAGTGGCAGGACGTGGCTCTCGCCGGCGGCGTCGTCCAGGACGATGAGGGTCCTGCGGTCGGCGAGCAGCGCGCGGTACATCTCGGCGCGCTCCTCCAGCCCGTCCGGGATGGAGTTGCCCGGGACGCCGAGCGCGCGCAGGAACCGCTCCAGCACGTGCATCGGGCTGACCTGCCGGGAGGCACCCCCGTGCAGGTCGGCGAAGAGCTGGCCGAACGGGAAGCGGTCGGCGACGGCGTGCGCGGCGTGCACGGCGACGGTGGTCTTGCCGATGCCGGCCTTGCCCGCGATGACGATGACCGGGACGGCGAATCGGGAGGGGTCCTCGAAGGCGAGGGCCAGCTCCCGCTGGATGGCGTCGACCTGCTTGGCGCGGCCGGTGAAGTCGGCGATGGCGTTCGGCAGCAGGCCCGGCACCGGGAAGGACGGCGCGGGGGGCGGTTCGGCGGGGACGCTGGTGACCTCGGCGGGCGCGTCCAGGCTGTCGTCGGCGGTGAGGATCGCCTGTTCCAGGCGCTGGAGCTGCTCGTTGGGCTCGATGCCGAGTTCCTCGATCATCGTCTCGCGGGCCAGCCGGTACACCTGGAGCGCCTCGGCCCTGCGGCCGGAGCGGTAGAGGGCGAGCATGAGCTGGCCGCGCAGGCGCTCACGCAGCGGGTACCCCTCCACGAGCCGGGTGAGCTCGCCGACGAGCTGCTGGTGCCGGCCGAGGTCGAGTTCCAGCTGGACGCAGTCCTCGTTGGTGAGGATGCGCTCCTCGTTCAGCCGGCTCGCCGCCGCCTGCACCGGCCTGCTGTCGATGCCCTCCAGGGCCTCCCCGCGCCACAGGGCCAGGGCCTCGCGGTAGTGGTTGACGGCCTCGTCCGCGGCGCCGGCCTCCCGGGCGCGGCGGGCGCGGGAGGTCAGTTCCTCGAACCGCCGCATGTCCAGTCGGCCCTCGTCCACGCGGATGGTGTAGCCGCGCGACTGGGTGGAGATGATGTCCGGATCACCGTTGGCGGCGAACAGCCGCCTCAGGGACGAGATGCAGATCTGGACCTGGGCCCGTGACGTCGGCGGCAGGTCGTCACCGTAGATGGCCTCCGCGAGGCGGTCGACGGTGACCACCCGGTTGGCGTCCAGCAGGAGGTTGGCCAGGGTGATCCTCTGCCGCGTCCCTCCGATATCGAGCCGTTCCGTGCCCGCGAACACCTCAAGTGGTCCCAGAATGCGGAACTCCACCTGCTTACTCCTTGCCAGAAAACCTACGGACCCACCCGAAGTCTTCACGCTCTCAGGCCTACTGGGGCAAGTATCAGGTGCGCCACCTCAGGGCGGGCCGGGCCGGGTCGTGGAGAGGACCGCCTGGTGAGGCGCGCAGGGATCAAGCCCTATCCCTCTCCTTCCGAACCACTACCGCTTAATCCCGTATACTACAAGTTTGCCGTTACAGCAACTGGAGGGGTATTTACGCACCAGATATCCCATCTGGGATGGTCTGTTAAACCGGGGAAAGCGCGGCTTTCCGGATAACCGTGGGGAACGTGCGCACGAAGAGCCGGGTTCGCGACCGGGAAGCCGGAGGAAGCTCCAGTTGTCGCGTTTCGCGTCGGCTCCGAAACGCTGCGTAATCCGCCTCCTCGCGCGCTTCCGGACGCGAGGCGATGGCGGGTCGTCTGTCAAGTGCGACGCGGAAATCGGGGGCCACACGGAACTCCGGGCGCGTGGGAGAGCTCCCGCGGGTGATCGCCCGATGTAGCCTTTGCCCTGGCGGGAAACCTCGGCCACCACCTCTTTCCAGGCCCTGACCGCCGATTCGATCGTCGGAAACGGTAGGGGTTCCGCTGGGGTTTCTGGGCGGTTCGGCACCGGCTTAGCATCGGATCGATCGAGCTTGCATGGATTTATCCGGGCGAATGAGGTGGTGTGTCTGGGCGGTTTATTCGCGGCAAGTCCCCACGCGGGCAAGGGCCATCGTGCGAACGCCACTCGCGCGGTGGCCTTGCTTTTCACGTGCGAACCGCGACTGTGAGAACACCGTCACCGAGAACGGGGCCGCCGGAATGAGGAAACGGAGACGTAACGGCCGGTCGACAGGCCGGGAATCCGTTTCTCCGATCGGGCGGCCTCGCGCGGTGAATATCACGGAAACGGGCGTCGTGAAATCAACGCGGCCGGACGCGGCCGGGCTCCGAGCGCCATTTCACCGCCCGCGCTCGTGGCGGTGACGATCCATTCTCGAGCGAGGCCCAGGAGGAACGAGTCTCCGGAAGGCACGGCCTCGCCCGCAGCACCTCTCCCGATGCGAGGACCGCAGCTCGCACCCGTCAAACCCGAGGAGTGAAGATGCCCCGCCGTCTGTTCACCTCCGAGTCGGTCACCGAAGGCCACCCGGACAAGATCGCCGACCAGATCAGTGACGCCGTTCTCGACGCCATGCTCAAGGGCGACCCGAAGAGCCGCGTCGCCGTCGAGACCTTGATCACCACCGGCCAGGTGCACGTCGCCGGTGAGGTCACCACCCAGACCTACGTCGACATCCCCGGCCTGATCCGCGACACCATCCTGGAGATCGGGTACGACGCGTCGCACAAGGGCTTCGACGGCGCCTCATGCGGTGTGTCGGTGTCCATCGGGGCGCAGTCCCCCGACATCGCCCAGGGCGTGGACGACGCCTACGAGGTCCGTGAGGGCGAGGGCACGGACGAGCTGGACCGGCAGGGCGCCGGTGACCAGGGCCTGATGTTCGGTTATGCCTGCCGGGAGACGCCGGAGCTGATGCCGCTGCCGATCACGCTGGCGCACCGCATGGCGCGGCGGCTGTCGGAGGTGCGCAAGAACGGCACGGTGCCCTACCTGCGTCCCGACGGCAAGACCCAGGTGACGATCGAGTACGACGGTGACCGTCCGGTCCGGCTGGACACCGTGGTCGTCTCCACCCAGCACGCCCCCGGCATCGACCTCGCCGACCTCCTCACGCCGGACATCAAGGAGCACGTGGTCGACCCCGTCCTGGCCGAGCTGGAGATCGACACCGAGGGGTACCGCCTGCTGGTGAACCCGACCGGCAAGTTCGAGATCGGTGGCCCGATGGGTGACGCGGGCCTGACCGGGCGGAAGATCATCGTGGACACCTATGGCGGCATGGCCCGTCACGGTGGCGGGGCGTTCTCGGGCAAGGACCCCTCCAAGGTGGACCGCTCGGCGGCGTACGCGATGCGCTGGGTGGCCAAGAACGTGGTGGCGGCGGGGCTGGCCGACCGGGCCGAGGTCCAGGTGGCCTACGCGATCGGCAAGGCGCAGCCGGTGGGTGTGTTCGTGGAGACGTTCGGCACCGAGACGGTCGAGGTGTCGCGTATCCAGGATGCCATCCTGCGGGTGTTCGACCTGCGCCCGGCCGCGATCATCCGTGACCTTGACCTGCTTCGCCCGATCTACTCCCAGACCGCCGCCTACGGCCACTTCGGCCGCGACGAGTTCCCTTGGGAGTCCACCGACCGCGCCGAGGCACTGCGTCAGGCCGTCTAGGAGCGCACCCCAACCGGCTTCCGCGAGCACATGGCCCGGCGTTTCCTGATCGCCGGCGACGCGATGGGCGCCACGCCGAGTCGGCCGCGTGGACACCAATGCGTCGATCGTGGAGACGTGTCAGGACCTGTCGCAGGTGAAGGCGGCGGCGCGTCGTGCGGTGGAGCCGGCGGGTCGTGATGTACCTCCCGAGGCGCCCGGTATCCGCTCTCTCCGGGCGAACCGGGCGCCGCGCACGCGGGGTTCGTCGCCGGCCTCGAACCTCGCCATCGGTGACCGGACCGCGCCGCCGATCGTCCTGGATTCCACCGAACCGGCCGTGCTCCAGGCCGGCCTGGAAATGCCCGGCGGCGGCGCGATCGTCAATTCGGTGAACCACGAGGACGGTGACGACCCCGAGTCCCGATTCACCGGGATCACGCGCCTGGTGAAGGAGCAACGGCGGCGCGGTGGTGGCCATGGCCATCGGCGAGGATGGGCAGGAAGTGGAAACCGCGCGTCGCCACGTGGTTGATCGAGAATCCGACAGCCGATAGGGAATGGCCGCCGGGGACATCATCGACCGCCTCGCCATCCCGATCGTCACCGGTCAGGAGGAGACGCGGCCCGACGCGATCAAGGCCATTCGCGAATTGAAGCGCCGTTATCCGGCCCTCCAGGCCACTTCCGGGTCGTCGAATATCTCGTTCTGCCTGGATCCGGCCGCTCGTGTGGTGGTGAAACCGGTGTTCTTGAACGAAGTGTGTGAACGCGCCGCCGGATTCGGCGATCGTGCCCCGCGCGGCGTGACGCGCCCGCGAAGGACGGCGCCGCGCCCCTCACCCGTACATGATCAGGGCCCAGGACAGGCACCCCAGCGCGGCGGTGGACGCCATCGCGCGCACGACGTTCCAGCGGACCCACCTGGGCTCGAAGCGCCCGCGCACCGCCCCGGGGTCGGCGATCCGCGCCGGATCCCCCGCGGCGTCCAGCGCGTTGTTCAGCGGGATGTGGATGGCGAAGGTGATCGCCAGCATCGCCCCGTACACCACCAGCGCCGCCGCGATCCACGGCAGCGCGTCGCGGTGCCGCTCGTCCAGGTGCACCACGATGGCCGCAGCGGTGAGCAGGGGAGCGCCGGCGAACCCGGCGGCGAACCAGCCGTTCAGGATGACGACGTTGATCCGCTGCATCACCCGGATGTACGTGCGGTCGTCCACCTGTCTCAGCGCGAGCATCACCGAGCACGCGTAGGCGTAGAACAGGCCCGCGACCAGCCCTGTGGTGATCGTCGCCGCGATCAGCACGGCCTGCCGTAGCGCGTCCACTTTCGCCTCCTCACCGCGCGGGCGCGCCCCGCGCGGCGCCCGGCCCTGCCATTCAAGCGGCCGTCCCCGGAGACGGACCATGGCCGAGAAGCGCGGCGGCATGTTCGAGCGTCTACCATGTGGCCATGGACGCGCTCGCGAGCCTGCTGGACGGGCCGAGGGCCCGGGGAGCCTTCTTCATGCGTTCGATCATGACCCCGCCGTGGTCGCTCCGCGTCCAGGACCGCGCGCCGCTGACCCTGGTCGCCATGGTGCGGGGCGACGCCTGGGTGGCGCCCGGTACGGGCGCGCCGGTCCTGCTGCGTCCCGGGGACGCCGCCGTCATCCTCGGGCCCGAGCCGTACACGATGGCGGGGGACCCGGCCACGCCGCCGAGGGCCGTCATCCATCCGGGGCAGCGCTGCACCACCCCCGAGGGGGAGCCGCTGACCGGCGTCATGGACCTCGGCGTCCGCACCTGGGGGGACAGCCCCGACGGGCCGGTCATGATGCTCACCGGCACCTACCAGATGCGGGGCGAGATCAGCGGCCGGCTGCTCGCGGCCCTGCCGGGCCTGCTGGTCCTGGCGGGCGACGCCTGGGACGGCCCGCTCATCCCGCTGCTCGCCGCCGAGATCGTCAAGGACGAGCCGGGGCAGGAGGCGGTCCTGGACCGGCTGCTCGACCTGCTGCTGATCGCCGTCCTGCGCGCGTGGTTCGCCCGTGCGGGCATCGGCGCCCCCGCCTGGTACCGCGCGTACGGCGACCCCGTGGTGGGCAGGGCGCTGCGGTTCATGCACAACGCGCCCGAGCATCCCTGGACGGTCGCCGAACTGGCCGCGCGTGCCGGGGTCTCGCGCGCGGCGCTGGCCCGCCGCTTCACGGGGCTCGTCGGCGAGCCGCCCATGGCGTACCTGACCGGATGGCGGCTCGACCTCGCCGCCGACCTGCTGCGCGAGACGGACGCGACCGTGGAGGCCGTGGCCCGGCGGGTCGGGTA
The DNA here is from genome assembly GCF_040683095.1 of Sphaerisporangium sp. NPDC051017. Classification (NCBI taxonomy): domain Bacteria; kingdom Bacillati; phylum Actinomycetota; class Actinomycetes; order Streptosporangiales; family Streptosporangiaceae; genus Sphaerisporangium; species Sphaerisporangium sp. NPDC051017. The sequence continues at coordinate 166,640 of NZ_JBFBCI010000009.1, forward strand.
CGGCAGCTCGTTCGCGCTGAGCACCGCCTTCAAACGGGTGCGCGGGATCAGCCCCCGCGACCACCGGGCCGCCGTGGCGGCCAGCGAATAACGGGTTGTCAAGGCTGCTGTCACGGTCCACAGGCGAATCATCCTCATAACCGAAAATACGAGCCGACCGATATTAACGGCGCTTTTCTGAAGGCGCCGGGTGCCGGGTCTGCGGACGCGGGATCGTCATCCGAATTCGGTTCGGAATTGAGGGGGCCCAGAAAGATCGCCGCGTACGGCCGTGCCCGTGCCGCGAGAACACTCCCGGCCGGTTCCCCGCCCAGCCGCGAGAAAGGCCTTGCGGACACCCATTTACTCGTCCTATGGTGGCCACCACCGAAAGATCCGGTAACCGGGGAACGGGCCCGAACGGGCCAAGAGATTGGCCGCATGTCATCACGGGGATGACCACGCCGAATGGGGCCGAGGGCGGCCACCGGCCTGATCGGCGACCATTCAGGCGGCGTATACGGGGTGCCGGCGGACCGCGAGAGCCGGCAGTCGCGTACCGGCCCGTAAACGGCCGGAGATCCCGCGCGGATCGCATGGGCTGTCATGACCCGAGTAATCATCCGTCGCGCCTATGTGCTCATGCACGAGTGAACGCGGGTGCGCCCGGTCGCCTCGCCGGACGTCGCGACCGGGGACCACGAGCCTAGGGAACGCCATGGACACGACCGACCACCGCCGACGCCGGCTGGGCCCCGGCGACCCCGGCTACGACGCGGCCCGCGCCATGTGGAACGGCATGTACGACCGCCGCCCCGCGTTCGTCGCCCGCTGCCACACCGCCGCCGACGTCAGCGCGGCCCTGCGGCACGCCGCCGACGAGACGCTGGAGGTGACCGTCCGGGGAGGCGGACACGGCGTCGCCGGGACGGCCGTCGCCGACGGAACCCTCATGATCGACCTGTCGCCGATGCGCGCGGTCACCGTCGACCCCGTGGCCCGGGTGGCGCACGCGGCGGGCGGATGCCTGGTGGGCGACGTCGACGCCGCGACCGCGCCGCACGGCCTGGCCTGCCCCCTCGGGACCCACTCGCGGACCGGGCTCGGCGGCCTGGCCCTCGGCGGCGGGTACGGCTGGCTGGCCCGCAGGTGGGGTCTGACCTGCGACCACATCGAGGCGGCGGAGGTCGTCCTGTCCGACGGGTCGATCGTCGAGGCCACCGAGGACCGCCACCCGGACCTGCTGTGGGCGCTGCGCGGCGGCGGCGGCAACTTCGGCGTCGTCACCCGCTTCACCCTGCGCCTGCGCCCCGCCGGCCCGGTGCACCACCAGGTCGCCGTGTACCCGCTGAAGGAGGCGGCGAGCGCGCTGGCCGCCTACCGCGCGTTCGCCCCGCGCCGGCCGCGCGACCTGCGCACCACGGGGTCGTTCCGGTACGCCGGGCGGCAGGACTGGATCCCGGCCCGGCTGCGCGGGACCCCCGCGCTGTTCCTCACCGCCGCCTGGTTCGGCGACCCGGCGGACGGCCCTGCCGCGACCACGCCGCTGTTCGCCACCGCGCCCCCCGCGAGGGCGGTCGCCCGGGTCATGTCCCACGCCGGACTGCAGGCCCTCGGCGACCACGGCGAGCCCTCCGGGCACCGGTACTTCATACGGTCGTCCTACCTCGACGACCTTCCGCCCGGCGCGGCGATCCGGTTCACCGACGCGGCTCGCGAGATGCCCTCGCCGCTCTCGTCGATCGGCTTCGAGTACCTGCGGGGCGCCGTCACCGACGTCCCCGACGAGGATTCCGCGTTCCCGCGCCGCGACGCCGCATACATGTGCACCGTCTCGGCGCAGTGGACCGCCCCGGAGGCCGACGCCGAGAACACCGCCTGGGCGCGCCGGACGGCGGACCGGCTGAGGCCGTTCGCCTCACGCGGCGGGTACGTGAACCACCTGCAGGACGAGAACGAGGGGAGGGTCCTGGAGGTGTACGGGACCGCGCGCCACCGGCGACTGGCGGCCGTGAAGAAGGCCTACGACCCCGGCAACGTCCTGCGCCACAACCACAACATCCCGCCCGCCGCCGACAGCTGACCGCCGGGCCCCCGCCGGCCGGGGCCGGTCAGGGCTGGTCGACCAGCAGGCTGTAGGTCCCTGTGAGGGTGTGCCGGGAGGTGGTTCCCGCGCGCACCCGGGAGGCCGCGCGCAGGAAGCCCGGCTTGCAGTTCTCGCCGGAGTAGAGGATGGCGTCGGCGTTGGTGCCGTTGGTCACCGTGACCAGGCTCATCAGCGGGAACCGGGGCAGGACGTAGCAGCCGGGCTTGGGGTGGACCAGCTTGGTGCGGGGCAGGCGCTCGGTCTCCACGAGGAGCTCGCCGGCCGTGTTGTCGTCCCCGCGTCCGGCCGCGGACCCGGTGCCGGCCACAGTGCCGGACCCGATGCCGGCCGCGGACCTGGGTACGGATCCGATGCCGGGCGCGGTGCCGGGTACGACGCCGGACGCCGTGGCCGGCCACGGGGCCGCGAGGGTAATGGGCGCGGCGGCGAGCAGGACGGTGAGGGTGGTCAGGGCACGTCGCATGGCATTCTCCTCGGCCGTTGATCTTCACCGCTCCCCATCGTAACCGAGAGTGACAGATCGATCACCGAGGCGGCTCGTTACTTCTAGCCAGGACGACGTGGGGTTTTGCCGTCCATCTGGTGCCGTCTCGGCCGTCGCTAACGGATTGGTGGAGTTCGGTACATGCGCGTTCTCTGTGCGTGACGATGCGGTGCATGCGGAAATGGGCGTGGATCGCGGGTGTGGCGCTGCTCGTGGTGGCCGGGGTGTTCGCGTGGCGGGGGCTGCCCGGTGCGAAGTGGGGCGACGTCGACCCCTCGGGCGTCGTGCTCGGCCTGGCCGGGCTGGCCCTCGCGGTGATCGGGACCATCGCGGCCGTCGTCGCGATCCGGCCGACGCTGCGCAGCCAGTGGATGGCCGACACGGACGTCGACGCCTGGGCCCAGCGTCTGGCCGTCATCGTCTACCAGGCCGAGACGACCCAGCTGACGCAGTTGCTCGCCGGGCAGGGCCGCCGCATCGACGTCCGCTTCGTCCTCACTCCCGCACCCGGTCACCCCGCCGACGGCGCCGCGCCGGAGGGCACCCTGAAGGCGGTGACCGCCTACTTCCGGGATCTGCGGCCCCAGCGCCTGGTCATCACCGGCGCGGGCGGCTCGGGCAAGACCGTCCTGGCCCTCGAACTCATCCTCACCCTGCTCGAACCCCGGATACACGGCTCGGCCGGCGGCGGCCCCGTCCCGATCCGCATCCCCGCCGCGGGGTGGAACCCGGGCAAGGTGCCGGTCAAGCGCTGGCTGGTCGGCCATCTCGTCGGCACCTTCCGCCTCAGCGAGGTGACCGCGCGCGCCCTGGTCGACGCGCATCGCATCCTGCCGGTGATCGACGGCCTGGACGAGATGGACGAGTCCCCGGCCCGCGGCGTCAAGTCCGAGGCCGGTAAGGCCCTGCGTGCGCTCAACAAGTACCAGGACGGGAACACCAAGGCCCGCCTCGTCCTGACCTGCCGCACCGCCCAGTACGAGACCCTCACCGGCGGCGGCGCCTGGGCCCACGACGCGGCCCGCGTCGAGCTGGCTCCCGTCACCCCCGCCCAGGCGAGATCGTTCATCGAGTCCGTCTCCGGAACCCATCAGATGCCGCGGTGGCGCCCGGTGCTCGACGCGCTGGACGACCCGGTTCACCCGCTGACCGCCGCCCTGAGCACTCCCTGGCGGCTGACCCTCGCCACCACGGTGTACCAGCCGGATCCGGAAACCGGCGAACACCCGCGTGATCCCGCCTACCTGGCCTCCCTCACCACCGACGAACAGATCAGCGAGCACCTGCTGAGCCTGTTCATCCCCTCACTCACCGCCGCCGCCACCGCCGCCGAGGCGAACCCCCACGGGTACCGGCCCGAGCAGATCCACCGCTGGCTCCACGTCCTGGCCCGCTACCTGCACGCCAACAGACGGCGGAAGGCTTTGTACGGCAAGACCCTTTCCACCACCGACCTCGTCCTGCACGAACTGTGGCCTTTGGCCCTCGACCACCCCGGCTTCGCCACCAGAATGCTGACCCATCCGCGGATCAAGCCGTGGCCCGAGCCGGCACGCCTGAAGCCGGCCCAGTTCCTGACCCGCGAGGTGTTCACGCACCTTCCCTCCACGCTCACGCCCGCGCTGGTGTCCACGCTCCTGGTCGGATTCACGTTCGGTCCGCTTCTGGGGCTCGTGGCCGGGTTCGTGGCCGGCCCGGTCTCCGCGCTCACGGTCGGCCTGCGCGCCCCGGGGCTGCGGAGCGGAGTCGACCCCCGCGAGCCGGTACGCGACGACCGGAGGGCGGCGATCACCGTCGCCGTGGCCAACGGGAGCGCGCTGGGTTCGGCCCTCGGCCTCATCTCCGGACTCGTGCTCGGCCTCGCGCCGGGAATCGCGTTCGGCCTGGCCGGCGGCCTCCTGCTCGCCGTCAGCGGCGGACTCGTCGTCGCCGCCAGAGGCACCCCCAACCTCGGCGGCGCCGCCCTCCGCTACACCCTGTTCCGCCTCTCGACCCGCGGCGCCCTTCCCCGTCGCCTCCCCGACTTCCTCCACTGGTGCTACGCCGACGCGGGCCTCATGCGCGTGGCCGGCATCGCCTACCAGTTCCGCCACCGCGAACTCCAGAACCACCTGGCCACCCACCCCAGCCCCACCCCTCGCTAGCTTCGATCTGGCGCAGGCGAAGCATTCACGCATCGTCGGGTAGCCGCGCCTGGCGGGCGGCGGTTTCGATCGGCGGAGGGAGCCATGCTGGGAGGATGAGCGATCCGCGGGTCTTGGGAGTCGACGCGTGCAGGACGGGGTGGTTCGGCGTCGCGTTGCTGGGTGGCCGCGCGTCCGTCTTCTACGCGTCCGGCATCGCCGATCTCGTCGTCGGGGTCGAGCGTGACGGCGGCCTGCTCGATGTCGTGGCCGTCGACATCCCGATCGGGCTGCCCGATGCCGGTCGCCGGCAGGCGGACGTGCTCGCGCGGGAGGTCGCCGGGCCTCGGTGGGCTTCGGTGTTCATCACGCCGGTGCGTACGGCCCTGGAGGCCGGCGACTACCGCGGGGCCGCCGAGGCGAACCAGCGGCTGGCCGGCGAGGGCATCTCCCGGCAGGCCTTCGCCCTGCGGCCGAAACTGCTCCAGGTCGACGCGTGGGTCCGCCACGGCGGCCGGCGTGTCGTGGAAGTGCACCCGGAGGTGAGTTTCGCCACCCTGGCCGGAAGGCACCTGACCACCCGCAAGTCCTCCTGGGCGGGGGCGGAGGAACGCCGGCGCCTGCTCGCCGACGCGGGAATCGTCCTGTCCGGCGATCTGGGCGAGGCCGGTGCGAAGGCCGGAGTGGACGACGTGCTCGACGCGGCGATCGCCGCCTGGACCGCCTGCCGGGTCGCCCGCGGCGAGGCCAGAACGCTCCCCGACCCGCCCCAGACCTTCAGCGACGGCATCCCCTGCGCCATCCGGGCCTGACCTCCACCCCGGGGGCGGCCACGCAGAAGCCATGCCCGAGGGTCAATCCTCGAACGCCTCCACAGGAGCCTACGGAAGGGCTCACTATCAACACCCAACTCCTGCAAGCCGTCCTGCGAGACCCCACGTGGGCGGCCAAGCTCACCGGCGAAGACCGGCGCGCCCTGACGCCGCTGTTCTGGGCGCACGTCAACCCTTACGGCCGGTTCCGCCTCGACATGGACAGCCGCCTCGATCTCGGGACCGCCGTGTAGGAAGGAAGGCTGCAGTGGGTCGCGTTCCCCTGCCGCGATCGCACGGGGTCGTCGGCGGTGCGTATCAGGATTGCGCGGGTTCCTCGTGTGGCGCGTTGAGGGCGGCGGTGAAGAGGTTGGCGAGTTCGAACGGTGTCTGGTCGCCGAGGAAGAGGTCGACGGTCTCGTTTGCATCGGCGTATGCGGCGTCGCTGCGCGGGAAGAGACCTTGTTCGTAGGTGGTGAGTGCCGCTTCGATGTCGCCGGGGTTGGCGGCGATCGCCTTGGCGAGTTCGGCGCCGTCGAGCATCGCCAGGTTCGCGCCCTCGCCGGACGGCGGCATCAGGTGTGCGGCGTCGCCGAGGAGTGTCACGCCGGGGGTGCGGTCCCATCGGTGCCCGTCGGGGAGGGTGTAGATCGGGCGCGGGACCGGTGCGGTGTCGCTGTCGGTGATCAGAGCGGTGAGCTCCGGCGCCCATCCTTGGAGCTCGGCCGCGACCTGGGCGGTCGCGGCGGCGGCGTCGGTGAAGTCGATGCCGGCCACCCACTCCTCAGGGCAGTGCAGCTCGAAGTACGTGTGCAGGATGTTGCCCGCCTCGCGGTGCGCGATGATCCCCTTTCCGGGAGACAGGGCGTACATCGCGCCGCCGCCGACCGCCTTGGCCGCCGCGGGGTGCCGCTCGTCGGCGTCGTGCAGGAAGGTCTCGATGGAGGAGGTGCCGGTGTAGCGGGGCTTGGCATCGGACAGCAGCGGCCTGATCCTCGACCAGGCGCCGTCGGCGCCGACCAGGAGGCCGGTGGTCACGGCCGGTCCCTCGGCGAAGGTCACCTCATGCAGGCCGTCGCCCAGGGACCGGGCACCGGTGACCTTGCGTCCCCACTGGATGGTCTCGGCAGGCAAGGAGTCGAGCAGGATCCGGCGCAGGTCGCCGCGGAGCACCTCTGGACGCCTGTGCGTGCCGTCGTCGGGCATTTCGGCCAGCACCGTTCCGCGGGAGTCGAGCACGCGTGAAGCCGCGCCGCCCTCATGGATGATCGCGCGGAACTCCTCCATCAGGCCGGCCGCCTCGAGCGCGAGCTGCCCGTTGTAGTCGTGGATGTCGAGCTGGCCGCCCTGCGTGCGGGCCTCCGCAGAGGAATCGGCCTCATAGACCATCGCGGGGATGCCGTTGACATGCAGAACGCGGGCGAGGGTGAGGCCACCAAGGCCCGCACCGATGATCGTGACTGGTGTCGTCATCATGTTCCTCTCAAACTCGGTTGGAGCACTGCTCCAATATATCCCGTTTTGGAGCAGTGCTCCAAGCGGTGGCATGATGGAGCTCATGGTGACCAGGACGAAACGAGGGGAACGGCGCGCGGACGCGCTGTCGAGGGAGCGGATCGTCGAAGCGGCCATCGAGATCCTCGACGCCGGCGGTGAGAGCGCCCTGACCATCCGGGCGCTCACGGCCCGCCTGGCGACAGGGACCGGGGCGATCTATCACCACGTCGCCAACATGAACGAACTGCTCGCGGCGGCCACCGGCGACGTCATCGCCAGTGCCATGACCGACGTGGTCAGCGTCGCCGACCCGCGGGAGGCGATCCGGGCCACCGCCCTCGCAGTGTTCGACGCGACCGACTCCCACCCCTGGGCGGGCTCCCAGCTCTCGCGCGAGCCGTGGCAGCCCGCGTTCCTGCAGATCGCCGAAAGCCTCGGCAGGCACCTCCAGGCGCTTGGTGTCCCCCAGCGAGCACAGTTCGACTGCGGATCCGCGCTCGGGAACTACATCCTCGGCGTCGCCGGACAGAACGCCGCCCGTGCCCGCCTCCACCCGCACGACCGGTCGGCCGTACTCGAAGACATCGCCGCACGGTGGGCGCAACTCGACCCCGACAAGTACCCGATCATGCGCCAGGTGGCGACACAACTGCCCGAGCACGACGACCGCACGCAGTTCCTGGTCGGCATCGACCTCATCCTGGCCGGCATCACAACCGTCCTCTAAGGAGCGTCCGAGGACCACCCCGCACCCCCGCCCGGCGACCATCGGGCCTTCGGAGGAAACCAGCGGAACCAGCCGCGACCGTGACCACTCTGGTGTTCCGTTTGGGCATCCCTCAACGGAACACCACCCGGGCCGGATGGACACCCAGGTCGGGGTGTTCCGTGCGTCGAATCATCGAAGCGTCGGGCCACACGCCTGGCTTAGCTCGCTTCCGATCCGAGATCGTTTCACCGCCTCGTCAGCCGGCCGAGGGTTGCAACTCCAGGACGGAGCGGAGGTCTGGTTCATCGAGCGCCTGTTCGCCATCGACGACGTGCCAGATGCTATCGGTGCCGGGCCGGCTTATGCCCCACCCGTGCGTCCGCTCTACATGCCTTCCCGCGTCAACCTCACAGCCTCTTGTATCGGTAAAATATTTGACCTACTCTACTAGGGCAAAGTTGCTGACGCCGATCAGTCATCGACAGCAGCCGAAAGGTGGAGGCTCGCGTCTACCGGGTGCTGAGCGTGGACGAGCACCGTTGTCGACTCGAGCAGGACGGCCCGGTGAGCGACTCACGAGGGAGAAGATGATGGATCTGCCAGAGAGCGGACCGAACACCGAGGACGAGCCGAGCTCGCACAAGAGCTCGATGCCCGAGCACCTGCAGGCCGCGCTGTCAACCGACTGGGATCCTGCTCCGCCGATGCCGCACCCAGCTCGGCCGGACTTCACCCCGCACGCCGCTCGGCGCCGCGCGGCGGTATCTGAACAGTTCCCCGGCACTCTGGTCGTGGTTCCAGCCGGCTCGAGCAAAGCCCGGGCGAACGACACCGACTACCCGTTCCGCGCCGCGAGCTCATTCACTTGGCTGACCGGCGAGACCATCGCCGACGCGGTACTGGTCATGACGCCGTCCGGCGACGGCCACCACAGCACGCTGTATGTCGCCGAGCACGCCCAGCCCGGCGAACTCGAGTACTTCATGGACTACAAGCACAGCCCCGTGTGGGTGGGCAACGTGCCCAGCGGCGCCAACACCTCCGCCGTGCTGGGCATCGAGGTGCGCCCGCTGCCCGCTCTCGCCGACGACCTGGCCGCCTACCGTGACGACCAGTGTGCCCTGCTGCGCGGGTTCGACAACCGTGTCGACAAACTGCTAGCGAAGGGCAGCGGCGAGATGCTCGGCCGCGCGCTGGACGAGCTGCGACTGGTGAAGGACGAATGGGAGGTTGCGCGGCTGTGGCACGCGTGCGAGGCGACCGCGCGCGGCTTCGCCGATGTCGTCCGCGAGTTGCCCGCCGTTGTCGGCCGTGACGACCTGCGCGGCGAACGGTGGCTCGAAGGCACGTTCTGGCGGCGAGCGCGGCTTGAGGGCAACGAGGTCGGCTACACCTCGGTCGTGGCCTCGGGCCCGCATGCGACAACGCCGCATTGGTGGCGCAACAACGGTGTCGTGCACCGCGGTGCGCTGCTGCTGGCCGACATGGGCGTCGAGACCGACGAGCTCTACACCGCCGACGTCACGCGAACCCTGCCGGTCGACGGTGCGTGGACGCCTGCGCAGCTCAAGGTCTACCGGGCCGTCCAGGAGGCACAGGCCGCCGGCATCGCCGAAGTGAAGGCGGGCAACGCCTTCGTGGCCGCGCACAAGGCGGCGATGTACGTGATCGCCGACCATCTGCACTCGTGGGGCATCCTGCCCGTGACGGCCGACGTCGCGTGCGCCGACGACGAAGAACAGCCCGGCGCCGGTCTACACCGCCGCTACACGCTGCACGGCACCTCGCACATGCTCGGCATCGACGTGCACGACTGCGCGCTCGCGCGCATGGAGCAGTACCGCACCGGCACGCTCACCGTGGGCCATGTGCTGACCGTCGAGCCGGGCCTGTACTTCCAGACCAACGATCGCGCGGTGCCGCAGGAGTTGCGCGGTATCGGTGTGCGCATCGAGGACGACGTACTGGTAACCGACGGCGAACCGGTGAACCTGTCGGCGATGCTGCCCCGCGACCCCGACGACGTCATCGCCTGGATGCGCGACGCGCAGCACACGCCCGCGATCCCCTGAATTGAGGGGCCCGCTGACTTCCCAGCCACGACGAAGCCGCGGGCACTTTCGTGGTCGGTGGGAAGGCGGCAGCCGTTCGTGGCAGGTCTGGGGTCGACAGCGGGCTGCTGCGACCCGGGGCTCCCAAAAGGGACTCCGGGTCGCAGCCTCCACCTCGGCTTTCGCGACCAGGTCGAACTCGCTGCGGCGTGCAGGACGATCTTTTCCATGAGGGGCAGAGCCAGACGGGTCCATCCCTCCTCGGCCCCTCAGCGGCAGCAGACCTCGCAGGAGGCGGGCGCGAGGCGTTGCCAGGTCTTACGTCACGTCGTCTGCCGCGAGATGTCGTCGGCCGGCGCGGCGATCCGGACCACCCAGCCGTCGGCGGTGGGATGCAGGATGGGTCGCATCCGGTCCAGGCCCGGTTCGCGGTGTGCCATCTCATGACATTGGTTCCTCGCTGTCAGGCTTGGCGGGCGTAGGACGCGAGGCGTTGGGCGAGCGCGATGACGAGGTTGCGCAGTTCATCGGGGCGCTCGATGACGAACGGACGGTCGAGTGAGGCGAGTACCGGAGGCATCCCATGGACTTCGTCTCGATCCGCATCATCACCAGCGACGTAGCGCGCCTGGTCGAGTTCTACAAGCGAGCCACAGGGGCGCGGGCGACGTGGGCCACCGAGGACTTCGCCGAACTCAAGACCGCGGGCGCCACCCTCGCGATCGCCGGCACCCGCACCGTCCCACTGTTCGCCCCGGGCTCTGCCCGCCCGGCGGACAACCAGAGCGTGATCACCGAGTTCCTCGTCGACGACGTGGACCGCGTTCACCAGAACCTGACCGGCTTCGTCACCGGCTTCGTCACCGAGCCCACCACGATGCCCTGGGGTAACCGGTCGCTGCTGTTCCGCGACCCCGATGGCAACCTCGTCAACTTCTTCACCCCCGTCACCCCGGCAGCCATCGAAAAGTTCGCACGTTGACGCCACGCACAGCCGCTCACGCGGGAGCCCTGAGATCCCAGGGCTCCCGATGAACGCGTCCGCCAAGTCCAGGAGCGCCAACAGCAGGGGGCACCGGAACGCACCGCTGACCCCGGAGGGACGTCTGCGGTTGTGCCTGCGGATCGACGCTGGCCGGCCGATCGCGCACATCGCTGCCGAGGCCGGGCTATCGCGCCGCTGCCTGGCCAAGTGGTACGCCCGCTGGCGCGCACGGCGAGAACGGCCTGCTTGACCACTCCTCCCGCCCCGCCACGAGCCCGGCCCGCACCGCCGAGGACATCGCTGACCTGGTGGAGGCATTGCGGCGGCAGACCAAGCACGGGCCCGCGCGGCTCGCCGCCGACCTTCAGCGGCTGCACGGCGTCACGGTCGCGCCAGCGACCGTCCACCGCATCCTGGTGAGGCGAGGACTCAACCGGCTCCGTGACCTCGACCCGCCGACCGGCGAGTTGCTGCGCGAGGTCATCCGCTACGAGCACGACCGGGTCGGTGACCTGGTCCACGTCGACATCAAGAAGCTCGGACGCATATGGTCCTCGCTCCGCTCGGGCTGTGTTTCCGGACCTGACGGCACTCCTGTCCGCGTCAAAGCTTCGATCTGGCGCAGGCGCAACATTCACGTATCGTCGCCACTGGAGGTCTCTCGCGGAGCGTCGCAGGCGATCGACGTCCAAAATCAGACAGTCAGACAAAGGCTCATCAGGTGAAGATCGCTTCCTTTGCGGCCTTCGCCAAGCTTGCCTGGATGTGCCGGGGACCCTCGCCGACCATTACGCTCTTCCCCAGGAAGAGACCGAAATGGCGGACGCTGGCACGGAGGGAACAGCCGATGAACAACTGGTCCTCGACTTCGATCTCCTCGATGGGCACAGTCTTCAGGAAGCTGAAAGGCCGAGACAAGCTAGGTAATTCGATAGTAGGGCAAATTCCTGCTTATCGTACTGGCGCGCACAGGGCCGACAGCGCGGTGGACCGGGTACCAGGGGGGTGCAGGCACAAGCCCTCATAGGGCGGGATGGGCTCGATCAGCCGCGCCAGTGCGGTTGCGGACGCCTGACCCACCTGCTCAGACTAGCCAGTCAGCAGACAGGCATCGGCATGCAGGGCTCGTAGGCGCAGCGGGTTCCAGGTGGGCCGATCTGATCCGCATACAAGGCCGCGTTCGCCGACGATGTGAAAGCGACCGTTTTAGGCGCCACCAGGGTCACCTGCTCGTGCTCGACGGCGCGTCACTCCCATCGACTGCGTGCCCGACGTGCAGCCGTACCACTCGGTCCAAGCGCCAATTACGAATTGGCTCGGCATTAATTCTGAATTACATCTGGACCACTCAGTCCATCGACAGGCGATTACTGGAATCGGCGGTTTCTTGACCAGGCCCGGCTCTTGGCAGATGCTTGGGCTTGTCCTGATCAGGCGGGGAGGGAACATCTCGTGCGTGACGATGTCACACGGGTGCACTACGAGCGTTTGGCTGACAAGTACGATGAGAACTGGGCGTACAGCCCAGAGTTCATTAGGTGGATGACCGGAGGTATTCAGGAGCGGTTGCGTCTCGACCCAGGCGATCGAGTGATCGACGTGGGGTGCGGAACGGGCCTGTACGCGCGTGGCTTGGCCGAACACGCGAGCACGGTGATCTGCGTCGATCCCTCCCAGGCCATGCTGGAGCAACTCCCTGCCGACGACCGACTGATTCCACTGCATGCGGGCGCCGAAGACCTCGCCGAGAAGCGCATACAACTACCGCATGACGGCTACGACGCGATCCTGCTCAAAGAGGTGATTCACCATGTCGCCGATCCGTCGGCGGTCCTCGCCGGCATGATCCGGCTCCTGCTGCCGGGCGGGCGGATCCTCGTGGCCATGTTGCCGACGAGGATCGAATACCCGCTGTTCGACGCGGCCCTGAGACTCTTCCGCCAGCGGCAACCCGACCCCGAGGACATCGCCACCGCGATGCGCGACAGTGGCTTGGCCGCGGAACTCACCTACGACGAGTTCCCGCTCGCCTTCACCGCCGACCGCTATATACGGATGGTCCGCAGCCGCTACATGTCGCTGCTGTCGAGCTTCGACGACACCGCACTCGAAGCCGGGATCGACGAGATCCGCCGCAGGCACCCCGGCCCCGAGCTGCGCTTCCCCGACAGGTTCGCCTTCGTGCTCGGGGCGAAGGAGTGAGCTTCGAGCTCGACACTCGCCTACGACGGTTACGCAACGAGCTCGATGACCACTCCCGAGTCGCCCGCCATCTGGGGCTGGACTTCGAACGTCCGATCAAGTCTCTCGGCGACGGCTACCCAGAGAACGCGATCGCACTGGTCGGCAAAATCACCGAGCGGATCCTCAAGCAACTGTGGCGCCACCACAACGTCCCCGGCGATCCGGGCGGGAAATCGCTCAACGAGCTGATCAAGGGCGCACAGCCCTATATACGCAGCGGGGTTGTCCTGGACGCCCTGCGCGACATTCAGCGGCTGCGCAACCGGTCCACCCATGACGGTTACGAGATCGCCGACGAGGACGGGCTCACTGCGGTCCGGCGGCTGCTGGATGTGCTGGCCTGGTTCAGCAGCACCGGCAGCGGCATCCTGAGTGGGGACATGCCCAAGCTCGCCCCTGATGTGGCGGCCAAGGCCGAGTTCCTTGCCGGGCTGTACCTCACGCTCGGCTATAGGCCGGTGAAGCGGTTTGAGCTGTCCCGCAACACGGTCTATCAGCTGTTCTTCCGAGAGCGTGGCCTGCGCGGCGAGTACGTTGAACTGCTGCTCAGCAAGAACATCGACGACGTGGTCCAGGTGCTCAACTCCTCCGGCGGGCAACTGCTCCAGACCAAGCTCCCGAAACTCACCCGATTCCTGATCCTTGAGGAAAACGGCATCCAGCAGGCCCCGGGACCGCTGGGTGAGGACTATCGAGTCCTCACCTACGACCGATTCATGGACGCGTTCATCGATATCGATCGATATCTGGCCGACGTCATCGGGACGTATCCGGGGCTGGCCGCCAACGGTCGGCTGAGGCTGTCCGGGGATCTCCTCACCACCGACCAGCACACCGGTGAACAGCGAGTTTCCCAGGTTGGCTCGGCTGACGAGCTGCTGGACCAGGTTGCCGAGGTGGGCGGGAATGTGCTGATCGTCGGCCGGTCGGGCAGCGGCAAGACAACACTGCTCAAGCACCTGGTCGCGAGGTCGGCAATGGCCAGGCGGCGCCGCTACCGCTTCTACTTCGATATGAGCCTGAAGCAGCGCGAGGAGACATTCCGTGAGTTCGTCACCCGCGTGCTCGCGCCGTACATGGAGGTGGAGAACACCTACGTCTTCGAGGTGTTCCACTACTTCGCGCGCTCCGGCTCGGTGCTGTGCGCCCTCGACGCGATCGATGAGGCGGTGCTGTCGGTGACCCAGGCCGGTTTCCTGGATCTATTCGCCGAGCTCGCCCAGGTGCTGACGGCCGAGTCGGCGGTCATCACCTCCTCACGGGTGTCTTTCCTGGAGGACTCTCCGCAGGCGCGTCGGCTGCTGGACGGCACCGCCCTGGTGTCGGAGAAGCTGGTCCAGCAGCTCCACGCTCAGGGCGTGAACCCGCTCCAGGTACCGCGTTTCTCCGCGCTGCGTCTGCACGATGCCGTCGCCACCGCCTCGCCCCTGGAGATGCACCTGGTCGGCGAAGTCGGCCATGCCCACCACGAGTTCTCTCATCTGACTGAGCTGGCCTGGACCCACACTGCCCAGGTCACAGCGGCCGCGAGGCTGGAGAATATGCTCCCCTCCCTGGTCGCGTACTTCGGTTCGGCCTTCCTGGTCGGCCAGACGATGTTCACGTTCATCGATCTGGTCAACGACCTGGGGATCGATCTGTTCGAGGGCGGACGGCTGACCTTCGAGGCGTTGCGGCTCCGCGCTCTTTTCCGGCCCGCGGGCCCGTCCGCGGTGGCCTTCGTCCACTCGGCGTATCAGGAGCTGCTGGCTGCTGAATACCTCCGGGACCCGCACATCGCGAACTCGCGCTGGAGTCCCGTTCCCTCCCGCGGCTCACCGAGCAGGTGCGGGAATTCCTGCACCGGCGTTCCCGCCAGCCCGCGCCTTCTGCTGGTGAGGGGTGCGTTCTGCCTGCGGGGGTCTATCTGGTCGGGCCGAGTCATCATCTGATGCTGCGCCGCATCGATCGGCCGATCCGTTTCGACCGTTTCCCTGTCACGGTCGCCCGTTACAACCGCTTCCTGGAGGCGGTCCGCCAGGACGGCTCACGCCAGTGGGATCACCCGGACCAGCCGGCCGAGATCTCCCACGAGCCGTGGCAGGACCGGCTGCGGATCCCGGACTACTTCACCGACCCGGCCTACCAGAACTATCCGGCGGTGTGCGTCGGCTACTGGAGCGCGTATGCCTTCGCCCGCTACGAGGGCAAGCGCCTGCCCACCTCTCTGGAATGGGAGGCCGCGGCACGGGGCACCGACGGGCGGCTGTTCCCCTGGGGCGACGACATCGACCTGAACATCGTCAGCTGCGCAGACTCCTGGAGCGGCCGGAAATTGATCACCTACGAGGCGTGGCGGGAGGAACTCGACCGCGGCCGTCTGGCGGAGGCGATGCCCGGCCCGGTCGACGCTCACCCTGGCAACATCTCCCCGTACGGCCTTCGCGAGATGGCCGGCAACGTATGGGAGATCACGGCAACGATGCTGGACCACCGCGACGAGGTCGTCATCTGCGGTGGTTCCTACGACAACCCGTACCGGGCCGTGCAAGCCTCTTCAAAAGGGCTCGCGCGCCGGAACGGCCGCAGCAACGTGATCGGCTTTCGATGTGTTGAGGATGCGTGATGAATGGCGAGCCGAACTCCACACCCGGCGGTCAGCGGTTCGGGTACATCGCCGAACGCATGCCGCACGGCAGCGGCTATACCGGGCGGCTGAGCACCTACGTCGTCCATGACGCCGAATCCGGCACCGACCACACCTTCATGTACGCCGACATCGTGACCGAGGGATTCCGCACCCTCCACGTCGGGGAACGGGTCAGGTTCCTGGTCGACCTGGAAGAGCCCGACCGGGCACGCTACATCATCCGTCTCGACATGCCTGAGGTGGAGGACTACTACCGGTGAGCCGTCTGGAACGGCAAGTCCTGATCGCGGTTTATCCCGCCCGCTTCCCCGCCACTCCAACGTGGGAATCCGGGCCGTTGATCCTCCAGCACGGGTACGTCCGCTCCACGGCCGAGGCACGCAGCCAGTACTACAGCGCCAAGGCCGCGCGCATCCTGTACGGCGATGCCGAACACCCGCAGCGCTGGCACGACACCACCTGCCGGGTCGTCGGTGATGTGGAAGTCACCGGTGTGGAAGCCCTCCAGGCGAGGTTCCCGGACGCCCGCGGGCTGGTTGCCATCCATCTGCGGCCCAGGACCGGAACTCTGATCCCGCTCCTACGAGGATTGGCCGGACGCAGGGGCGCGCCGCCCATCGGCTTCGACCCACAGGTGATCCTGGACGGGCAAGCGGTGATCGAGCTGGATGCACGTCCTTTCACGGTCTCATTCGTGACCGCAACCAGGCAGGGGCTCCCTCGCCTGTATCTCCAGCCCCGCTATTGGCGCTGGACCTCCACCAACCAATGGCTGTGGAGCCTGGGCTCGCGCAGCACGTTCGCCGACTATCCACCCGACCCCAGAAACCTCGAACCGCGTGACGACGAGGTCATCCGGCTTTCCAGCGATTGGCATGCGGTCGTGCTCCGCGACGGCATGGCCATTGTCGGCATCCGACCCGATCACGGGCCGCAGGACCCGTTCTTCGGCTACGCGGAGGTGTATCTGCGGTCCATCTACCTCGACGCCATTCTTCTAGGGCTGCTGCAACAACAAGTGATCACCAGCTTGGAAGAGCGCGCGGTCGCTGTGCTCGACTCTCCGTTGAAAACGGCGATGCCCGATCTCGAACGCCAGGTCAACACCTTCCGCAGGCAGCTGTGGGCGCAGCACCTGACCCCACATGGGGTGCCCAACCGGCTGCTGTCCGCCTACCAGCGCCAGCACATGCTCACCGGACGCTACGAGCAGATCATTTCGGACATCGGTGACTTCAACCGCCTCATCCGGGAGGAAGAGAGCCGCTACGTCAACAGCGCCATCGTGGTGTTCACCCTCGTCACCGTGCCCGCCGGGATCGCCCTGGCGCTTCTGCAGGTCGTAGAGACGGACAATCCCTGGTTGTACGCCACCGTGGCGATTGCCTGCGTCATCCTCGTTGGGCTTCTGCTGTCCACCCGATCGGCCCGCACGGCTCTGCAAGCGCTACGACGCCGGTTCACCCCATAAGGGTGAACCGGCCTTACCTCCAGCCAGTCGAAGCCGCCGTGGGCGGATCGCGCTGCCCTGTCCGTGCTGGCCCGGGGACTGGCGAATGCGGTCTTGATCCAGAAGCAGGCACTGGAGAAGCTGCTGAAAAGCGGACTGGTTCACGTGGTGAGCTCAAGGAAGTCCCGGACGATCGGCACTTTCCGGTGCACGGCCAGCTTCTCCCGCAGCCCGGCCAGCGTTGCCGTGGACCGCGCCGAATCGACCCCGCCCAGGCAGCGGACCGCATGCTCAGCGACTGCGACTGCCTGATCCAGATCGCGGAGCGCCAGATGCGCGTCCGCGGCCCGGGCCAGGTAGATGGCATGCGTACGGGGGTACTGCTCGTCACCGGCGTAGTTCGCATCAATGGCGGCCTTGAAGCGCGCGATGGCCTCGCGGGGGTCACCAAGCTCCAGAGCTGACGAGCCGGCGATCATTTCGACCTCGCCCAGATCAACCCAGTACAGGTAGGGCGGGTCATCGGGATGAGCATCCATCCCGAGAAGGTCGCGAGCTTCGTGGAGGGCTCGGGCGCACGCTTGCCGGGCGCCGGTCTTCGAGTAGGAGCGAGCGGCTCGAGCGGCCAGCATCGCGCGGAAGCGCGGCGTCGCCTTGTTCTTCGTCTGAACCTGCGCGGCCTCTAGGAGCGAGGCCGCATCCCGAGGATCGCCCGCGGTGTAATGCTGAATGGCCCGGAACGACAGAGCGTACGCACCCGTCAGCGCGTCGCCGGCCGTTGCGGAGGCTCGTAGCGATGCGTCGAAGTAGCGCTCGGCCTGTGCGTGGAATCCGTCGTCGAAGTGCACCCATGCGCAGCAGCGAGCTGCTTCCGCGGCGGCGGCGTACAGTCCCCGGCCGGTTGTCTCGTCGAAGCGGGCTTCTTTGAGCAGTCCGACGATGAAGTTGAACTCGGCGATCGCCAGGTCGCGGAGCTGTGAGCTGCCCAAGGCGTCATCGAGATGGCGGAGGTGGTCGAGCCGGCGTTCCAGGTGATCCACCATCGCCGGAGTGACCTGACGACGGCCAGTAGAGGTCGGCCTGGTCATCGCGTCTACGGCATCCTGCCAGCCATTGACCGAGGCTCCCAACGCCGCCGACGTCATGGTCAGGAACTTACGCCGGTCCACGAGGCCTCCCACAGCGAGATCGGTCAGCACCTCCACGGTAGCTGTCTGATCGCCATAGGTGTGAGCCCCATTCGAGCCGTCGCATGCGGTGGCCAACCATTCTGGCCACGGCATCGTCTTCAGGACGGAAATCGGTACACCGTGGAGCACGGCCATTGCCTGCTGGGCTGAGGGTTCAGGTACCGCCTGTCCCGATTCCCACCGGTAGATCTTCTGCCGTTGGTGCGCCAGCGCCCCCAGACGGAGCGACCGATGGACTGCGTCGAGCTCACGGGCGTAGGCGGTCATCGAAAGACCGAGCTCGCCGCGCAGAATCGCCAGAGGATGCTTCCCGAGCGATCCCGTCATGAGGCTGCTCCCTGGTGTGAATGCCGACGGATCAACCATCTCGCACCAGGCCCACCCCGCCCAGCTGCTTTGACGCAAGAGACTACGCGTGGTCGGCGAGAGACTACAGCCATTCTCTGGCAGCTCCGCGGTCTCCGGGTTTTCATAGCCAGCAGTGCGACCGAAGGAAGACGAGCGCCAGCGCAACGGTACGTTCCGAGCGTCCGTGGCGCGTTCTATCTGACCCATTCAAGGAAGGGTGTCCCTTTACGCCATGGCACTGAGCCTCGACCCTCGCTGGCTGTCTCGATACACGGCGCAAGGCCTGGTCGAGGACGCTCAGTTCCCCTGTGTCTTCTGCGCCATCATCAACGGGGAGGTCGAAAGTCACGTCATTGCGGAGACTGCGAACACCTTGTGCTTTTTGGACCACCTGCCGGCAACGTACGGACACACACTGGTCATCCCCAAGCAGCATTGCCGGGACCTATTCGATATCTCGGACGATTCCTTTCAGTCGGTCATGGCGACCGCGAAGCAGGTGGCGAACGCCCTGCGCATGACGTGTTCGGCATCCGGCGTCAACCTTGTGCATGCCAGCGGTCTGGCCGCCCATCAGACCGTGTTCCACTTCCACATGCATGTCGTGCCGCGCTACGACGGCGATTCGATCGTTGTTTTTCCTCGGCTGGCTGATCCCGCCCGAAAGCACGAGGTAGCACAGCGCCTGCGCGCAGCGCTCCTTGACCAGTTACCACCCACTGGACCAGCAGAAAGCAGCGCACCGTGACAATTTCACACGACGCCGCCATCGCCCAGTTCACCGAGCAGGGCTTTGTGCTCATCAAACAGGCAGTACCCGATGCCGTCGTCAAGATATTGGACAATGCCGTCCTGCAGCTCACCGACGACCGGGCCCCGGACCTGACGCACAGCTCGTTCAATACGAACCGCGCCCTGACGCAGGTGCGCAACGCAGCGAACATCATCGCCGAGTACCAGCTGCTTTTCGGGTGCCGCGACTTGATGTCAGTCCCATACCGGATTCTCAACGGGTCGATCCAGGTCCTGGGCAGCGAGGTGCTGCGCCGGGAGGTCTACCAGCGGGCCCACGAGCCATGGCACCGCGACTCCGGGGCCTTCCTGGAGCGTCCGTACGACGAGGTGAACGGGCCGCTGCATCTCAAAGCGCAGGTGTTCTTCACCGATACGCGGCCGAAGGACAGCGGCAATCTCGTGCTCATCCCCGGCTCCCACCGGTGGCCCGTGGACCACAAGGACGATGACTACTGGGAGTCGGCGAACGACGCTCTCGCTCAGGGCAGTGTCCCGGACGGCGCCCTGATCGTTCATGCGGAACCCGGCGACGCGGTCATCTTCGGCAACACCATGTGGCATGCCGTCCTGCCCAATCTGACCCAGGAGCGGCGCAGCGCGATCACCCGCTTCGGGCAGGCGTGGCTACGTCCGTATGACCACCACTGGGACCCGGCCACCGCAGCCGACCACCTCTCCCCTGAAAACCGGCTGCTGCTGGGCTATTACTCGAACGAGGTCAATCCGGTGGACTTGTACAAAGAGGCCACGGCAACGCACATCTGGGCTGCACAATGACCGACTCAGCGCGAATCGTCACTGTGCTCGGCGCGACGCGCAACTTTTCAAGGTAGGCCACTACACCCTGCGGCGACTTGCCGTTGACGCACCGCAGCTGACGTTGCGTCTGGCAATTCCTGAAGCTCAGATCGCCGGACGCGCCGTACACGATATCGATGTGCAGCTTCGCGACTGGGAGCCGGGGGATCCCAAAACGTTGGCGGAGGCGTTGTCCGGTACCGACACCATGCTGATGGTGCCCCCCATCGACCGCCGCGTCGAAATCGGTGACATGTATCTGCGGGCAGCTCTAAAGGCCGGCGTCAAGCAAATCGTGTGCCTGGGCATCCAGTTCACGCCGGGACAGTGCGCCATGGCCGACGAAGCGGCAACGCTCGAAGTCCTGCTGCAGGAATCCGGGATCGAGTACGACCTCGTCTCACTGCCCATGTTCCTGGAGAACATCCTCTATCAGTGCCGGTCCATCGCCGAGAACGGGTCGTTCTCCTTCCCCGTCGACGCTGACTGTCCGTTTTCGTACATCAGTTGCGACGACGCCGCCGCGCTGTTCTGCCGCAAGATCCTCTCCTCTGGGTCTATCGACCGGAGCGGCACGTTGATGAGCCATCATGCGCAGGCGACCTGCGCCGAGTGGGCCTTGGCCCTCCAAGCGGCGACCGGGCGTCCGATCACGTTCAAGCGCCAGGATGACGAGCACTTCCTGGCGAGCCTTGGCAAGTACGGGATGCGCCGGCCCGCGTCTGCGCAGGTGCTCGGGCTGTGGAAGCGGATCAGCGCTGAGGGGGACGCTACGCCGACCCGGGTTGCCGAGCAGCTCATGGGCCGCCCAACTACCGACCTGGTGGCTTGGACGCAGGCCCACGCGTGCTGCTTCGGCCCCGGGTTCGGGTCCTGTCCCCACCCGCACCCGCCGATACAGCACATGTTCGGGCCCGCATGAGGCCACGCGGCAGCAACGGCAAGTCAGACCCGGCGGCTGCTCTGGGTCAACCGGACCGACGCGCTCGCCCGTAGCGCAGACCACTGAGGAGGTGTCGCATGACTCTCACAAACTGGAGTGGCAACGTCACCATCGCCGACCAAGGCTACTGGACGAGGATCACGTCCCTGGAACAGTTGGAGTCGATGCTGGCGCACGGGGAAGCCAAGGTGCGCGTCCTTGGGTCGAGATTCACCTATCCCAGGCAGCTCCACTGCCCGGACGGCACCCGCGGCATCGTCCTGGACCTCCCTGGCCGCGGAGTGTGTGACCTGCGCGGAGAATACCTGCGCGTCACCGGGGATACCCTGCTCGACGACGTGTGGCAGATGTTCGACAGGCACGGGCTCGAACCCGACGCTTGCCCACCCGTGATCACGGCTCAGGCGGTAGCCGGCGCCCTCGCCACGGGCACCCACGCACAGGGCCTTTCTGGCGGCACGCTCTCCGACTGCGTGTCAGTCATCGAACTCATGGATGGCAACGGCGTCCTGCACCGACTCACCCCGGCCGACGACGCCTTCGAGTCCGCCATCCTCAACCTCGGGTGCCTCGGTGTGGTCGTCGGCCTAGAGCTTCGCGGCCGCCCTGCGGCCGAGCTGTGCTGCAGCCGCGTCACCGTCCCCGAAGACGGCCTGCCCGAGCGCTACCCGGCCTGGAACCGCGAATCCGCGGCCGCTAAGTGCTGGTGGTTCACCGAACACCAGGTCGCGCACGCCTGGATCACACACGACGGTGCCAACCCGCCTCGCGACTTATACACCGCCCACCCCGCAGACCTGGGCGACGTCGTGGCCCGCACCCGCCGTCATCTCATGGCCGACATCGGTGACGGCCAGGGCCGTACACCTGCCACCCGAACCCTGGAGAAGTTCCTCGGCGCGGCCGACTCTAAGGGGACGCTCTACGAGATATTCAAGAATGGTATCCCGGCACCCCAGCTGAACATGGAGATCGCCGTCCCCCTGGACGCCTTCCCCGAAGCCTACGCCTCCCTCAAAGACCTCCTGCGCGCCTCGCCCTACAAGCTCCACTACCCCGTCATCCTGCGGACCACCGGGCGAGCGCGCGGCCACCTGAGTCCCACCCGCGCGGTCCCCAGCACCTACTTCGGCTTCGTGTCGTACATGAACGCCGAAGGCCGGATCACCGCCGCCCGCCCGCTGTTCGACGACATCCAGCGCCTGTTGTACGGCCTGGGCGGCCGACCGCACTGGGGCAAATACTTCACTCCGCAACTGGTGCGCGACGCTGACACCAACGGATTCTCGCAGTTCCGCCGGGACATAGGCAGATTCGACCCCCGCGGACGCTTTCAGAACGACACCTTCTACCGCACGCTAGGACTTCCCACCGAATGACGCCGCACCTGGGCGTGAACCTCGCGCCATGGCTCCCTATCCGGACTTTGTATCGCGCGTACCGACTCGAGGCGGCGGGATGCACCCACGTATCGGCGCACTGCAGCGTCCTGTGGTGAGAACGCCTGGGCGTTGACATTCCTGGCCCGTTGTCGGGCCTGTCGGCGATCCTTAAAGCCCAACCGTTCTGTCAGTGCCAGTCGTCACAATGAGCAGCATGAAGGAGAACTCCACGGTGCCGGCCGCTGTCCTGGCTGATGAAGACGCCTATCTGCAGGCGGTCGCGCAGGCGCGTACTGCTGCCGAGGCGTACTACGGGTCCGGCGAGCCCAGTATGGACGATGAGACCTACGACCGGCTGCTGCGCGCGATCACGGCCTGGGAGGACGAGCACCCCGACCTGGTCGCGGGGGATTCCCCTTCCCAGCAGGTCGCGGCCGGGGTGACCACCGGTGAGGTCGAGCACACGGTGCGGATGCTGAGCCTGGGCAACGTCTTCTCGGACCTGGAACTGAGGGCCTGGGCCATGTCGCTGGAGCGCCGAATGGGTGGGCGTGCAGTGACCGCCTGGGCGGTGGAGCCCAAGTTCGACGGTGTGGCCCTAGCCGCCCGCTACCGCAAAGGCCGACTAGTCCAACTGGTCACCCGGGGCGACGGGACGACCGGTGAGGACGTGTCCCACGCGATCGGGGACATCATCGGCCTGCCCACGACCCTCACCGAGCCGATCACGGTCGAGGTCCGAGGCGAGGTCCTGATGACACAGGCCCAGTTCGCCGTGGCCAACGAGCTGCGGGCCGCACACGGGGCGCCGGTGTTCGCCAACCGCCGCAATGCCTCGTCCGGGTCGCTGCGGGCCAAAGACCGCGCCTACCACATCGGGCAGACGTTCCTGGCCTACGCCGCCCTGACCGGCCCCGAGCACACCAGTGACCCCACCCTGGAGAATCTGTCCCACACCCGGCTCATCGCGCGCCTGGCCGACCTCGGGCTGGGTACCACGGTCGACACGCCGGTCGCCACCCGCTCCTACACCGCTCTGGAGCAGGTCCTGGCCCGGGTTCAGGAGATTGGCACCCTGCGCGCAGTTCTGGATTTCGAGATCGACGGCGCCGTCATTAAGGCCGACGAGCCCGCTGACCAGGTCCAGGCCGGCACGGGTTCACGCACCCCGCACTGGGCCATTGCGTTCAAGTTCCCCTCCGCCCAGAAGATCACCGTGCTGCGTGCGGTGGAATGGAGCGTGGGCCGCACCGGCGTAATCGCCCCACGCGCCGTCCTCGACCCGGTCGACGTCGCAGGCACGACCATCACCTACGCCACGCTGCACAACCCCGCCGACATCACCCGCCGTGGCCTGCTGCTCGGCGACCACGTCATCGTCTGCCGCGCCGGCGAAGTCATCCCCCGTGTCGAAGGCGCCGTCACCACCCTGCGCAACGGTGACGAACAGTCCATCGCCTTCCCCCAGGTCTGCCCGCGCTGCGGGGCCGATATCGACCGCACCCAGGAACGCTGGCGCTGCGTCCGGGGCCGCGCCTGCGGCCAGATCGAAGCCATCCGCTACGCGGTCGCCCGTGATGCCCTGGACATCGACGGCCTCGGCGAGAAGATCATCGTGCAGTTGGTCGACAAGGGCCTGATCGAGGACTTCGCTGACCTGTTCACCCTTACCCGCGACCAACTGCTGACCTTGGATCGCATGGGTGCGAAAAGCGCCGACAACCTCCTGACCGCCATCGACGCCGCCAGGAGCAAACCGTTGAACCGGGTCTTCTGCGCCCTCGGCATACTGGGCACCGGACGCTCCATGTCGCTGCGCATCGCCAAACACTTCGGCTCGATGCAGGCGGTGCGGGACGCCGACGCCGCGGCGCTGGAGCAGGTCGACGGAATCGGCAGCGAGAAGGCTTCGGTCATCGTGGCGGAACTGGCCGAGATCGCCCCGGTGATCGACAAGCTCGTGGCCGCGGGGGTGAACATGACCCAACCCGGCGTCCCCTCCGCTGCCGCTGATGGCGCGCAGGATGGGGGAGTGGAGTCCGGGGAAGCAGGAGAAAGGCGGCCGTTGGCCGGGATGACGGTGGTGGTGACCGGAGCGATGAGTGGGCCCCTGGCGGAGTACTCCCGCACCGAGATGAACGAACTGATTGCCCAGGCGGGGGGCCGAGCGTCCTCCAGCGTCTCCGCGCGCACCCACCTGGTCGTCGTCGGCGAGAACGCCGGCAGCAAGCTCGACAAGGCCCGCACTCTTGGCATCAAGACCATCACGCCCGAGGAACTCGCCGAGCGCCTCGCCACGTACCTCACCTGACCTTCCCGGCGCAGCGCGCCTCCTCGGTCGCGGCGCGCATGAATTCGGCGCGGGGCGCGCGGATTCCACCGTCATCCTCAAGGTCAGGTGGTGGGCCACCGGCGGCGAGAGGAGCCTCAGCATCGGTTGGCGCCCTGGCCAGACCTCCTCCAGTACGGTCCCGGGCGGTCGGTGTCAGTCAGCGGGTTCTTCTTCGGGGATGTCGGGAAGTTGCCGGAGAGGCGGGCGGGGCGTCCCCGGCGGAACCAGGACCATCCCCTCACCCCAGACCAGCCGATCACGCATACCGCTGTCCTCGGCGTTGTCGTTACGTTGCCGTTCATCGGTGTTCTCTCCGGCGTCGAGGTATAGCCCGGTCTCGGGGTCCTGCCCGATCGCTTGGCGGTATGCGCGCAGGAAGTCGGGATCCTCGGCCGGATCCACCTGGTGGGTTTCGGCCCACTGGCTGTACATGTCGTTGTGGATGCGATCGGCGTCCGCGCCGACGATTTTCATAGGTGTTTCACTCCGTCCCGGGACGAGTCGCGCGTGCGGGCGGTGAAGGCCGTCGCGACCTGGTCGCGGCGGGAGGCCCACCAGTGCAACAGCCGCTCACCGGAGACCCACAGCTCGTCAGGGCCGTGGTCTCCTTTGTCATAGTGCCACTGCAGAAGTCGCTCGCGCGTTTCCACTGCGGCAGGCTTCCCCCACTGGTACATCGACGAGCTCCTTGAGTGCGAACACTCCCTGCGGGGTCACTGATCAGGAGTCGGTTTGCTGTGCTGTACGCAGATATGGCCGAGCGCCACCTGAGAGCGATGAGCATGCCTGCCGACCTCGCCGAAGAGCCCCGCGATCCTTCTCGATCTCTCCCGGATCTCGGCGATCCGGGCCATCGGATCGTCGCCGGAGTCGTCACTCCTTGCCGCTTCGACAAGGCCAAGATCTCGGTTTGCACGTGTTCGGCGAGGACCGCAGCCGCGGAGGCCATCTCACTCAGTAGGTGCTCCACCTCTCGCAGCGCAGTCATGTCCAGCTCGCGTCGTTCGCGCGCGACTTGGACCAGCTCGCCGAAGCGCGTGTAATCGCCAGGATCCATCACACCTACAACATGCAGCATGATCGATGAGACTGCCTCGGTTCCAGCGAGACAGGCACAACTCCGCGCGAGGTTCGGCCCTCTGGCCCGGTGGGAGCCGCCGCGCACGGACAGCATCGCATACGCCATCAGCACTGCGGCGAGCGCGTTTTCCTCGGCGACGTCGGGCCGGTCCAACCAACGACCCTGTCTTCTTTGGCTCTGTGGCAGATTGGGTGGCGACGGAAGGTTCCATCACCAAGAATGGCTACCTGGACGTCGGCGACCTGTACGAACCGCCCTTCAAGCGCCTGGGTGATCCCGACGTCGTCTTCCGCACGACCTCCGACGTCGACGTCATCGCCGATGTCCTGAAGCTCGTGAAAGGGACCGCGATCCCGGCGGACGCCGAGGCCGGTTGACGGCCGCAGGCCGCGTCACGCCTATAGGGAGGCGCCGTCACAGGTCGAGCACGGACTGACCGATCTGGGAGCGGGAAACGCGAGAGAGCCCTCACCGGCAGGGTGACGGCTCTCTCGTTCGTTCTGGCGTCGGATCTCAGGGGATCAGGTGTTGAGGGTGCCGGTCTTGAGGCCGGTCAGGAACGTGGACCACTCGGCCGGGGGGAGGAACAGAGCCGGGGTGGTCGGGGTTTTGCTGTCTCTGACCGCGATGAGGCCGGGCAGGTTGGACGCGACCTCGACGCAGTTGCCGTTGTGGGTGCTGTAGGTGCTCTTGCGCCACTGTGCGTTGCGGACGTCACCCACTTTGGTTCACCGCTTCCTGTATGAGGTGGAGTGACTGTTTGAATGGTAGAACTTCAGCGCGGAGTGTGTCGTATGTGGCGCTGAGTTCCGCGAGGATCTGCCGGTTCTGTATCGTTCGTCCATTCGGTTGTGCGTCCGTATAGGCGGCATAGGCGGTCCCGTTTCGTTCGGCGATGATGAACCCGCCTGCCAGTCCGCAGTGTTCTCCGGTGTCGTAGGGCACGATCTGGATGGTCACGTTGGGGCGCTGGGCGACCTCCAGCAGGAGCTTCAACTGTTCCCGCATGACTTCCGCGCTCCCTATGCGACGCCGGATCACGGCCTCGTCCATGAGGAACGTGATCGTTGGAGGCATGTTCCTGTGCAGGAGCGACTGCCGCCGCATGCGGCTCGTGAGCCGGTCCTCGACCTCCTCCGGAGTGATGCCGGGCGCCGTTGAGATCAGCGCGCGTGCGTAGGCCTCGGCTTGGAGGAGGCCGGGGATGAGGTTGGGTTCCCAACTGCGGAGGGCTTCGGCGTCTTCCTCCTCTTCGAGCCAGGGCCTGATGTGCTCCGCGGCCTTGTCCCACGATATGGCGATGTAGAGCCGCATCATGGTGCCGTCCAGGCCGAGGGCCTTGTCGCACGCCCTGGCGAAGTCGTCGGTCGGTGGGCGTCTGAGGGTTTCGACCATGGCGACCAGCGACTCCGAGAAGCCCATGCGCGCGGCGAGCGCCCGTTGGGTGAGTCTGGCCGCCTCCCGGTGCCGTCGCAGCTCGGCGGCGAAGAGGCTGCGCGGGGATTCGCCCGGATGTGGGTCTTTGATGGGGGGCATATCGCTCCTTTCTACCTGAATATTGACGATATTGATGTGCTCACGGGCTCCTCACAGAAATGTGATCCTATGTACGAGCTAAACGCTCCCGATCGTAGCCCTCCGTCGCCACTCTGATAGGGCGAAGTCTCCAAGAAGCGCGTTCCTCGCGTCGGACGAAAAGGCGAGCGCATGCGGATGGGAAGATTGCTGGGCGTCATCGAGTTGGCCGGCGAGCCCAGGTCGGCCGGAATGGCCCGTGAGTTCGTACGGAAGAGGCTGGGCGACGATCACCCGGCGCTGGACACCGTGACACTCCTGGTGTCCGAAGTGGTAAGCAATGCGGTGGTCCATTCCAATTCAAGGAATGGTGGAAAAGTCACTCTGGCGCTCGCCGATTGCCACGACTTCGTTCACGTCGACGTCGTCGACGCGGGCGGCGAAGAGGTTCCGCGGGTGCGTGACGACGAATCCGGTGAGAGCGGGCGTGGCCTCCTCATCGTCCAGACGCTCGCCTCTGGCTGGGGCGTACGCCAGGACCTCACCAGTCGAACCGTGTGGTTCCAGGTGGGGTACGAGTACAAGCGGGTGCCCCCTGCTCCGATCCTGCCCCGGCAGCGGGAATCCCCGGACGGCGGCGAGACCGCCTTATGCCGGACCGCCCGGCGCGAGGCAGCCCGGGCGGTCACCGAAAGCCTCATTCCGGAACGAGCTCATCCTCGGCGTTTCGCGGAGCGCTGGAGCCGTGACCGGGACGGATTCGGCGGGGAATCCGGCTCACCCGGCGTCGATCCGTTCCTTTATTAAGCCCTTTACGAGGCGTTCGCCCCACTGGCCGGGGCGGTGGCGAGGTGAATGCTCCTGAGTCCGGGTCAGGGGCAGGCCCCCGGTCCTCGCCGCCGCCCCATTTGCTCCATCCGACATGCAGGCGTCGGATCTTCTCGACAGTCCGCTCATCCTTCATTTTTGTAGGAGTTCTAGGGGCGGCGGCGTGGTAATACGCCGCCGCTACCCGACAAATGCCGCTGCCTGGTCTGGCGCACCGGCATCAAGCCGCACATCGCCCGCCGTGGCACCGATCACGGCTCCGGTCCGGGCATCCACCGCTCGGTCATCGAACGCACAGTCGGGCGAGTTGACCTTTGGGGCTGGTGAGCGAGTTGATCTCTGTTTGGCGACGGTACTTGCGGATGTCGTTGCAGAGCGAGTGCGTAGGATCGCCGGCATGGCACCGCGACCTGTGCAGGTGAACATAAAGGCTCTTGATGACTCGGCGGTCGGCCGGTTCTGGGCGGAGGCGCTCGGCTGGAGTGCTTACAGCCCCGGCGTGACCACCTACGTTGGACCCGTCGGAGGCCTCGTTTGGCCGGACCCGGTCGCCGTCTGTGTCGACGTCGTTGCCGTCCCAGAACCCAAGACCACAACAAAGAACCGCGTGCACCTCGATCTCGCCACCACCTCTGCGGCCCATCAGGCGGAGTTGGTCGCGCGCCTCCAGGCTCTCGGTGCGACGCCCGCCGACGTGGGCCAGCGCGACGTCCC